>CAZSHZ010000035.1:0-19852 GCA_964606955.1 uncultured Nitrospirota bacterium
CCGAGCCATCCCCTAGACCTCAAGCGCTCGCGCGGGTTGGGGTCCCCGAGCGCTGCGCGCTCGGGGCAGAAGCCCCTATAATTACGGCCGCCCGAAGGGGAGGAGCCTGCGAAGGGCGGCCTTCTCCGCCGGATGGACGGAGACCACGTCGCGCAGGTTTCGCTTCCGCCGGCGCGATTTGTCGGTCAGGAGGTGGCGCTTCCCCGCGCGCCTCATCAGGATCTTCCCTTTTTTTGTGATGCGAAAGCGTTTGGCGGCTCCGCGGTGCCCTTTCAGTTTCATCTAGGTAGCGGCTCCTTTCTGAACCGGTTTCTTTTCGATCTTTCCCTTTGGAAGGAGCAGCATCGAAAGGTTGCGGCCCTCCATCTTGGGAGGCTGCTCGACGTACGCCAGCGATCCTAACTCGTTGATGACATTTGTCAGCACCTGATGTCCATGGGCCTGATGGGACATCTCCCGTCCCCGGAACATCAACGTCACCTTAACCTTCTGGCCCGCGTTCAGAAATTCCCGGGCATGCTGAATCTTAAACTCCAGGTCGTGCCGATCGGTGAAGGGCCGCATCTTCACCTCTTTGAGGTGCGTCGCCTTCTGATGAACTTTGACGGAATGTTCTTTCTTGCTCTGCCCATATTTGAATTTTCCGTAATCCATGATCCGGCAGACCGGCGGGGCGGCGGTCGGGGCGATCTCTACCAGGTCGAGCCCGGTCTCTTCCGCCCTCTGCAGGGCGTCGGCCGCCGACATGATCCCCATCTGTTCGCCGTCGGCCCCGATCACGCGAACTTCGCGCGCCCGGATATCTTTATTCACTCTTAATTTTGCGACGATAACAGACTCCTTTGGCTTTTTGTTTTTAGCTCGCGGATCAACTCTGAAAGCAGGGTGTCGATTGGTTTCTCTCCGAGATCCTGCCCGGACCTCAGTCGGACCGCCACCGTGCCGTTTTTCTCCTCCCGGTCTCCGATGACGAGCATGTAGGGAATCTTTGCCAATTGCGCCTCTCGGATCTTCGCCCCGATCTTCTCGCTGCGGAGATCCGCCTGGGCCCGAATCCCAAGGCCTGAAAAGCGTGAGATAAGATCTTGCGCGTAGCGGTGCTGGCGGTCTGTAATCGCAAGAACGATCGCCTGGATCGGCGAAAGCCAGAGCGGGAAAGCCCCGGCGAAGTGTTCGATCAGTACACCGAAGAAGCGTTCGATCGAGCCGAGGAGAGCGCGGTGAATCATGATCGGCCGGTGCTCTTTCCCGTCCTCTCCGATGTATCCCATCTGGAAACGTTGGGGGAGATTGAAATCGACCTGCACGGTGGAGCACTGCCACGCCCTTCCGAGGGCGTCTCGGATCTTCATGTCGATCTTCGGTCCGTAAAAAACCCCGCCTCCGGGATCGACGGAGTATTTCAGCCCCTTCCGTTCGAGCGCGGATTTTAACGCCGCGGTCGCGTCCTCCCACTCCCGGATCGTCCCGACAAACTTGTCCGGCCGCGTGGAGAGAAACACCTCGTATTCTTCAAACCCGAACGTCTTGAGAACCGAGACGGTGAAATCGAGGACGCCGACGATCTCCTCCTCGATCTGGTCGGGGCGGCAGAAGAGATGCGCGTCGTCCTGCGTGAACCCGCGGACGCGCAGCAGCCCGTGCAGAACACCCGAACGCTCGAATCGGTACACGGTCCCCAGCTCGGCCCAGCGAAAAGGGAGGTCGCGGTAGGAGCGCATGCGGGATTTGTAGATCTGGATGTGTAAGGGACAGTTCATCGGTTTGATCTCATACGGCTTTCCTTCCACCTCGATCGGGGCGTACATGTTTTCGCGGTAGTAATCGAGGTGTCCGCTCTTCTTCCAGAGGTCCAGTTTGGCCAGATGGGGGGTATAGACGATTTCGTATCCCGCGCGCAGATGCTCCTCGCGCCAAAAATCCTCGATCGTCTTTCGGATGATCGCGCCGCGCGGATGCCAGAGGATCAGGCCCCCGCCGACCTCTTCGCTGACGGAGAAAAGATCAAGTTCTCTGCCGATCTTCCGGTGATCACGCTTTTTGATCTCCTCGAGCCGGGCCAGATGGGCCAAGAGGAGAGCGGGATCCGGGAAAGAGATCCCATAGATCCTCTGGAGCATCGGGTTCGTCTCTTCTCCTCTCCAATAAGCCCCTGCGGAGGAGAGGATTTTCAAGGCCGTGATTCTCCCGGTCGAGGGGACGTGCGGACCCTGGCAGAGATCGACGAAGTCCCCCTGGCGGTAGAGTGAGACGATCGGATCCGGAATATCCTTGAGGATCTCCACCTTGTACGGCTCATCCCGCTCGCGGAAATAGGTGATCGCTTCTTCCCGCGGCATCTCGGTTCTGACGATCGGGATGTCCTGACGCGTCAACTCCACCATCCGCTTCTCGATTTGCTCCAGGTCCTCGGGAGTAAACGGCCGCTCGAAGGCGAAGTCGTAGTAGAAACCCTCTTCGATGGCCGGACCGATCGCGAGCTTGGCACGGGGGAAGAGGGATTTTACCGCCTGTGCCATCAGATGCGCCGACGAGTGGCGAAAGACCTCTTTCCCTTCGGGGGAGTCGAAGAAGACCGGCTCGATGGAGTCGCCCCCCTCCGCGGGGCTGGAGAGATCGCGAAGCCCGCGCTGTGTCTTGACGGCGACCGCGCCGGCGCCGGAAGCCGTCTTCGCGAGGAGCGCGGCATAAGGGGTTCCCGCCGGGACCGACCGCTCAGCCCCCTTCACGAAAACTGTGGTCCGGCGCTTGCTGTTTCTCTCTTCTTCGATCTCTCCCTCTGATCCTTGAAAGAAAAGAGAAAGGCATCACCGCGTTCGCCTTGCCGCCGCGGAGATGCCTTTCAGGTTACTTCTTCTGCACGGGAAAAATGGTAGGCACGGGCGGTTTTGAACCGCCGACCTCTACCGTGTCAAGGTAGCGCTCTACCCCTGAGCTACGCGCCTGCAGCAACTGGGGAATAGTAATTCCGCCGGGTCGACGCTGTCAAGCGCGCTCAGGGAGGGAGATTTTGAGCTCTTTGATCTTTTTTCGGAGGGTATTTCGATTCATCCCGAGGAGCCTGGCCGCGCGAATCTGGTTCCATCCGGTCTGTTTCAGCGTCAGCGTAATCAGCGGCCGTTCCACTTCGCGCATCAGAAGGCCGAAGACGTTTTTCCCCTCGCTCTCCTTGATCTTGCCGAGGAAGTCCGAGAGTTTCTTCTCAATGAAATCCTCCAGCCCCTCCTTCCGGGAAGACGCCTCATGCGCGTCGCCGTTCAGATCGCGCGTCATCCGCTCGATCGGTTCGATCGTCTTTTTCAGGAGCGGTCCTGGGCCGAGGACCGCCACGAAAGGGCGATCCTTCAGACGGCGGAGCTGCGCGAGCCAGCGGCCGGTCGTATCGATGACGATCAGCGTCGGGGGCGAGGCGTCCGGCGGGGCGAGCGATGCGCGGCCGTTCTTGATGGCCCGGACCGACGTCTGACGTCGCTCCAGTATTCTGGAAAATTCCCGCGCGAGTTCATTGTTGCGGGTAAAAAGGATGACCGAACGCTGAGACATGGGGAGAGAGATCCTCGGGTAAGGACCCCTCATATCACAGCTGAAAAACGGGCGTCAACAAAAAAATGGAGGTCATTGTAGGGGCTCGCGTCGCGGCTATCACCTGTGGGGGCCCGTGCGGTTCGCTTCGCGCTCCTCCGATGCCCCCACACCCCGCGCTCGGACCGGCAAAGCCGGATCCTCGCTTTCCACCGGCGAAGCCGGATGGAGCCTCCCCCTCACGCTCGCCTTGCTCGCTGAGTAGATACCCACGGGCAAGCACATGGGTATCTACTCGATCCGGCGAAACGCCAGGCGGCGGTCGGTTGCATCCACCTCGATCCGGTGCCCCTCGCGGACCTTTCCATTCAGAAGCTCGGCGGCGAGGGGGTTTAACAGATCCCGCTGGATGACCCGCTTGAGCGGCCGCGCGCCGTAGACCGGATCGAATCCCTCGGCTGCAAGGTACTCCTTGGCCGCCGGCGTCAGTTGGAGCGCGATCTTCCGATCGACCAATCTTCGCTCGATCTGTCCGATCTGGATCTCGACGATCCGCTTCAGCTCTTCCGGACCGAGCGGCTGGAAGATGACGATCTCGTCGATCCGGTTTAAAAATTCCGGCCGAAGGGTCTTTCGGAGGATCTCCAAAACGCTCCGCCGGATCGCAAGCGGATCGCGTCCTTCGGCCGGGTGGGCCCTCCGTCCGGCCTCGGCGATCTCGCGGCTTCCGATATTCGAGGTCATGATTAACACCGTATTGCGAAAATCGACCGTTCTCCCTTTTCCGTCCGTCAGCCGTCCGTCATCGAGGACCTGGAGGAGGACCGAGAAGACGTCCGGATGGGCCTTCTCGATCTCGTCGAAAAGGATGACTGAGTAGGGCTTGCGCCGCACCGCCTCCGTCAACTGTCCCCCCTCTTCGAAGCCGACGTAACCGGGAGGGGCCCCGATCAGCCGCGCCACGGAGTGCTTCTCCATATACTCGGACATGTCGATCCGGATCATGTTCTGCTCGTCGTCGAAGAGGAAGGCCGCCAGCGTCCGGGCCAGCTCCGTCTTGCCGGCGCCGGTCGGGCCAAGAAAGAGAAAAGAGCCGCTCGGCCGGTTCGGATCTGCGATCCCAGCGCGCGCGCGCCGCACCGCGTTCGACACCGCCGTGATCGCCTCCTGTTGGCCGACGACCCTCTCGTGCAGCCGCTCCTCCATTCGGACAAGTTTCTGGACCTCTCCCTCCAGCATCTTGGAGACGGGGATTCCGGTCCATTTCGAGACGATCTCCGCCACGTCCTCCTCGTCCACCTCCTCCTTCAGAAGAGACCCTTTGCTCTGAATCCGCGTCAGCTCGCTGTTCTCTCTCTCCATCTCGCGATTTAATTCGATCAGCTTCCCATAACGGAGTTCTGCGGCCCGGCCGAGATCGGCCTTCCGTTCGGCCTGCTCCGCCATCAGACGCGTCCGCTCGATCTCCTCCTTCAAGCTCCGGATCCGGCCGATCGCCTCTTTCTCCTCCCTCCATCGTTTTTCCAACAGGTCCCCCTCGTGCGAGAGATGCTGAAGCTCTTCATCGATCTTCTCGAGCCGCTCGCGCGCCGCCGAATCGTTCTGGGCCGCGGCCAGATCCTTTTTAAGCGCCTCCCGCTCGATCGAAAGCTGCCGGCTCTTCCGGCGGATCTGGTCGAGCTCGGTCGGCATCGAGTCGATCTCCATCCGGAGGCGCGAGGAGGCTTCATCGATCAGATCGATCGCCTTATCCGGGAGAAAGCGGTCACAGATGTATCGATTGGAGAGGACGGCGGCGGCGATCAGGGCCGCATCCTTGATCCGCACCCCGTGATGGACCTCGTAGCGCTCCTTCAGTCCCCGTAGGATCGAAACCGTCTCCTCGACCGTGGGGGGATTGATCAGGACCGGCTGAAACCGGCGCTCCAGGGCCGGGTCTTTTTCGATCTGTTTGCGGTATTCGTCGATCGTCGTGGCGCCGACGCATCGGAGCTCGCCGCGGGCAAGGGGAGGTTTGAGGATGTTCGAGGCATCGACGGCCCCCTCGGCCGCCCCCGCGCCGACGACGGTGTGGAGTTCATCGATAAAGAGGATCACCCCCCCGGCGGCGTCCAGGACCTCCTTGACGACCGCCTTTAAGCGCTCCTCGAACTCCCCCCGGTATTTCGCGCCGGCGACCAGCGCTCCCATGTCGAGCGCATGGACCCTCTTTTTCTTCAAAGACTCCGGAACATCTCCGGAGATGATCCGCTGCGCGAGCCCCTCTACGATCGCGGTCTTCCCCACGCCCGGCTCTCCGATGAGAACCGGGTTGTTTTTCGTCCTTCGCGAGAGGATCTGGATGACCCGCCGGATCTCCTCGTCGCGTCCGATGACCGGGTCGAGTTTTCCCCTGGCCGCAAGATCCGTGAGATCCCGCGAGTAACGTGCCAGCGCCTGGTATTTTTCCTCGGGGTTCGGATCGGTCACCCGATGAGAGCCCCGGATCTCCGCAAGGGCGCTCAAGAGTCTCTCGCGGTTTGCGCCATGCCGCCGGAGGATCTCCCCCGCGGGGGAGGCCGAGTCGGCCAGGGCCAGCAGGAGATGCTCGATGGAGAGATAGTCATCTTTTAGAAGCGCGGCCTCCTTCTCGGCCCGGTCAAGGACCGTCTTCAATTCGGACGACATATAGACCGCGGCCGCCCCTCCGCCGGTGATGGCGGGATGATGAGAGAGGGCCCTTGAGAGTTCGTCGAGAATCGACTCGAGGGAGATCCCGATTCTCTTGATGACCGCAGGCGCGATCCCTTCCCGGTCCGAGAAGAGGGCCCATGCAAGGTGATCGGCCTCTAGATATTGGTGATTTCGCTCGGAGGCAACTCTCTGCGCCGCGGCGATCGCCTCTTGCGCCTTGATGGTTGTGCGATCCAATGACCACATAATTCCGATATAAACATGCCCCACCCGCGGTTCAACCCGGACCTTTGACAGGATCGTGACAGGCTGCTAGCCTTCGCGCATGATCCGGCCGGTTGCGGTAGGCGCTCTTCTCTTTTCCCTCTCTTTTGCACCGCCGTCCTCAGGCTGGGCGGAGCAACCCGAGATCTATCAGTTCACCGACAAGGAGGGGACGGTCCATTTCACTAACGTACCGACCGATCCCCGCTACCGTCCCTTTCGGTTGGAGGAAGACCGAACCGCTCCTCTTGCTCCGACCCGCGTGGAAGATCTGATCCAACAGGCGGCCCGGCGATTCCGGTTGGACCCCGCTCTTTTAACGGCGGTCGTGAAAACGGAGTCGGACTTCGATCCGCTCGCCCTCTCCTCAGCCGGAGCGCAGGGGCTGATGCAGCTGATGCCGGCCACCGCCTCCGACCTCGATGTCTTGAACCCCTACGACCCCTATGAGAATATCCAGGCGGGGGCGCGTCACCTCCGATCGTTGGTCGACCTATTTAAAGGGGATCTGATCTTAGCGCTGGCGGCCTATCATGCCGGCGCGGAGCGGGTCATCTCGGCGGTGGTGGCGGGACTCCCTTTCCCTCCGATCGCGACGACGAGAAATTACGTTGCGCGGGTTCTTCGGGAGTATGAGGCGTACCGTAACGACATCTCCTCATCCTCGCTCGTGCTCGGACCCGACTAGCGTGATGTGACGGCCGTTCCACTCCGGCCGGCTCTTCGGAAAATCTTCTCGGAAATGCGCGCCGCGACTCTCTTCCCGCCGGAGGGCGGCCCGAAGAATTTCCGCCCCTACGGTAAAGAGGTTTTTCGCCTCGTACATTTTTCGCAGAGGGTCCTGACGCCCCGAGAGGTTGAGCAGTTCCTTCTCTACCCATGTAAGGGCCTTTGTCAGCGCGGCCGCCGAGCGGATCGGTCCGGCTGCCTCGCACATTGTCTGACGGAGCGACTCGACCTTTGCCGCCAGGCTTCCCTCCTGGTCGCGTCCGCCTCCCCCTCCGCCGATTTCGCCGGCCCGGGCCGGATCGACGGGGCGGTCGATCCGGCCGCCCCCCCGATATAAGGCGGCGGCGGCGCCCGCCCGGGCCCCGAAGACCAAGCCCTCGAGGAGCGAGTTGCTTGCAAGTCGATTGGCGCCGTGAACACCGGCGCAGGCGACCTCGCCGGCCGCAAAGAGGCCGTCGACCACCGTCCTGCCGTCGATGTCGGTCTTGACCCCTCCCATAAAGTAGTGGGCGGCGGGAGCGACCGGGATCGGGTTTACGCGGATGTCGATGCCGAACTTCAGGCAGGTCGAGTAGATCGTGGGAAAGCGCTTCGGAAGGCGCGCGGATTCGAGATGGCTGACATCGAGCGTCACAGCTCCGTGAGCCAGCTCATTCAAAATGGCGCGTGCGACCTCGTCGCGTGGCGCCAGCTCTCCGTCAGGGTGGTACCGTTTCATAAATCGCTCGCCGCGGCCGTTTTTTAAGATTCCTCCTTCGCCCCGCATCGCCTCGGTGAGGAGGAACGGGGGCGCCCCCTCGATCGCCAGGGCGGTCGGATGGAACTGTACGAACTCCATATCCTCAAGCGAGGCGCCGGCGCGGTAGGCCATCGCCATCCCATCGCCGGTCGCGCCCGGCGGATTTGTCGTCCTTAGATAGATCTGTCCCCCCCCTCCGGTGGCGAGGATCACCGCATCGGCCGCGACCGCAATCGTCTTGCCGCTCGCCTCATCGAGCAGGAGCGCCCCACGGCAGGTCCCGTCCGAGACGATCAGGTCGAGCGTGAAGAGCCGCTCGCGGATCTGGATCGCCGGATCCCCTTTCGCACGTTCCAGGAGAACCTTGAGGATTTCCCACCCTGTGGCATCTCCCCCGGCGCGGAGGATTCGAGGCTCACCGTGAGCCGCCTCGCGCGCGAGGGCAAACCGCCCCCCCTCTTGGTCGAAGCGCGCTCCCCAGGAGATCAGCTCGCGGACCCGCGCGGGACCCTCCTCCACCAGCACGTGGACCGCCTCTTCGCGGCAGAGACCGCGGCCGGCCGCCAGGGTATCGGAAAGATGTGCCGCGACGGCCTCTTCCTCCTCGGAGAGCGCCACGGCAACCCCTCCCTGGGCATGGAAGGTGGAGCCTTCCCCCTTTCCTGCGATCAGGGTTGTCCCGTGCCGGGCGGTCTCAATCGCAGCCCGCAGACCGGCGACCCCGGCGCCGATGACCAGGAAATTTACCCTGACGGTTCCGTTCAAGGGAGTGGCCGGGAGATGCCGAAAGGGATCTCGCCGGTGATCGTCGCGACGCGCCAGCGGGGGGCGGGAGACTCGTCCTCCTCCTGAGAGCGGACGAGAGAAAACCGGGCGTTTCCCTGCTCGCTGAGAGGTTCTCCCTCTCCTCTCCTCCAGAGCCCCCGCCAGCGGACCGAGGCGCTGATCTCGCCGTTCATCTCGAGCCGCTCGAGAACGAGTTTAAGATCGATCTGAGAGAAGGTCTTGAAATCCCGTTCCAGTTGCGCGCGGAGACGCGATGCGAGCGGACGGTCCAGATGGTCCAGAACGGAAGGGAGGTCCTTTTCACTGTACCGGCGCGAGAGGGATGAGAAAAAATCGGCCAGCTCATCGACGCGCTCTCCCGCCTCGGTCCGGATGAATTCGCTCCGGCATCCTGTAAAAAGAATCAGGAGAAAAAAAAACGCCGCTACGCGCAGAAGCGCGGAAGTCCTCATCGGGCCGGATTATATCGGAAGGGGTTTTGGTTGACAACGCGCCGCGCCTGAGGCAATCCTTTCAGCGCCACCCGGCGGGATCCGGGTTTGCGGTGCGATTCGGAAAGCGAGGAGGAGAGATGTCGCGTGTCATCAAGAAACGCCGGAAGAAGATGCGGAAACATAAATATCGAAAGCTTCGAAAGCGGATGAGACATAAGAGGAAGTAGCCCCCCTTCCGCATCGGGAAGGGGGCGTGTTATACTCAATCGGTCATGGAGCAGATCACCAAAGAGGCGGTATTCGCGGCTCTCTCGACGGTCGAGGATCCCGAGAAGGGGAAAGACCTCGTGACGTTGGGAAGGATACGCGGACTCTGGATTGAAGGCTCGAAAGTCCGATTCCAGATTCTCTCGGAAGGCCCCGCGAGTCCCTTCGACTCTAAACTTGCCCGGATGAAAGAGGAGGCGCGGGCCGCCGTCGGGAAGATCCCAGGGGTCTTGGAAGTGACGGTCGAAACGGCCGCGAGCGCCCCTTCCGCAAAGATGCCGGGGAGGGATAATTTGATCCCCCAGGTCGGCAACGTCGTGGCGGTGGCGAGCGGGAAGGGAGGGGTAGGGAAGACGACGGTGGCGGTCAACCTCTCCGTCGCCCTCTGTCAGGCCGGCGCGTCCGTCGGCCTGCTGGATGCCGACATCACGGGCCCGAATGTCCCGATGATGATGGGGATCCGGCATGCGCCTTCTCCGGAAGAGGAAAAGATTGTTCCTGCCGAAGCGCACGGCGTCAAACTCGTTTCCATGGCCTTTTTCGTTAAGGACGAGACGCCGATGATCTGGCGCGGCCCGATGCTCCACGGCGCCATCCAGCAGTTTTTCCGGGACGTGGCGTGGGGAGCGCTGGATTATCTCATCGTCGATCTCCCGCCGGGCACCTCGGACGCCCAGCTGTCGCTGGCCCAATTGGTCAAGGTCGCCGGGGCCGTGATCGTAACCACTCCGCAGGAAGTCGCGCTGGCGGATGTCCGCCGGGGGGTGGAGATGTTTAAAAAGGTGCAGGTCCCGATCCTCGGGGTGATCGAGAACATGTCCTATTTTGCCTGCCCGCACTGCGGCAAACGGAGCGAGATCTTCGCCCACGGCGGCGGGAGAGCGGCCGCCGAGAAACTCGGGGTCCCGTTCCTCGGGGAGATCCCGATCGACCTTGCGGTCCGGGAAGGGGGAGATACCGGGATGCCGATCGTCGCGGCCGATCCGGCAAGTCCCATATCGGAATCGTTCCGGCAGGTGGCCAAAAACCTTGTCGCGCAGATCGCGATCGCAAACGCCCAGGCGCAAGCCCTGAAGATCATCCAGTAGGATCCTTATCTCCGCAGAGACTGCAGGGCCTGACGGGCGGGCTGGAATCCCGGATCGACCTGCAGCGCCTTTTCGAACTCCTCGCGGGCCTCTTGCTTCCGGCCGCTCCTCTGATAAGCGACTCCCAGGCCGTAGCGGGCCCTGAGGCTGTCCGGCCCAAACTGGAGCGCAATCCTGTACTGCTCGATGGCCTTCTCCATCGCCCCCTGAGTTGCGTACGCCTCGGCGAGGTTCGCGCGGGCCCCGAGGAACTCCGGCCTGATCGTTAACGCCTGTTCAAAGTCGCGCGTCGCCTCATCCAGGTTCCCTTCGGCCCGCTGAATGAGTCCCAGATTGTTCCATGCCTCCGCGTTGTCGGGTTTCAGGCGAAGCGCGATCCGATACTGTTCGACCACCTCCGCCGTCTTTCCCGCCTTCACGTAGGCGATCCCCAGGTTATATCGAGCCTTTAGATAGTCCGATTTGAGCCGGATGGCCGTCCGGTACTCCTCGATCGCCCCGGCGGTGTCTCCGAGGCCGGCGCGGGCGATCCCGAGATTGAAATGCGCTTCGGCGAAGTCCGGATTCCCCTGAAGCGCCCCCTCGAACTCGCCGACCGCATCGCTAAGCCGGTTCTCCTTCTGATGGATTAATCCGAGATTGTTGTGCGCCTCGGCGTAGTTCGGTCTGAGCCGGATCGCAGTTTGGTACTCCTCCTTGGCAATCTCCTATCGACCAAGGCCGGTATATGCCACCGCGAGATTGTAGTGGGCGCGCGGATCTCCGGGGGCCTTGCGGGCCGTGTCCTCCCAGAGGGTTTCGTCCGTTTGCCAGGCGGAATTCCGCGCGTAGGTGGCGGAAAGGAGGAGTCCGGCGAGCGCAAGCGGGAGCCCCCTCCTGAGCGACTTCGAAATCGGCAGGTTGAGGAGGATCACCGCGGCGGCGACGAGGGGGGCGACAGAGGGGAGGTAGAGGCGGTGCTCGAAGATCAACTCGAGATTGACCACGCTCGACTCGATCGCGAGGTGAGCAAAGCACCAGAACAGCAGAAAGCGAAGGAGCGCCCGGCTCGAAAAGAGGATGAAAACTGCGACCGAGAGAAGCGCCAGGAAAGAGACTGCGGTCGTCCATGGCGCGGTCAGTGAGGTCGAGAGCGGAAAATCGTGGGTGAGCGACAACCGGGAGGGGAGCGGAAAGAAGATCAGAGAGAGATAGAAGAAGACGATCCGCATTTCGGTCAGCATCCTCTCCCAAACAGTGAAGCCGCGTGAGGGATAACGGCCCGTCGTCAGATCGCTGAGGACCGTGCTTCCCGAGAGAAACAGGAAGACCATGCCGAGTGTCAGCCCCGCGAGGGAGGAATAGAGAGCGGCGGGACGTTTCCCCGGATCGGAAATGAGGAAGAAATCAATGGCGATCATCGTCAGCGGAAGGAGCGCAGCGATCTCCTTCGTGCCGACGGCTAGAAGGGCGAAGCCGCCTGCGAGGAGGGCGGGCGTCGGCCGCCGCTCGCATCGGGCCTCCAGATAGAAATAGAGGCTGAGGAAATAGAAGAGTCCGCAGAGACTGGTCATTCGCTGGACGATGTA
This sequence comes from uncultured Nitrospirota bacterium, assembly GCA_964606955.1. Taxonomy (GTDB): domain Bacteria; phylum Nitrospirota; class Nitrospiria; order SBBL01; family CAZSHZ01; genus CAZSHZ01. Next base: position 12,071 of record CAZSHZ010000035.1, read on the forward strand.
GGTTACCGCTTGGGTCTGGATCGGGTGGAGGCCCCAGAACATCGAGGCGACCAGGCTGATCGCCCGGGACTTCTCCCTCACGGTCTCGGGGACGCGAGGAAGTCTTAAGAGCCGGTTTAAGAACAGATACAGGGAAAACGCGGCTGCGAGATGGATCAGGAGATTGGTCAGGTGAAACGCAAACGGATCGAGGCCCGAAAAATAATAATTGAGCGCGAAGGAGAGATTGGCGACCGGCCGATTGATCGCGGGACTCTGCGACACGACGCGCCAGAGGGAATGAAGGTCCAGCGTCGAGAGGCGGAGAGCCGTGTTTTCGGCGATATTATCGACGTCGTCGAAGTGGAAAGATCCTTTCAGCGAGTTACTGTAAGCGAGGAGGATCGGAAGAGAACGGAAGGGCGCTTCGCTACTGGTATCTCAGCGCCTCGGCGGGGTCGAGCCGCGCGGCCTTTTGCGCCGGGTAGAGGCCGAAGAAGATTCCGACGGCGACCGCGAAGAGGAATCCGACGAGGATCGATCCCGGAAGGATCACGGCGTGCCACCCCGGGATCGCGCGAGAGACCAGCCAGCCGAACGCGTAACCGAGCGCGATCCCTCCGACGGCGCCGACCGCCCCTCCGACCAGCGAGATCACGACCGATTCGATCAGAAATTGTTTCACGATATCGCGTCGCGTCGCCCCGACCGCCTTGCGCAGGCCGATCTCGGCGGTCCGCTCCGTCACGGTCACCAGCATGATATTCATGATCCCGATCCCGCCGACAAGGAGCGACAGGAGGGCGATCCCTCCGAGCATCACCCGGAAGGTGAAGATGATCAGTTCCATATTCCGGAGGAGCTCTTCCTGACTTCGGATCGAGAAGTCCTCGACCCCGTCGTGGCGGCGCATCAGGAGAGCCTTCATCGCCTCCTGGGTCCGCTTCATGTTTCGGCGCTCTCCCACTTTGACGACAAAAGAGTTGATGTCGCTGTTTCCCTGGAAGAGTTTCATCGCCGTGGTGGCCGGGATGAGAACGGTCACGTCGTAATTGATCCCGTGCAGGCTCCCCTTCTCCTTGAGGACGCCGACGACGACAAACCGGTGCTCCCCGATCTTGATATCAGAATCGAGCGGGTCGCCGGTGGGGAAGAGTTTCGCCACGATCTCCTTTCCGAGGACGGTGACGCGCGAAAAATCCCGGATGTCGTCGCGCGAGAGGAACCGCCCGCGGTCCACGTAGTAGTTCTGGATCGCATCGTACGACTCGAGGACCCCTTCGATCGTTCCTTCCCAGTCCCGGTCGTGATGCCGGACGGTTGTTCGTTGACTCACCACAGGGGTGCCGTGCGTGACCCAGGCAACCGATGCCATGATCGCCATCCCGTCCTCGTATTTGAGCCCCTTGGAGCGGCCGGGGAAGGCCCGCATCTCCTCCCCGGTCAGTTTCTTGGGACGGACCGTGAAGAGATTTGTCCCGAGCTTCTCCATCATTTCGACGGTCATCTGTTTCCCCCCCTCGACGATGGAGGCCATCGAGACGACCGCCGCGACGCCGATGATCACCCCGAGCATCGTCAGGCCGGAGCGGAGCTTGTTTGCGGCCAGGTTTCCCCAGGCGGTCTGGAAGGTTTCAAAAAGATTCATCCGACGATCTTCCCGTCTTTCAGATGGACGGTCCGGCCGGCGAGAGCGGCCAGTTCCGCATCGTGCGTCACCAGGATCATTGTATGGCCCTGCCGGTTCAACTGCAAGAGAAGCTGGATAATCTCTCGGCCCGAGGCCGAGTCGAGATTCCCAGTCGGCTCATCCGCAAGGATCAGTTCGGGCTGGTTGACCAGAGCGCGGGCGATCGCCACCCGCTGCTGCTGCCCGCCGGAGAGCTGGTTGGGGCGGTGCTGCGCCCGCTGGGCAAGGCCGACTTCTGAAAGGCTCTCGCTCGCGCGCCGCCCCCTCTCCTGGGCCGGCAGAGCGCAATAGAGGAGTGGAAGCGCGACATTCTCCAGCGCCGTTTTCCTCGGCAGGAGGTTGAAGGTCTGAAAGACAAAGCCGATCCGGCGATTGCGGACGGCCGCCAGCTCGGCGTCGGAGAGCCTTAAGACCTCCTCGCCGGCGAGTCGGTACGAGCCGGAGGTCGGCCGGGAGAGGCATCCGAGGATGTCGAGCAGCGTCGTCTTGCCGCTCCCCGAGGGGCCGACGATCGCGACCGCCTCCCCCTTTTCCACAGACAGGGAGACTCCATCCAGCGCCCGGACCTCGCTCTCCCCCATAGAGAAGATCTTCGAGATCTCGGAAAGCTCAATCAGCACGAAGACGCTCCTTGCGCCGGAGGAACAGCTCTTCCCCTTCCGACAACCCCTCCTCGACGGCGGCCTGCATCTCGGTCTTCATGCCGATCCGGACCTTGCGCGGGACTGGAGCCCCGTCTTCCCCTCGGACGAGGACCTGCCCATCCTCGGAAAGGGCAGCGACCGGTACCAGGAGGGCTCCGGCGAGCTCCCCCGTGATGATGTCCACGTTCGCGGTCATCCCCGGCATCAGGCGCACGAGTTCGCCGGGGGGTCTCTTGGAAAGTTCGATCACGACCTCATAGGTCACCACGTTGTTGACCGCCTTCTCGCCCCGAGGAGAGATTTTCGAGACGCGGCCCTGATAAACAACCCCCGGGATCGCGTCGAGCCGGACCTCTGCCGGCTGCCCAAGCGCGATCTGCCCGATCGTCACTTCGTTGATCTTCGTCTTCACGAGTATCTGTGAGAGGTCTGCGATCCGCATCAACGAAGTCCCCCCCGTCACGGTGGAGGTCCCGGACGAGACGATCTCCCCCTCCGTGATCTTGACCTCGAGGACCGTCCCGGAGAGCGGGGAGGAGAGGATGAACTTTTCCATCTCGTCAGAGGCAAGGTCGCGCTTCAGATATTTTTCGAACAGATCCTGGTTGCCCCCCAGGATCAGGAGGAGTTGTCGGCGGGCCAGGTCGTAGCGGATCTTTGCATTCTCTCGGTTCATCTGGGCGACCTCGACCTCCCGGCGGGCGACAAAACCCCGTTCGTGAAGTTCGCCGACCCGGGAGAGTTCCCGCTCCGCCTCCTCCAGGTTCAGCCGCTCATGCTCGACATTTGCGCGGAACTGCGCCGCCTGCCGCGCCTGGTTCGACTCCTGCTGAATCTCGGCGAGCGGCTCGCCCCTCTTCACAGAATCCCCGGCGTGAACGAAGATCTCTTTCACCTCGCCCGACTGCTCCGATTTGATTTCGACGACCCTCCCCGGCTCCAGAACGCCGGTCTCGGCCGTGCGCCGGACCAGCCTCCCTCTGACGACCCGGACGGTCTCGCTCCGATTCTCCCTGCTGTTTCGGTCCGATCGCCGGGCGGCAAAGAGGAATCCCATGCCGAGCAGGATCAGAAGGGCGACAACGAAAATCCGTTTACGGCGGGAGGACAATCTGATCCTCTGTCACAAGCGTGCCGGTCGCGCGGGAGAGTCGGGCCAGCGAGACATTATAGTCGGTCAGGGCCTTCAGATCCCTTCGGCGCGCGTCGGCCGCATCGTTTTGAAAATCGAGAAGGTCGTGACCGGAGATCAGACCAAGCCGGAAACGCTCGGTCCCCGCCTCCTGTTTTTTCTCGGTGAGAAGGGTGGCTGTGCGGGTCAGGCCGATCCTCGCCTGATTCGTCTCTACCGCACGGAGCGCCTGGGAGACTTCGACTCGGATCTCCTGTTCGATCCGCTCGCGGATCAGGTGCGCCCTCCTCCTCTCAGCCTCGCCCCGAGCCAGTGTCGATCGGGCGGAGCGGTTGCCCAGAGGAAAGGTCAAGACGACCCCCGCCTCCCAGATATACAGGTCCTCTGCGGAGAGGGAGCGTAGATCCTCGGGGTAGGTCGGACCGACGCCGTTGACCCCCGCCTTACCTGAGAAGTCGAGCGCGGGGAGGAGTTGGTTCCTCGCCACCGAGAGCGCGATCTCCCGGTTTCTCTCCTCCAGCCGCGCGACCTTTAAATCCTCCCTTTTCTCGAGCGCCTCTTCGATCGCGTCCTCCCTCCTCCTCTCCGCCGCTCTGTCGGTCGGGGAATCGGTCGGAACGATCCGGCTTGAGAGCTGCAAAAGAAGGGCGAGATTCTCCTCGGCCGTAGCAAGCCGCTCCTCGGCAAGGAGCACATTTTCCTTCCGGCTCGCCAGCCCCGATTCGGCGACGAGCGTTTCGATGGGAGCCATGACCCCCAGATCGACCTTGCTACGTGTCATCGCCAGGAGCTCCTCGGCCGACTGAAGGAGCCGGCGCTGCACCGAAAGGTCCTCGCGGGCGAAGACCAGATTCCAGTACCCCTCGATTGCCGCGAGAACCCGCTCTTCCGCGCGGCGGATAAAGGCGGCCCCGCTCGCCGAGAAGCTGTTTTTCGCCACGCGCAGAGGCGCCCGCGCAACCTCGGGGCCGAAATTCTTAAGTAAAGGCTGCTTTAATTCGAAAAACAGTCGGGACTTCAGTGTTGGATTCAGAGTCTGGAAGGTCCCGCTGCTTCGATTGTTTGCGAACGTCAGCGAAAGATCTCCACCCGTCGACAGGCGATCCTTTATCCCGATGTCGACCTCCTCGGCGCGCGAGGAGACCCGAATGCTCGGCTCCGCGCCCGGAATCAGGAAGTTCTCCACCCGCGTTGACTTTTCGACATTTTGGAGGCTTTTCACCTCAAAAAAGAGGGAAGGGTCGAAACGCGCGGCCTCAAGGACGATCTCCGCCCTTCTCGCTGCGACCACCTCGCGCTCGATCCGGATGTCGAGGTTTCGCTCAAGGCTTAAGCGGACCGCTTCGGAGAGCGAGAGGAGAACGGGCGCCTCCTCCCCGGAGGCAGAGAGGGGGAACCCGGAGGCAGAAGGGGGGAAGAGGAGAAGGAGGGCCAGAAACGGGAGGCCTTTCATCGCTACTTCCCCCCCCGGCGGAGGGCGCGATCGGTAAAGAGATCATCTCGAAGCCCGCCGTTGACGATGACCTCCGAGAACTCAATGATCGTCCGTCTCCCGGTGCGCGAATTCGTCATCTCGGTCTTTTTCCAAACGTGAAATCCGCCGATCTTCTGCCACTGGGTCTTCTGATTTTTTTCGATCCGGTCTCCCTTGTCGAAATATTCCGCCTGCAGGATCATAAAATCCTCCTTTGATATCCAGTGGCGGACTTTTCCATAAGGGCCCTCGGATCGTCCCGGCGTCTCGACGACCCAGCAGGGGACCCCCCGGAACTCCTCCTCCAGGACGATCCCCCTGGGAGGGGGTCGGTTCTGGCGCATCTCCTCGAAGAGGATATCGGATCCGGTGATCGGGTCATCGGGGGGGAGCGGCTGCACCCGGCGAACCTGGCGCAGTTCGGGGAGATAGAGCCAGAGGTCCGGGGCCTCCTTCCCCGCATGTTCCCAGACGAGGAAGCCCTCCCCCTTCAGATGCGTCGGAAACTCGGTGATCAGGAGGCTCTTGGAGAGAAATCCGTCGCGCCCGCGGTAGTTCTTCCAGTAGAGGTTCATGATCGTCTTCTTCGTCACGCCGCTTGGATTGATGACGGTGAACGTCAGGGTCCCCCGCTGATCATCGCTTCGATAGAGGGACTCGAAAGATTTTTGCATTACCTCTTCGGCGCCGGGAGAGCCGGGAATCGTCTGGGCAAACGCCAAGGAGAGGAGAAGCTCGGCAATCATTTCAGGCCGGATAGGTAGGAGGCGACCGCGGTGATGTCGGCCTGTCCGAAGGGATAGGCGGGATGCCACTCGTACACCGAGTAGGCCTGCGGTTTTGAGAGAAACCGGGTCAGCCAGCGCCTCTGGACCTTGGAACCGATGTGCGTCAGATCGGGGAAACGTTCCATCCCGCCGTCCACGATTCGGTGACACGCCCGGCAGTCGTAGGCCCGGACGAGCCGCTCCCCCCGCTTTCTCGGATCGCGCTCGGCGTCGATCCTCTTCCAATCCACGGCCGGGGTGAGGGAGAGAAGGAAGGCCACCACATCAGCCCGGTCCTGCTCCGGATCGTCCCACTCAATGTACTCCATATCGGTTCCGGGGAGGAGTTCGGTCGGCTCATCAAGCCACTGCATCAGCCACCCGGCCGACCGCCGGAGTCCGACCGTCGAGAGTTCCGGGGCGAGGTCCCCTCCGCGGGAGAAGAAGTTGTGGCATTTTCGGCAGTCGTGCTTTTCGACCAGTTCTTTTCCGATCTGGGCGCGCCCCGGCTCCCCCGCTGCGCCTCTGGAAATCAGTGAAATGACGAAAAGAGAGAAGAGGAGAATGCTTAGTCGCGGTGGTGTCGGCCTCACTCCTGGGAGCTATGTTCGTGGACCTGGGGCGGCGCGATAGCGGCATAGATCGTAAGCCCGACGATCAGAAGCAGGAGGAGCGCAGCCGTTGCCATTGTTCCGACCCTCCTTCTCGGGTTTCTCTCCGGCCCCCGGTCAAGGAGAGGGAGGAGGATGAGGAGGAGAAACAGGATCGCGGAGGCGTAGACGATCGTGTCGCTCCTTCCCGTAAGATTCTCCAGGCCATAGAGCCAGAGGAACGGCCAGGGGGGCTTGGTGTCCGGTCCCTCGACCCCTTCGGGGGGGATGGGAGGTCCCAGGGGAGCGGGAACGATGAAAGCGATCAACGCCACAACTCCGAAATAGATCAGACTGTAGCGGAGAATGCTCTTCGAGTGCTCCGTGAATGTTCCCGTTATCTTCTCCCGCGGGACCGTAGCGCGCGCCGAGTCCTCCCCGAACGGCAGAGGCGAAAGATTGAAGGCGTTGATCAGGTAGAAGTGGCCGGCGATCAGGACCGCCAGAACCAGCGGAAAGAGGGAGATATGCGAAAGATAGAGTTTGATGTTCAGAGGGACCGCCTCGGTAGATCCGAGAAATCGGCCGAGCGGTCCGAAAAACTTCAACCCCTCCTGATAGTGTTTGAGGGCGTCGAAGGACTCGCGGTCCCACTTGAGTACGGTTCCGGAAAAATAGGAGCCGAAAAGCGCGGTCGCAAGGAGCGCGAGGCCGAAGTACCAGGTGAAGAGGCGGGGGGGCTTGTAGGCCCCGGTCAGAAAGACCCGCAGGAGATGGAGGACCAGCATGAGAATCACGGCCTGCGCCATCCAGTAGTGAAAAGAGCGGAGGAACTCCCCCCCGGGGATCTCCTGAAGGAGGTGCTGGACGCTCTGGTAGGCCTGGTCGGGGGCGGGATTGAAGAACTGCCCCAGGATTGCCCCGCTCGCGAAAAGGAGGAGAAAACCGATAAACGTGATCCCGCCTAATGTGTATGGGAGGGTCCGGGCGTGTTCGGGGACGGGATAGGAGAGACGGCTGGTCCTGAACCACCGTTCAAGGAGGCCATCCTTGGGAGGGGTCGGCATGGGATCGGATTCTATGGCGAGGCCGGGGGAAAATCAATCGCGGGAGCACCATTTTCCTTGCCTGCCGGAAATTCGGGTGGCTATAATGGCCTCCATGACTGAGCCCCTTTCTGCCCTGTTCGGCCAGGAGGTGGAGGTGGTCTATTTGGGAATCCTCTACCGGGGGAGGTTGATGGGGGCGACCGAGAGCGAGCTCGATCTGTTGACCGACCAGCAGCGCCTCTCTCTCCCGATGGAAGGGGTTCTGGAGGTCCGGAAGAAGGCCTGATGGAAGAGAAACTGGAGACCCCAGAGATTGCCCCTTTGTCGAACGGCTATCACGAGTTTGCCGCCCGTTCGGCCGTCGAGTCTCCGCGACGACGCCGGGGGCTGATCGTTCCGGTCATCCTCTTCTTTGTAACGCTCTTGACCACCCTTCTCGCGGGCGCATACCAGCAGG
>CAZSHZ010000036.1:0-16417 GCA_964606955.1 uncultured Nitrospirota bacterium
CAGTAGAGAACGTTGATTCGGTCGTTGAGGAGCCGCTTGCCGACGATGAGCCGGGTTCCGCTGGCGGTCTCGGAACTGCTGCCGCAGGCGTACGGCTCGATCTGAAGGCGGTCGATTCCGGTCAATTTCTGGATCGGCTCCTCAAGAAACTCTTCAAAGGCAATAGAGGCGGCCTCCCCTCCGACTCCGCTCTTCTGCGCCTGCGCGATCTCCTCGGTCGTCCGGCCCACCGCCAGGAGCGTGAGGATGTCCGGCTCCGGGAGGGGGGGGAGCGAGGTCAGCGCGAGATTGAAACGATCCAGGGTCCCCGCCATCGAAAGGTCCACATTGTATTCCCGGATCTTGCTTGAGGCGCGAATGTCGAAGACCGGGGCGATCCGGTCGGGGTTAAAGAACTCGATCGTCCCGCGCGTGATGGCGAATATGCTCCGTCGGAAGACGAGGGTCCCCCCGATCAGCTCGACCCTTCCGATGAAGAGGGGTCTTTCCACGGTTCCCTTGACCAGCAGATCGACATCAAGCGGCGCCTGCGTGAGGTTATTCGCGATCCAGATATTATCTTTTCCGTAGAGCCTAAGCGAGAGCCGCGTGGCGCCGAACATCGGGGTCTCCCGCTGTAGTCGCGCCTCGCTTTTTCGCCGGAACTCCAACAGAAGCGTCTTCAGATCGATCCGCCGATCGTAGACCGCCTTTTTCAACTGCACCTCCCCTTTGATCTCGCGCCGTTCGCCCTCCCCGACCAGCGCGAGATTCCCCTCGAGAGTGGCGGTCATCCCCTCCATCAGATTCGTCTTGATCTCAGAGAAGTCGAAGAGGAAATTAAAATCCTTTAGCGAGAAATTCCTCAGGCGCGCCGCGCCCGAGCCCTCGATCTTTCCCCTTCCGGACTCCGCGAGGAAGTTCTCCAGCACGACCTGTCTTTCATTGAAAAAGATCTGGAGCGAGCGGATGCCGACCGGTTGGGCGATCATTCGGCTCTTCACCGTTCCGTTCTGGACGGTGATTCCCCCCTCGATTCGGGGATCATCCCACCGGTCCTTGATCCTCAGGGCGATCGAGATGCTTCCTTTTCCCGTCTCGATCTCACGCGTCAGTTGGCCGAGGATCGCAAGATCGCTCTCTCCGTTGAGGAGGAGGTCAAAAGAACTCCCCAGGGTCAGTTCTCCGGTTGCCGAGAGAGATGTCTGTTCCCCGACCAACCGGAAAGAGTCGATGATGACCTTTCCCCCTTCGGAGCGGACCGACAAGGGACCGTCGTTCGTGAGCCGGAATTGATCCGTTTCGGCGACCACTGCGGGGAGGAGGAATGCGCCGGTGATCTTCTCAGGGTGTTGGATCTCCCCCTCCGCACGGATCTCTCCGGAGGCGATCAGCGCGAGCCTCGAGAGGGGGTTTTTCCGATCGCGCGGGAGAAAGAGGGGGTCGACCCGAAGATCCTTTAGCGCGGCATAGAGCGCAAAGGGGTAGGGAGGGGAGATCCCCGTGTCCGCGGCGAGATGAAGATCGTTCCTCGGGAAATCTGCCGAGAGGAGGATCTTTCGAGAGGGGAGGATCTCCCCCTTGATCTCGCCTCCGCCGAAGTCGGCCTCTCCGTATTGCAGCGACGCGAATGCGACGTCGAAACGTATCTGAGGCTGGGCGAAAGTTCCGGAGCCGCTGATCTCGGCCGAAGCCTGCGCGGTAAGAAGGGGAATCCGTTCCCGAAGGAGAGGGAAGCGTTCCAACGGGAGATCTTTCGCAAAGAGCGAAAGGGAGAACCGGTCAGGATAAAGGATCTCCCCGGACCCGGAGGCCGTCGCGCCGCTGGAAACGACCAAGAGGCGCGAAAAGCGGACCCCCTTTTCGTCGATCCGAAAGAGCGCCTCGCCCCGGTCGAAGGGGACCTCAAAGAGGCTCCCCGAACCGGCCTTAAGGTCCCCCTCAGCTGAAAAGCGGTGTTTCCCATCTTTTCCAATTTTCCCCTTTAAATCGATCCGCCCCGAAGCGGTTGTGCTCAGAGGAAGGTCGCGCCAGAAGATTCGGATCCCCTGATCAGGGCGGACTCCCGCAAGCCGGATCGACGCTCGATAAGATTGCCCGATCTCGCCGGTGAAACGATAGACGCCTGGAACAGCGAAAGCCGTCTGATCCTCCCGGAGCTCTCCGTTTTGCACCAGGATCTTCTCTTGGCTGTAGGTCACAAACGCCTTCAGGCGGCCAAGTCTCTCTCCCCGGTAGGCGAGCCCGTCCCCCTCGACGCTCCCCCAGAGTCCCCAGGGCGAGCGTTCGGCAGGCTGCGACTTGAGCGCTCCGATCACGACGCCGCGTGCCTCCAGGCGCCCGGCCACCGGAATTTCCATCCGGCGCGCGACCGCCGAGAGGTCATCCGCGCGGATTCGGACGGCAGCGATCATCTGGCCCGACGCGACGTCGATCTGGGCGGAGGCGCGGCCTGCGCCCCCCATGAACTCGATCACCCCGTCCGGGATCGTCAGGCGACCCTCGGCGAGCGAGAGCCCGGCCGAAACTTTTTTCACCAGCGACTGAAGTGTTTTGGAGCCTTCCGGCGCGGTGGACGGCAGGAGTGAAAAGTCAGCGGCCCCCGAGAGGACTCCTCCGGAGCGAGAAACGTTCCCCTTCAGCGCGATGCTCCCCTCCGAGAAGGGGAGAGGGGGGAGAAAAATCGAGATCTGTTCAAGACGCAGATCGCTTGCAAAGAGGGAAGCGGAGAAATCTCCGTTGGCGGGTCTCCAATCTCCCGAGCTCTCGACTTGTCCGGCAAACAGTCCCCCTCCGACCTTTTCGAATTTCAGGAGGCCGGCGGCGTACGAGAAATCGGCCGAGAGCGATGACGGCGCCCCCCCCCTTAACGCCAGATTCTCGATCTTGAGCAGCCCGGACGCGATCGGTTCGTGGAGATCTCCGGAAAGTTTCATGTTTGCGGATAGATTTCCGGTCAGATCGGGGAGGGCTGTAATCGTCTGAAGCGGGGCTGAGAGTTCGATGTGGCCGTCCAGCGCCCCCCCCTCCAGCGTCCCCCCCGACGGTCTGAACGTCCCTTCGGCGTGCAGAAGAAGATTACCGGAACTCAAAGTGGCCGACCGGATCTCCACCTGCTCGGGGTCGAAGCCTCCCTTGATCTCTCCGCTCCCCTCGAATGTCCTCCCGGTTCCCGAGGGGAGCACCACGGCCGCACTCCAGTGGCCGATCTTGGCCGCGATAGAAAACTGGCGCATCCGCAGGTCGGGCTGGATACTCCCCGAGACGCCGGCCAAGGTTGCGGCCTGAAGCGGGGCGGGGCCTCGATAGCGGAGCGCTCCCTCGATGATATCGATCTCTCGGACGATGATCCGTGTCCCGCCGCCTCCTGTTCCGGAAGAGGGCTTCGCGGCGGCCGAAACCATCTGGATTTTTGTGTCGGCTCCGATCTCGACCGTCGGCTCCTCAAGTGTGATCCGCTTGATCACGAACGCCTGAGTAAGGAGAGACCAGGAAGAGAAACGGATCCGGACTTTTTTGACCGTAATCGAAGGGGGGATCCGCACCCCCTCCAGATCCACCCATGACGGGAGGAGGTGGAGGCGGGCGCGGGAAAAAGAGACCTCTTTGCCCGCGGCTCCCGCAAGCCGGCTTCGCACGACTCCCTCGATCCGCGCCGCCCAGAAGCCCCGCCCGAGCAGGAAATTCCCGACGAAGAGCCCCAGGATCAGGGAAACGAGAATAAGAAGGACGACGCGGGCTGGGCGCTGAGCCACTTTTCTAGCCAGCCGTCTTCTGGACCTCGACGAATTTCATCCGAATCGTGAAGAGGAGGTGACTTAAAACCTCTTCTTCTTCGTGGGTCAGGTTTCCCCGGGTCTTTTCCTGTAGGAGGGCCAAAAGATCGATGATCTCGCGCGCGTGCACCAGCGAGATCTTCTTTTCTCCCGTGGATGGATCCGGCTCCGCCCCGAGATGCACCAAGGCGGATCCGGCAAGGGAGAGGAGAAAGGAGGAGAAATGGACCGGAGCAAAGGCTTTTTCTTCTTCCATACGCGCGGTAAACTAACATAGGGACGATGTTGAATCAAGGCGATCTCTCTCCGATTCCGGGGTCCCCAAAAGCAGGCTTTTGGGGTAAAATGCCTCGGATGTCCAAACCTTTCGACGGGATCGGGGCCAAATTGGCGCGTTTGGTCTCCGTGGCGGAGACCCTGCGGGGGCCCGAGGGGTGCCCTTGGGATAAGGAGCAGACCCGGGAAACGCTCAAGCCCTTCCTCATCGAGGAGGCGTACGAAGTTGCAGAGGCGATCGAGAAGGGGGGACTTGAACCCTTCAAGGAAGAGTTGGGCGATCTCCTCTATCAGGTCGTCTTCCACGCCCAGATCGCCAAAGAGCGCGGCGAATTCGATCTCGGCGACATCCTCGAAACCATCTCTGAAAAACTGATCCGCCGTCATCCGCACGTTTTCGGAAAAGGAGAGGAGAAGGTCAAACGAGGCTCGAGCGCCGAGGTTCTCCGACATTGGGAGAGCGCAAAGAAGAGGGAAAAGGGGGGGAGGAGATCGGTGCTGGACGGGGTTCCCCAAAACCTCCCCGCGCTCCTTTTCGCTCACCAGGTTCAGAGCCGTGCCGCTCGGGTCGGGTTCGATTGGCCGAAGGGGGTCTCAGGGAGGCGGCAGCTCCTTGCGAAGGTTCGCGAGGAGATCGGAGAGTTGGAAGAGGCGATCCGGGCGGGGAAGATGAGGAGGGCCGAGGAAGAGATGGGAGATCTCCTCTTTTCGGTCGTTAATTACGCGCGCTTTCTGGGGCTCTCTTCCGAAGATGCCCTGCGCGGCGCGAACCGGCGCTTCGCCGGGCGTTTTTCGGAGATGGAGCGGAGGGCGGATCGCGAGGGGCGGGCCCTCTCGACGATGACCCTTAAGGAGAAGGATCGCCTCTGGGAGCGGGCGAAAAGGGCAAACCGGAGGTTGCCTTGACCTACTCGGTCCGCGCGGCTCGCGCCGATGGGACGGTTCTCATGGAGCGGGTTGATGCGGAAAACGAGGAGGCGGTCCGCAGGCGCCTCGAGGGGGAGGGATATCTGATCCTCTCCATTTCGCGGGTTGCGCGTCTCTCCGGCGTTTCTTTCCCTTCGGTCGGTTCGTTCTCTCCCCGCCATTTCATCGCCTTCAACCGCGAGCTCCTTGCCCTGGTCCGGGCGGGGATCCCGATCATCCGGACCCTTGATATTCTGATCGAACGCGCCGAGGAGGGGCCTTTCCGCAAGGCGCTGGAATCGGTCCGGCTCGAAATTTCGCAGGGCTCGGCGATCGCGGAGGCGATGGAGAAACACCCCCGCTTTTTTCCGCCGCTCTATACCTCCTCGCTCCGGGCGGGGGAGCGGACGGGGACGCTCGCCGAGGTCCTTCAAAAGCAGATTGAATATCATCAGAAGGTGATGCAGGTCCGGCAGAAGGTGGTCTCGGCGCTTGCCTATCCCCTGTTTCTCCTCGTGGTCGGTGTCGGCGTCGTTCTGTTTCTTCTTTTGTATGTCCTCCCCTCCTTCTCTCATATCTATTCCCAGTCTTCGATTCCGCTCCCCTGGGGGACGCGGCTCTTGATGGGGATCGTGATGGCTCTCCGGGGCCATCTTCTTCTCTCCTTCTTCCTTGCCGTCGCGGCTCTCCTTCTGGCGCGATCGCTCTGGCGGCTCCCCGAAGGGCGCAAAATCTTGGAGCGCGGAATCTTGCGGATCCCGTTCTTCGGCGCGATCCTCGAAAAAGACCAGGTGGTCCGAGCGGTCTCCACCCTCTCGACCGTCCTGAAAAGCGGCGTCCCGCTCGTCGCCGCGCTTCAGATGGTGGCCCAGGCCATGACCCGGGTGGAGATGGCAAAAAAGATGGAAGGGGCGGCAGAGCGGGTGCGTGAAGGGTCCTCCCTCGCCGCGGCCTTTGGTCAGACCGGTTTCTTCTCCCGGATGGCGGTGGAGATGGTGGGGATCGGAGAGGCGACCGGGACCCTTGATGAGATGCTTTCGGAGATCGCCCGCTTCCATGAAGAGGAGCTCGACGTGACGCTGGCTCGTGTGACCCGCTGGATTGAGCCGGTCCTCCTCCTCTTGATGGGTGGTCTGGTCGCGTTCATTCTGATCGCCATGTATCTCCCGATCTTTCAGCTCGCCGGGACGATCCGGTGAGGCCGTGAAGACGGTGAAGAAAGGGCCGATCGGCCAGATCTTCCTTGCGATGGGATTCCTGACGCCGGAGGCCCTCGAAAAAGGGCTCGCGCGCGCCAAAAAGAGCGGCAAGCGGATCGGGGAGGCCCTGATCGAGGAGGGGAGTCTGAACGAGGAGCAGGTCGCCCGGTCCCTCGCCGCGCAGTTCTCGATTCCCTATCTTCTGCTGGAGGATTTCCGGGTCGATCCCGCATTCTTCAAAATGATCCCCGTCGAGTTGATGCACCGCTATCCGTTTGTCCCTCACAAAGAGAAGGACGGGCTGCTCGATGTCGTCGTGTCGGACCCGACGAACATCGCCGCGGCCGATGAGTTGGAACTTATCTTGAAGAAGGAGGTCCGCTTTTCCGTCGCGACGCGGACGGCGCTGCTGAAGGCGCTAGAAAAGAGCGAGGGATCGGCGCAGGTCTTAAAGGAGATCGAGGCCGAATTCCGCCCGCTTTTGATCACGGAGGACGAGCGGGGGGAAGAGGTCCTTTCGATCGACAAGATCGCCCGCGATGCGAGCCCCGTGGTCCGGCTCGTCGATACGCTGATCTTAAACGCCCTGGTGAAGCGCGCGTCGGACATCCATCTTGAGGCGACCGGCTCGTCTGTGATCGCGAAGTATCGGATCGACGGGGTTCTCTATCGGGCGATGGAACTCGACGCCAAGCTCCACGGGCCGCTGGTCTCGCGCGTCAAGATCTTAGCCGAGCTTGATATCGCCGAGAAGCGCGTCCCCCAGGACGGCCGGTTCAAGATGCGGCTGGACAACAAAAAGGTCGATTTTAGGGTTTCGATCCTCCCTTCGATCTTCGGCGAGGACGTGGTCATCCGGGTTCTCGACAAGGAGTACATTACGGCCGATCTGGACGAACTTAGGCTCGACCGCCTCGGCTTCAACCCCGGCGACCTGCGCCGCTTTAGGCGCGCGATCTCGGAGCCGTACGGGATGGTGCTGGTCACGGGACCGACGGGGAGCGGAAAGACGACGACCCTCTACGCCGCCATCAGCGAAATCAACACGTCCGAGGACAAAATCGTCACGATCGAAGATCCGGTGGAGTACCAGCTCCGCGACGTCGTTCAGATCCCGGTCAACGAAAAGAAAGGGCTCACGTTCGCGCGGGGCCTTCGCTCGATCCTCCGCCACGACCCCGACAAGATCATGGTGGGGGAGATCCGCGATCCGGAGACGGCGCAGATCGCCATCCAGTCGGCGCTGACCGGGCATCTCGTCTTCACCACGGTCCATGCAAACAACGCGTTCGACGTGATCGGCCGCTTCGTCAACATGGGGATCGAGCCGTACAACTTCGTCTCTTCCTTAAACTGCATCCTCGCCCAGCGGCTTGTCCGGAAGGTCTGCCAGGTCTGCCGGGTCCATCTCCGTTATCCCGCCGAGATCCTTTCAGCGTCCGGGCTTGATACGAAGAGGTATGCCGACTTCGACTTCGTCTCGGGAAAGGGATGCGACCAGTGCGGAGGGACCGGCTATCGCGGGCGGACGGCGATCAGCGAGTTTCTCGCCCTGTCCGACCCGATTCGGGAGATGATCCTTGCCCGCCGCCCCGCGTCGGAGATCCGTAAGGCCGCGCTGGCGGAGGGGATGACGACGATCCGCCAGGCAGGCCTGGAGAAGGTCGAAAAGGGGGAGACGACTCTTCGGGAGATCAATCGGGTGACCTTCATCGAATGAAGCTTTCAGTGATCCCCCGTCCGCTCGGGATTTATATCGGGGGGCGGGCGGCCGCGGTTGCCGGTCCATGGGGTGAGCGGGTAAAAGAGATCCCCGCCGGGGCCGTCGTCCCTTCCCCGGTGGATCGGAATATTTCGGATCCGGAGGCGGTTGCGGCGGTTTTAAGAGAGCTCCTGGAGGGTCTCTCGGGCCGGAGGGCCGTGCTCGCGCTTCCGGATGCCGCGGTCCGCGTTCTGATCACCGACGTCGAGGGCGGGTTGAGCCGGGTGGAGATGGAAAAGATTCTGCGATGGCAGATGGAACGCTCATTCCTCTACCCGATTGTCGGGGCCCGTTTCACCTGGCGGATTCTCCGCCGCAACGGGAAAAAGCGGCGCGTGGCGGCCGCCGCCGTTTCCGGTGAAATCGTGTCCGAATACGAGAGCCTGCTTTCCCCCCATGGGATCGATCCTTCGCGGGTGACGATGGCCGGCCTGGCGCTCTACAACCGCTTTGAGGCGACGATCGGTTCCGCCGCTCCATCCGACTCCGCCTATCTGTTTGTCCGTCTCTCCGAAGAGACATTCTCGGCGCTCGGTTTTCTGGCCGGGACCCCCGAGTTCATCCGGGTCAAGCCCCTTCTGCCGCGGGGGGAGGCGGCCGCCGATCGGCTGTTTGATGAGATCTCCACCTCTTTGGTCTTCGGTCGCGAGAGGGGGGCAACGCACCTCTTCCTTTCCCTGGAGAGCCCGGCGGAGGGGCTCCAGCAGCGGGTTCGGGAGGAGCTCAATCTTGCGCCGGTCCTACTGTCGGAGCCGCAGGGCTCTCTTGGGGCGGCCGCGGAAATCGCGGCTGCGGTGCGAGGATAATGAAGTTCTCTCTGAACCTCGCGGCCCCTCGGCACGCGATCCGGCGGCGATTGGGGCTCTCGCTCCTATTTTTGTGTCTCGTTCTCCTCTTGGCGTTCGGAGCGGATGTCTGGCGCTATCAGCGCCTCCGCTTCCAGCGGGAGACTTTTTCGAATCGTCTGGCCAAGGTGCGCGCGGACGAGACGGAATTACGTGGGAGGTTGAAAGATCTCGGGCGCGAGCCGACCCCACAGTCGGTCTTGGGCCTGAAAAAGGAGGTGGCGATCGCCAATGACATCCTCTTACTCCGCTCCTTCTCCTGGAACCGGTTTCTAACAGAGATGGAGCAGGCCGTCCCGCCGAACGTCTCGATTCAGAGGATCCAACCCCGCTTTGCCGACGAGCGCGTATCGGTCTTTGGTGCGGCCAAAGGACTTTCCGATCTGACCGCCTTTATCATTGCGCTGCAGGCCGGGCCGTTCGAAGAGGTCTTTTTAAACGATCAGAGGAGCCTTGAGGGAGAGGTCGGGTTCACCATTGGCTTTCGGTATCGATTTCATAGCTCTTAGGGAGGCGTTTTCCCGGCGCCTGATCGTCGGGGCGGCAGCGGCCCTTCTGCTGGCGGTTGCCCTCGCCCTATTTCACCTGAGGATGGTCTCCTCTTTGGCGGCCGAGATTGCGAAGCGCCAGGTAGAGTGGGAGGCGGTCCGGCCCGAGATCAGCCGCCTTGAAACATATCGCCGCGCGCAGGAGGATCTCAACACTTTCTCGGCCGCTCTTCCTTCACGAAGGGAATTCCCGGCCGTCTCCGCCTGGTTGACCCAGACTGCCCAGCAGCGGAAACTCGTTCTCCCCTCCGTGGCATTTGCGGTTGAACGGCCCGGTCCCTCGATCTCCGAGATCACCTTTTCCTTCACCGTCCATGGGGGATACCGGACGATTCGGGAGTTTATTCACGATATCGAGGATTCTCCCCATCTCTTGATGATCGAGGAGCTGACGTTGGGCCGGGCGGGGAAGGGGGGAGAGCCGATCGATCTTGTCATGAAGGTAAAAGGTTTCTTCCGGGAGGGGCCCGGATAACAGGTGGAGACGCGTCACCTTCGACTCCTCGCCGTGCTTGTCGCCTTCTGGGTCTTGACCGGCGCATATCGGTGGGCCACCTACGCTCCTCCCCAACGTGTCCCGCTGAAGTTTGCGAAAGGGGCGCGCCTGCTCGGTCCGGCCGGAGGGGGGGAGGGGGGGAGGGGGGGAGCCAAGCCGCATTCCGATTTTTCGATCCGGCTCGATCTTGTCAGGCCCGAGAGGCCTCCGCTTCCGCAAGAGGCAAAAAACATCTTCACCCCGCTAATCCCGGTCGCGCGGCCGGCGCCGGCTCTCCCCCCTCCTCCGATCGCGGTCCCCCCTCCTCCCGTCGCGCCGCCCCCTCGGCCGAGCCCCGAGGAGGAGGCCCGCGCCCGGGCGCGCGAGGAACTCGGGGAGTTTCGCTATCTCGGCATCCTGGAGAGGAGAGAGGGGGATCAGGCGTTTCTGGCGCGGGGTAAGGAGCTTTTCATTGTGGAGCCGGGGGAGACGATCAACGGCCGTTATCTTTTGAAGGAGCTCAACGCGAACCGGGCGCTTCTCGTCGACCGGGAGACTCAAGTTCAGATGACGCTCATGCTCGCCCCCGATTCCTCTCCCTAGATGTCGGGAACCCGCATCGCCCTGACCGTCCTCCTGATCATTGGGGGGCTCTCGCTCTTTATCCATCTTCTGACCCGCAGTTATGTGGTCCCGCCCGAACAGTTCGAATTCGATCTGGCCGTTCCCCGCAGCCCGCCGGAAGCGAGGAAGATCAGAAATCCGGTTCCCGAAACTCCGGAGGGGGTCGAACGGGGGAGGGATCTCTATCTCGGGAAGGGAAATTGCACGATCTGCCACGGGGAGAGCGGAAAGGGGGATGGCGAGGGGGGAGAGATGATGACCCCGGCGCCTAGGAACTTCACCAATCCGCAGTTTCAGCGGCTTCGGACCGACGGCGAGCTCTTCTGGACGATCAAGGAGGGGATCCCGGGCACTGGGATGTTCTCGTACACCCCGCGGATGCTGACGGAAGAGGAGAGCTGGACGGTCATCCGCTATCTCCGCACCCTGGAAAAAAAGGAGTGATTTCCGCGTCCTCCTGAACGCCCGCCCGCCGGCTGGGCCCCTTGACGGGCTTTGATATTTATACGTATAATATACGTAACTTAACAAGATAGGGAGACTTAGTCATGCCCAAGACGGCTCTAAAGAAAGAAAAATGGACATTGTCCTTCGATCCCCGCCTCAAACGTCTTTTGATCAAAGCGGCCCGAAAGCAGGGGATCTACCCGGTGAACCTGTTAGAGCAGGTCGTCCGCGAACGGTTTAACCCCTATGGCTATACGGATGTAAAGGAGAGTGTGGCCTACATCCAAGAAATCCGTAAAGGTTCCCGCAGTCAGTCGGATGAGGCCTTTCGCAGAGAGATCCAGGCGTGGCAAAGGTCAAACTCCTGATCGACACGGACATCTTCATTGACTATCTGAACACCGGCTTCCTCAGTACGATCTTCGATCGCAAGAGTTTTGAGCTCTACTATTCCGTGGTGACCAAGAAGGAACTTCTGTCCAAGATCGGGCTCAAAGAAGCCGAACGCCAAGCTATCCTCATGACGCTCAAACGCTACCGGATCATCCCGCTGGATGACCGAATTGCCGGTAAGTATTCCGACCTCCGCCGCAAGCATCCCCCCTTGGAAAAAGAGGACGCGCTGATCGCCGCGACCGCGCTGGTACGAAGGCTCCCCCTGGTTACCCGAAACTGGAAGCACTACAAGGTGATTGAGGGTCTTACTCTCTTTAAAGGAACAGGCTGATGCCCTCTGTGTCAACGTAGGTGAGACATCAGCACTCCCTTGAGCGGACTGCCAATCAGATTCGCTGCCGTCGTGATATCAAAGATCTCCCCGGCCTGCTCTTCTGGTGGAGCATTACTGGTATGGGGGCTCAACCGTCTGTGATAGGAGGCCCAGATCCCGATTTCACCCTGCCGGATCTTTCAAGAAAAGAGGTCCAGCTCTCGGACCTTCGGGGGCAACCGATTCTGGTAACCTTCTGGGCTACGCGGTAGACTTCGGCAAAAACCTGGAAGTAGCCAAATCCTTTGTCAATCAGATGGACTTGAGATTTCTGGTCCTACTGGACCCGAAGGCGAATGTCGCCTAAAAACTTGACAATCTCGTCCTCGATTCTCAGAGGTGGTAAAGTGGATTATGTTCATCCCACCGTTCACTTCCTGTCCCGCCACCGGAGACGCGTTCATCGGTCGCCAAGGGCTCGTCAGGAACCTGCGTAGGCGCATCGCGCGAGGCGAGTCCCTGGCGGTGATCGGAGGGCCGAAACTGGGCAAGACCTCGCTGGTTCGAACCGCTTTGCAAGGGCTGGCGTACCACACGGTGCTCGAGGTAGATTTTGGCGCTGCCCCTTCTCCCCGGATCGACGTGGCTCCCGGCTTGATCGTAGTCCTGGATAACCTTGACGCAGTCGCCGACTCGGAGATCGAGTCGCTGCTCGCGTGGATGTCGGCGGCAAAACCGGCCAGCATCGTCGTGATCGGCGGGCGCCGATTGCGAACAATGCTCGGCCACTCCGGAACATTGGCCGGCGTGTCCTTCCGAGTGTTCCCGCTGTCAGTCCTTCTCGATGGGGAAACGCGACGGCTGATCGGCCGAGACACGAGTTCTGCCTTGGCCGCGTGGACGGGAAACCATCCCTACCTGACCAAGCTGCTTCTCCATTACATGGAGTGGGGAGGAGACGAGAACCACCGAACCCTGGAGCACGCCGTTGCGACGGGGCGGTGTCAGTGGGAACCCTTTGTTCAGCGCCTGGCGGCCGAAGTCGGCGAGGGCCCAGAGCGGCGGCTACTGCGTTACCTGGTCGAGCGCGGCAAACCGGTGAATCCCACCCTGGCCCAATCCGACACCGGCATACGAGACATCAAGGGGGTCGCGGACACGCTCGCCTACCTGGGTGTCATCAGTCGCTGGATCCGGAACGAAGAGGCGACGCTCTTTGCCGGGTGTCGGCTGCTCAACGACTCCATCACGGCTGGATGAATGCGTGAAACAGCGTGCCCGCAAACCAGTTCGCCCGTTGACCGTGATGGATTCGTTGCAGCCGTTGAAGGACCATTTTAATGCCCACAGGGGAAAATCCCGGTTTATCGCCGTGATCTCCCCGACGTGCCGTTACTGCATCGAAGGCGCAAACGCCATTCAGGCTTCTCTTATCAAAGGCTTCCCGGGCGCCGACATGAGCATGAGCATTGTCTGGATCGATGGGGTCAAGACCGACAACTTTGAAAAGGCCAAGCAACGAGCCAAGACCATGGACGATGCTCGTGTCCAACACTTCCATGATCCAAATCGGTTGGCAGGGAAAGCGATTGCGAATATGTTGGGGGGCAAAGGGAAGATTGCCTGGGATATTTATCTGTTTTTCGATAAGAACAGCCGATGGATGAACCAGCCGCCAATACCATTATCCTATATGCATCAATTACTCCCGGAATATGTCACATGGGCTGACCCTGGACATTACCATTGTGGCGATCAGTTGAGGAATGAGCTTCACAAGACCATGAAACGGATGACGGGTGAAACAGACTATTCTCGAGTTCAGGGTGAGGGAGCCCGGTCTTTCAGGAGAAAAATAGGGTCAGGCTTAACTTCTTGACTTTGCCAGGATGGAATGGGTTTCGGCCTGATGGCCGCAGGCTCGGCCACCCCGCGGCCTCGCACTGCTCCTCTGCGCTTACGCCTGTCACGCCCCTTGCAAAATCCCAGTGAGCGAATGAGCCCCGACTCCGCACTATTGTGGTGGATGAAGTGAAGGCCCCGCTTGTCCAACAGATGTTTGAAGCCTACGCGACGGGCACATACAGCCTCCCTCAACTCCGCAACCTTGCCGCCACCTGGGGCCTGGTGAGCCGCCGAGATAAACCACTCACCTTAAGCAAGATGGGTGAACTGGTCTCCAATCCGTTCTTTGTTGGTATGTTTCGGTATGACGGCGAACTGTACGAGGGAACCCACTCGCCAATCATTTCCCGGAAACTTTTTGAACGGGTCCAGGTGGTGCTGGCGCAGAGTGGGCGGGCGCATTTCAAGCGAAAGCATCTGTTCCCCTTCATTGGGCTGTTGACCTGTGGGGAGTGCGGCTGCGCCATCACCGCTGAGCGGCAGAAGGGACACCACTACTACCGTTGTACCAAGAAAAACGGGACATGTACTCAGCGCTATATCCGGGAAGAAGCCCTGGCCGCTCAGCTTCGGGAGGCCGTTCAAAAAGTTTCCCTGTCCGAGGCCTGGGCTAACAAGATGCTCAGCAAGATTCACGAATGGAAGACCACCGAAGTCCAGACCTCGGACAGTTTCGCTCAACAACAGCAAGGAAATCTCTCGGCCGTCCAGGAGAAACTCGACCGCCTTCTCGACGCGCATTTAGACGGGGTCATTACACGGGCGGAATACGTGAGGCGGAAGGAAGCCTTGCTCCACGAGAAGGCGGGCTTAACGGAGCGGGTGGCTGTTGTTGAGCGAAAGGGAAATCATTGGCTCGAACCGCTGGAGGGCTTCGTTAAGTCGGCTGTTTATGCTGATAAATTGGGCCGGTCTCTGGCCTCCGGCCAAAATCTCGAATCGCTGAAGGATTTTTCAAAACAGATTGGCTCGAACCTTCGGCTGGCGGGCCAAAGCCTGCAAATTTCTTATCAAAATCCCTGGCCCCTCCTGGCCCAAAGACGCCGAAATTCAAATTGGTGGTCCCAACGGGATTCGAACCCGTGTTTGTGCCTTGAGAGGGCACCGTCCTAGGCCGGGCTAGACGATGGGACCGTAAGTCGGTTTGGGATTCCGATTATCCGGGTTGGACCTCAACAGTATAGATGATCCGCTCCTCGGCGGCAAACTTCCATCCGTACCGCCGCTCAAAGACGATCTCCTGGGAGCCAGGCTGCTGCGCGGCGAAGGTGAAGAGGCGCATCCCTGTATCGGCGACCCGGATGTTGATGGTCCGGCGGTAATCCTCGTCCAGGAGTTTGAAGATCTGAGGATCGAAAGCGGGGATGTATCGCTCTCCGCGCGTCCGGTCCTCCCAGATCCGGATGGTGAACGGAACCCCGAGCGTGGCCTGGATGGTTTTGCGCTCTCCCTTCGCCTCAAGACCGCGGATCCCTTCTACAGACATCGGGCCGAATCTACAGAGTTTCTGGTTGGAGGTCAAGGCTAATAATCCTCCATCGTATCCTCGCGAAGGATCTCCTCCATCGCCGCGTCATCCTCTCGGCTCCCCAGGAGGGCGATCAGGTTCTTCTGAAGCGTCTTCGCCCTCTCCCGGTTCTCCGCGAAGATCAACGCCTCGGTAAAGGAGGAGGCGGGGCCGAGTTTCGCCTCGGGGAAACGGGCCTGAATTATTTCCAGCTGTTCTACCGCGTCGAATTTCACCCAGACCGCCGGGACAGGGGCAAGGCTCGGATCGAGGCCGCTCGGTTCTTCGGCAAAACGGTACCAAGAGAGGCCGAACTCGTGGAGGCCCTCTGCCTGATCGTCGGGCGGGACTTTCTCCGCCCAGATGAATCGAACATCCATATCTGCTCATTTCACTTCAAAACTTCGCGGAAATCAATTATGGGGGCTTGCGTCGCCCCCTCCACCGGCGAAGCCGGATGGAGCCTCCCCCTCACGCTCGGCCTTGCTCGCTGGGTCGATTTTTGATTGATCTGGTGTCTCCCCTGATGCCATAATCAAGGCTCCTTCCCCCTAATACTTAAGAGGTGATGACATGACGGATTTCCCCTCCTTGGCACAGACCCTCACCAGCGTTCTCGGATTGGATCGGCCTCCCGTGGCAATGGCGCCTGTGGCGCAGGTGCCGGAGGGGGTCCCCCTCTTTCGCGGCATCGCCCCCTCGGCCTGCAGTTTCTGGCGGCAGGCGGAGAAGGAGCTCTTTGCGGTGAGCGATTCGGATCATATGAACTGCCCGATCGGCGCGATGGTCATGGGATTTGAACTGACTCCCCAGGCCCAGCAGATGCTGGAAACCGGGCTGGCGATGATGTGCGAGGTCGGATATGTCAAGCCGGAGGAGGCGGAGCGGATCCCGTCGATCGCAAAGACGGCCGCGATGGGGGCGAAGGCGATCCTCTACGGCCCACTTTCGAATTTCCCGGTCACTCCGGAGGCGGTGGTGATCTGGCTGCAACCCTCTCAGGCGATGCTCCTGCGGGAGGCGACCGGGGACGCGCAATGGACCAGCGATGTCTCCTCAAAGATCTTCGGCCGTCCCGCCTGCGCCGCGCTCGCTGTCGCTGCCCAGGGGTCGGCTGTGGCCCTCTCGTTCGGCTGCAGCGGGATGCGGACCTTTACCGGGATCGAGCCCTCCTACATGCTTGCGGCCCTCTCGGGCCCGCTCCTTGGGACGATGGAAGAGTCGCTGCGGCGCGCCCACGCGGCCAACTGCTCGATGCAGGAATTCTACGACCGGCATAAAAGCTATTTCCCGTGGAAATCCTAATCTCCTGCTACGAGCTCGGCCACCAGCCGCTCGGGTTGGCGCTGCCGCTCGGATTTCTTCAGAGGGCCGGCTACTCCCCGGAGGTGATCGATCTTGCCGTTGATGGGCTGGATGTCGGGAAGGTGGCGCGCGCCCGCTTCGTCGGGATCTCCGT
>CAZSHZ010000037.1:0-1766 GCA_964606955.1 uncultured Nitrospirota bacterium
TTTTTCATCACCGGCGGCGAGCCGTTTCTTCGTCCCGACATCTTCGATCTGATCGGCCGGATTCTCCCGAAGGCCGAGCTAATCGTCCTGACCAACGCCCTCCTCTTCAAAGGAGAGACACTGAAACAACTGGCCGAATGCGATTCAACTCGCCTGAAACTTCAGGTCAGCCTCGACGGACCGACGGCTCAGAGCAACGACCCGATCCGGGGAAAGGGATCGTTCGACGCGGCGCTCCGCGGAATCAAAGAGGCGATCGGCGCCGGCTTCTCTCCGACGCTGACGACCGTCGTCACCCGCTCGAACGCCACCCTCCTTCCGGAGATGGCGCGCCTCGCCGCGTCGATCGGGATCAAAAACATCCACCTCCTCCTCAGCCACCACCGCGGCCGGGCTCTCGGTTCGGAGGCGCTCGCGTCTCCCTCAAACTCGGAACTGCTCGACGCGTTTCGAAAGGTCCAGGCGCTGGCAAAAGAAGCGGGGATCGCTTTCGACAACCTCGACGCGCTGAGGAGCCGGCTCTTGGGCCGGGCCGGAACGAAGTTCGATCTTTCCAACATGGCCTACGAATCGCTCTGCGTCTACGCCGACGGCGGGGTCTATCCGTCGGCGGCGCTCGCCAACCTTCCCGACCTTCAGATGGGAAATCTTATGGAACAGCCGCTCGAGCGAATCTGGCGGGAAGCCCCTCTCGCCGACGAAATCCGGAGGGGAACGGTTCAGACGAAGGCGAAATGTAAAGATTGTTATCTCAAATATCTTTGCGGCGGGGGAGACTTGGAACATACCTATCTCTACAGCGGAAAATTTCTGGGAGAAGACCCCTTCTCGGAGTTTTATGAGAAATGGATCGTCGAGATCCTCTTCGACTTCGCGGAAGGACGCGCCGCGAGAAAAACCGCGTCGGGGTATGACCGCCCCATGCTCTTCGCGGCAATGGGGGAAGACGCCTTGGCCGAGGAGCAGCGGCCCGGAACCGCCTCGACCGGCGGCTTCGAGGTCTCCCTCTCCCGATCGGCCTGCGTCCTCTCGGTCGATCTCGACCCCTCCCGCCGGGTGGTTCGCGATTTCTATGGGGAGGCGGCGGAATCCCCCCAGCCGCAGCTCTGCTGCCCCGGCGGGTACCCGCAAGAAGAGATGTCGCACATCCCCGAAGAAGCGCTGGAGATCGCCTATGGCTGCGGCAGTCCGATCGGCCTCGCCGCCATTCAACCGGGAGAAACGGTCGTCGATCTCGGCGCGGGGGGAGGGATCGACTGCTTCATCGCCGCCAAGAAGGTCGGCCCCTCCGGCCGGGTGGTCGGGATCGACATGACCGACGCAATGCTCGATAAGGCGAACCGGTCCAAGACCGCCGTCGCCCAAAACCTCGGGTATGACGCGGTCGAATTCAAGAAGGGCTATCTGGAGGAGATCCCCCTCCCCGCTCAATTCGCCGATTTGATCACGTCGAACTGCGTGATCAATCTCTCTCCGGACAAGAAACAGGTCTTTGTCGAAATGTGGCGGACGCTGAAAGATTTCGGACGGATCGTCATCTCCGACACCGTCTCGGAAAAACCGCTCCCCGCCGGGATGAAGGCGAACCCCCGCCTCTGGGGCGAATGCGTCTCCGGCGCCCTGACCGAGGAGGCCTATCTCTCCGAATTGGAGCGGGCCGGCTTCTACGGTTTATCGATCATCAAGAAAGATCTTTGGAGAGAGGTGGAGGGATACCGGTTTTATTCGGTGGTGATTAGAGGATACAAATTCGAAAAGAAGAGGGG
>CAZSHZ010000038.1:0-2404 GCA_964606955.1 uncultured Nitrospirota bacterium
GCAACGGACGGATCGGAGGAGGACCACTCGAATCCGTCGGTGAACATGACATCCCCGTCGGCCCGGAGCGCCTTCGCGGTCAACTGCTTGGTCTGGCCCACGCGCAGGACAGGCCGGTCCGGCTCGATGACGATCTTCGAGACCGGGAGGCTCGCCTTGTGGCGTCCGCAAGAGGAGAAAAGTGCGACGATCAGGAGGAGAAAGAGAAGGGGCTTAAATCCTCTGGACATCCTCTCCAAGAGTAGCGGTTATACCGTGGGCGTCAATTTCTGACATCATTGTTTTATCAAGCAATTTCCATCGCAGCCGAGACTTCAGCCACCGTTGTCTGGGCGACTTTCCGCGCCCGCTGGGAGCCATCCTCAAGAACACCCGCCACCTCCCTCTGGGAAAGCGAGGCGCGCCGCTCCCAAATCGGCGCAAGGGAGCCGACGATCCGATCCGCAACCAGACCCTTACATTCGATACAGCCGATGGCGGCGGTCCGGCAATCGCGATCGACTTCGCTGATCGTCTCTGCTTTAGAGTAGATCTTGTGATACGCGAATACCGGACAGACGTCGGGGTTCCCGGGATCCGAGCGGCGAACCCGGGCAGGATCGGTCACCATCGTCCTGATCTTCTCGCGCAGGAGCGGCTCGGGATCGGAGAGATAGATGGCGTTATCATAACTCTTGCTCATCTTCCGCCCGTCAGTCCCGGGGAGTTTCTGGACCTCGGTCAAGAGTGGCTGCGGCTCCGGGAAGAGGCGCCCGTACGCGAAGTTAAACCGGCGGGCGATCTCACGGGTCAGCTCGATGTGCGGAAGCTGGTCGACCCCGACCGGCACAAAATCTGCCTTGTAGATGAGAATGTCCGCCGCCTGGAGGAGCGGATAACCGAGAAAGCCGTAGGTCGAAAGGTCGCGAGAGGCGAGCTCCTCCTGCTTCTCCTTGTACGACGGGACCCGCTTAAGCCATTCGACGGGAGTAATCATCGAGAGAAGAAGATGGAGAACGGCATGCTCCGGCACCTGCGACTGGAGAAAGATGGTGCAGCGCTTCGGATCAAGCCCGGCGGAGAGCCACTCCGCGACCATCTCCCGGCCGTACTCGGCGATCCGTGACGTGTCGGCCCAATTGGTGGAAAGGGCATGCCAATCTGCGACGAAGAAGAAGGCCTCGTACTCCTCCATCAGTTTGAGCCAGTTCTTCAGCGCGCCGAGGTAGTTTCCGAGATGAAGGCGTCCGGAGGGCTGCATGCCGGAGAGGACGCGGGACCTCATGAGGCAATCCCGGAGAACGAGATCCCGAAAATGATCCGTTCCAAAACCGCGATCATCGGGCCGATCATCCTTCCGAGAACCCCATATGCGAGCAGAGCAAAGATGATCACCATTCCGAATGGTTCGATCTGCGCCAGGATGCGGGCTGGTCCCGGCGAGAGCACCCCAGCGAGCACCCGCGACCCATCCAGCGGCGGGATCGGAACCATGTTGAAGACCATCAACAGAAGGTTGATCTCCACCATGAAGCGGAGCATCAGGACCAGAGGGAAGAGGAAAAAACTCGTCCGGGCCGAGGGGAGCGCCGCTCCGCTGAAATAGAAAAAGAGCGCGATTCGCAAAAGCAACGCCCCGAAGAGCGCCAGCAGGAGATTCGTCCCAGGCCCGGCGACGGCCACAAGCATCGAATCTCGCCGCGGGTTGCGCAGGTTCAAAAAGTTGACCGGCACCGGGCGGGCCCACCCGATGATCGGCATCCCGAGGACCCCCAGAAAGATTGGAATGAGGAGGGTGCCGACCGGATCGACATGCGGGAGGGGGTTCAGCGTGATCCGTCCGGAGAGACGCGCGGTGGGATCTCCCCTCCGCTCCGCCACCCAGCCATGGGCGATCTCATGGAGAATCACGCTAAAGAAGAGTGGGAGGAGTTGGATCGAAAGGCGGGCCACGGGATTCATATCAATTCACCTGCACGAATTTCCCGTTTTGGACCTGCAGGACGAACAGTTTTTTCTGCGCGTCTCCGGTTTCCAAAAAGGTCGTGACCCCTGAGGCGCCCGGAAACTCGCGGATCGCCGCGAGGGTCGAGCGGACGGTCCGGCCGTCCTCAGCGCCTCCTTCAACCGCCTCGGTAAGCATCCGCATGACGTCATATCCCTGGGCGGCAAAGAGGTCGGGCGACTCCCCATAGTGCGCGCGGTACTCCGAGGCGAAACCCTTCGGCCCCGCCTCCTGGCTCTCCGCGAAGAAACCGTCCACGAATATCGCCCCTTCGAGGAAACGCCCGCCGATCGTTAAAAGGTCCTCCGAGTTCCACCCGTTGGATCCGAAGAGGATGACATCCTCGATATTGTAGAACGCCAGTTGGGAGGCGACCATCGCCGGTTTGCGCGCGTCGCCGGGAAGAAAAACGGCGTCGAA
>CAZSHZ010000039.1:0-3061 GCA_964606955.1 uncultured Nitrospirota bacterium
GCCTCGCAGAGGGCCCTCCGGACTTTTATCCGATTCGCGCTGCCGAGGAGATCGACCAGGGAGGGGAGGGCGCTTAAGTCAAAGAGGGTCAGCAGCGGGCCGAGCTCCTCAAGGTTGCTCCCCTCCATGTTGATGACCGCCTCAAGTTCCTTGATCCGGGCAGGACCCCCCGCCCGCGCCAAGGCCCCCTTCGCCTCTTCAATGATACGCGGGGAAAGCGGTTTTCCCAACACCTCGTGATAAAACTGGAGGATTAAGCGGGCATGCCCCAGGTCACCCCTCGCTAAAAGCTGGGCGAAGATGCTGTCGAGGATCCCGATCACCTCTTTGAAGATGAAGGAATCCTCCTCCACGCGAAGGATGTCGAAAAGGATGGAGAGCAACTCACCGACCAGATCGAGCCGCTCCTCCTCCTCCATCTCCCGTTTTACTCGGTTGATCTCTTCCGGCCTCAAGGGGAAGACCTTCATGGTAGGAAGATCGCGCGAAAGAGGAGGCTCCTGGACCGCCTGCACCTCCTGCCAGACAGCCGCCAACTGCTCACGGCTCGGCCCCTTCGCCTCGAGCGTCCCGGTCTCCTCATATCCCTCAAATAAGGTGTACCGGATATGCGGCAGGCCGTTCTCCCAGAGGAGGGTGGCCACGTCGTCGTCGCTGTTGTGGTCATAGTCCCGATCAATGATCTGCAGGAACGCGATGATCTCTTCCCGGGGCAGTCCCGGGAGGAACGCGATCTCCCGGACGCCGTCCACGAAGAGGCGGAAGGCGAGACTTTCCATCCGATTTGCGTTTTCATAGATCGAATTTTCGCCGATGGCGATCTCGGACTGCCTCACCTTCAACTTCATCTCTCCGAACCGCTGAAGGTGGCTCTCGAAGCGATCCTTTAATTCCGAGAGGAATTTCTGGTAGATCGGATTATTCGGGAGGTACGTCTTGACGATTCTGGAGGCCCGGGTAAGCTGCGAGACAACCTCACGGGCGGAACGCGCTTCTTCCTCAATCTCCTCAGACATCAGGCGTCAAGCGCTTAAGTATATTCGGGGCGCCCGAGGCTGTCAAAGGCGGGGCCGCCTTTCTTGACAGCCTCCCCCTCCCTCCGTAAGATCGGCGCGTGACGTTCGACGAGATGTTTTGCGGGCCGTCGCTTTCGGTCGAGGAGGCGCTGGCGGCCGTCGAGTTTCCCCGGGCTTTACGCGCGATTCTCCTTTCTGATCAGTCGGTGACGGAGACGCTCGGGCGTTTGAGCGGCCTCGCCGTGGAGGTCCGGATTCTCAAGCAGGAATTCGAACAGGAGCGAGTCGTGCGGGAGGCCCTCCTGATCGTCGGAGATCGGCCGGCAATCCTTGCGCGCTCAATCTTTCCCTACCCGCGCTCCCCCCTCTCTCCCCGGTTCTGGGCCCGGATCCGAGAGGGGAGAGATCCGATCGGCGCGCTGCTGACCGACGAGGGGAGCCGTTTCGAGCGTCGCGAGGTCTCGCTTTATCGCGGGGCAAGTTCGATCCAGTTGAACGGAATGGAGGTCATCGGCAAGGGGCCGCTCTGGGGACGGCGTTACGACCTGGCGGTGGACGGAACCGTGGCTGGACGCGTGTGGGAACTCTTTCTCCCCTCATTTTCAGCGCCATGATTCTTCTCCTCGTCTCCTCCGGCTGCCGCCGCGCAGAGGGGATGGCCGATATCGGCGAGGGAGAGGCGATCATCGGGACAGATGAGGAAGATCCGCAAGAGGCCCTCTCGCTCGGTTTTCCCTTCC
Source organism: uncultured Nitrospirota bacterium (assembly GCA_964606955.1). GTDB lineage: Bacteria > Nitrospirota > Nitrospiria > SBBL01 > CAZSHZ01 > CAZSHZ01. Next base: position 1,757 of record CAZSHZ010000039.1, read on the forward strand.
CCTGGTATCAGGACGAACATCCTCGGCGCTCGGTCCCTATGCAACGGTTTTTCCTGGACCGCTACGAGGTGAGAAACCGCGACTATCTCCCATTCGTCCGGGCCGGGCACCGGCCGCCGGAGGCCTGGGAAGTGGTTGCGGGAGAGGCGCGTATTCCAAAGGGAAAGGAGGATCATCCGGTCGGCGGGATAGAGTGGTTCGACGCCGACGCCTACTGCCGATGGCAAGGCAAAAGGCTCCCGACCGAATTGGAGTGGGAGAAGGGGGCGCGGGGCCCGAGCGGCCGCCGTTACCCCTGGGGGGAAAGGTTCGATTTCTCGCGCGCGCAGGTAGCCGCCGGTCCGGGAGGATCGCCGGGCACGGCTCCGGTCGGAAGCCACCTGTCGGGGGTCAGCCCTTACGGCGTCCATGACATGATCGGGAACGTAGCGGAGTGGACCGATTCCTGGTATCTCCCCTACCCCGGGAACAGAACTCCCCATCCCGCGTACGGCCAGAAGAACAGGGTCATTCGGGGCGGTTCCTACCTCCCATTCGGGCACCTCTCGGCCGACCTCTATCGGCGTGTCGCCTCCATCTACCTGAGGACTTCGGCCCGTTCCTACCAGCCGCCCGGCGAACGGCTCGAAGATGTCGGTTTTCGCTGCGCCAAGGATGGATGAGAAAAATCAGGGCTATCGTCGAACTGATCCGGCTCAACCGGCAGTACGGGACCCTTCTACTAATGATGCCCGCCCTCTGGTCCCTATTTCTCGCCGCCGACGGACGACCTCCTGCCCGGCTGATCGCGGTCTTTGTGGCCGGCTCGTTTCTGATGCGAAGCGCAGGGTGCGTGCTGAACGACATCGCAGACCGGAATCTCGACCGCTACGTGGAGCGGACGCGCAATCGGCCTTTGGCCTCCGGGGAGTTAACCGTGCGGGAGGCGCTTCTGGTTCTCGCGCTCCTGATCCTCCTCTCCGCTTCGCTTCTCATCTTTCTTCCGCCGCTGGCCGTCCGACTTGCGTTCATCGCGCTCGGCCTGGCTGCCATCTACCCCCTCACCAAGCGTTTTTTCGACATGCCGCAGGCAATCCTGGGGATTGCGTTCGGCTGGGGCGCGGTGATGGCCTGGGCCGCGGTCCGCAAAGAGATCGGGCCGATCCCCCTTCTCCTGCTGGCCGCCAATCTCTTCTGGGCGACCGGCTACGACACGATCTACGGCCTGATGGATCGGGAAGACGATCGGCGGATCGGCATCCGCTCCACCGCAATCTTTTTCGGCAGATGGGCATGGGCCACCACCGGCATCCTCTATCTCGCTGT
>CAZSHZ010000040.1:0-8701 GCA_964606955.1 uncultured Nitrospirota bacterium
GAGCCGTTCTTTGATAAGGGGCGGGGAGAACCTTTCCTCGACAAAAACAGTAACGGCTCCCGCGATTCGGGTGAACCGTTCACCGATCTGAACGGAAACGGCACGTTCGACCCTGGTGGGGAGCCCTGGTACGACGCAAACAGCAACAATGTCTTCGATGTCGGGGAGCCGTTCACCGATCTGAACGGAAACGGCACGTTTGATCGGGCAGGGTTCTACAATCATGTCTATGACAGGGTGGAATTTTACCTCGACGTCAACGGGGACGGGAAATGGACGCACGGGAACGGCCAGTGGGATTCCAACACGGCCCTCTGGGTCGATCTGAGGCGGCCCGGGCAGACCCAAAAGGTCTCCCAGATCCTCGTTTTCACCGGCCCTCCCGACATCAGCCTTGAGACCAGCCGGATCGTGATCGACGAGGGGGATCGCGACCCAGGCTCTCCTCGGAACTTCCTTGTCTTAAACGGCGGCGACTGCGCTGATTTCACCGTTTTCGTTGCGGATTTCAACAATAACGCCTTGATCCCGGGGACGACCATTGCGGCAAGCGCGAAGGGGGCGGGAACCCTCTTTGGGCCCTCTTCGTTCATCGTTGGAGACAACATCGGGGGTGGACCGACCGTGCTGGGATTCAGCATCTGCGATGCGGATGCTATCGATACCGACCCTCCTGTTTCTGCCAGTCTGGAAGTGACGATTACCTGGAAGCCGGACGGGGCGGCGACTTCCCTCATTGCGTTCCTGTCGGCTGCCGGGACAGTGGATTGACTTTTCTTCTCTTAGGTCCCATTTCTCGCTCTGCGATCTTTATGGTATAACTTCCCGGATGGAAAAAGAGGACCCGGTTGCCGCAGCGCTCGCGAAGTTCCTGCCGCTCCTTGCCGAAGGGCCGATCGGGGTCGAAGAGATCGAACTTGCCGACTCGCGCGGGAGAATCGCCGCTGAAGAGATAAAGGCCCCGGTCGATTCCCCCCCCTACTCTCGCTCGATCATCGAAGGGTATCTGGTAGACGCCGCCGACGGCGCAGGGGCTTCGGAATCGAGCCCGGTCCGCCTCCCGATTACCGGAGAGATCCCGGTCGGCGCCTCGGACGCCGGAGGCGCCGGGAGGGGGAAGGCCATCCGTGTGACCACCGGATCGTTTGTGCCGCCCGGCGAGTTCGGTGTCGGCCGCCTCTGGGACGTGAAGGTCGAGGGAAATCAGGCGATCCTGACAAAACCGGTCCACGCGAAAGATAACATCGAGGCGCAAGGATGCGATCGGAAGGCGGGGAGTGTGATCCTGCCGAAAGGGAAGAGGATCGTCGCCGAAGATATATTCGTGCTTGCTTCCCACGGAACTGCGGCCGTCCATGTCGCCCGCCGTCCCAAGGTCGCCCTCTTCTCTTCGGGCGACGAGGTGATCCCGGTCGGAGAAGAGTTGGTGATCGGGAAAATCTGGGACTGCAATCGCCCGGGCCTTTCGGCTCTAATTGAAGAGGCAGGCGGGGAGCCGGAGTTTTTTGGGATCATGCGGGACGATTTCGACGGATTTCTGGCCGCGCTGAAGAGGGCAATGGCGGTCTGCGACATGGCGGTCGTCTCCGGCGGGACCGCGGTCGGGGGTCGCGACTTCATCGCGGAACTCTTCTCGGCTGGGAGTCCCCCGGGAACCGTGGTTAACGGTGTCCCGATGCGCTCGGGGAAGCCGATTGTCCTAGCGGTCTGGGGGAAGAAGCCTTTGATCGGAGTCGCCGGGCACCCCCCGGAGGCCGCGCGCGGGTTTTCTCTCTTCGCCCGTCCTGCCCTTGCGCGCCTGCTTGGCGAAGCGGTAGTATGAGGCCCTGATGCCGAAGACGTGGAAAGAGATGATCATGGAGGCGAAGCGGGAAGTGAAACTCGTCCAGCCCGACGAGGTCAAGGCGAAGATCGACCGGGGGGAGAACATCGTGATCATCGACGTCCGGGAGAAGGATGAGTGGGACAACGGCCACCTTCCCGGCGCCTTTCATGTTCCGCGTGGTGTGCTTGAGATGACGGTTGAGAAGGACCTTCGCGACATGGGGCGCGAGATTATTCTTCACTGCGCCGGCGGAGGCCGGAGCGCCCTCGCAGCCCGTGCGCTCAAGGAGATGGGCTACTCCGATGTCGCCTCCATGGAAGAGGGATTCGAGGGGTGGCGCAAACGGGGATTCCCGACCCAGAAATAGCTCCGGCACCGTAAAGGCATGCCTTCCGCTCCCCGCTACCGATACCATATCTTTGTCTGTGTCAATCAACGCGAACAGGGAGAGTGCTGCGGCGCGAAAGGCTCCGCGGATCTGCGCGACTTCTTCAAGGAAGAGATAAAGAAACGGGGTCTCAAGGGGAGGGTCCGGGCCAACAAGGCCGGCTGCATGGACGCCTGCAGCATGGGCCCCTCTGTTGTGGTCTATCCCGACGGCGTCTGGTACACCGTCCGGACGCGGGAGGATGTAACCGAGATCATGGATCGGCATATCGAGCGGGGGGAGATCGTTGAGCGGTTCCTCATGGGAAACCATGCGGAAGGAGGGGGGCCCCCGTGAGCCCGAAAGCCGCAATCCAGACCCTCGGCTGTCGCCTGAATCACGCGGAGAGCGCGAGCATCGCGGAGGGACTGCGGCGCCGCGGGTATGAAATCGTCCCCGACGGAGAAACCGCCGATCTGATTGTCCTGAACTCCTGCTCGGTGACCGAGGGGGCTGAGGCGAAATGCCGCCAGGCGGTGCGGGGGGCGGCGGCGCTATCCCCGGAAGCGTTCGTCGTCGTGACCGGCTGTTACGCCGAGATCGGCGCTGACAGCCTGGCAAAGATCCCGGGGATCGATCTGATCGTCGGGAGCGCCGAGAAGATGGAGATCCCGAACCTTCTCCCGGCGGTGCCGTGCAAAGGGGCGGCTCCCACCATCCGGAGAAAGCGGATCCCGCGTGGCGACTTCGTCATGGAAGTTCATGCGACGTACGATCAGGCGACCCGCCCGAACGTCAAGATCCAGGATGGTTGCGATTTCTTCTGCTCTTTCTGCGTCATCCCGTATACCCGGGGACGCGAGCGGAGCCGGCTCTTCGACGACATCCTGGCGGAGGCCCGGGGTCTGGCGCGCGCAGGGCATCGGGAGATCGTCCTTTCTGGAGTCAATCTCGGCCGCTATCTCTCGCAAGGTCGCGATCTCTCCGATCTGATCGACGCCCTTGAGAAGGTCGATGGACTCTCGCGGATCCGCCTCTCCTCGATCGAGCCGACCACTGTTCCCGAGCGGTTGCTCGAGCGGATGGCGGGCGGCGGGAAGATTTGCCCCTACCTCCATCTCCCCCTCCAGTCGGGGTCGGATCGGGTCTTGGATCTGATGGGTCGTAGATACACGATCGCCGACTACCGGAAATTTGTCCTGGAGGCGGTCCGTACGACGCCGGACCTTTGTCTCGGGACCGATCTGATCGTCGGTTTTCCCTCAGAGGGGGAGGACGATTTCGCCGCGACGCTCAAGGCCGCGGTCGACCTCCCGTTCGCCTATTTCCATGTCTTCCCCTATTCGCGCCGTAAAGGGACTCGCGCGGATCGGACGCCGGCCGGTCCTCCGGTTCCCTCGAAAAAGATTCGGGAGCGCGTGCGGGTTCTCTCCGAACTCTCCGCCGCCAAAAGAAAGGCCTTTTATGAGAGGTTTGTCGGCCGCGAGGTCGAGGTGCTCTGCGAGACAAAGATCGAGAGCGGATATCTGACCGGTTTCACGTCGAATTATCTGAAGGTCGGCCTGCCGGCCGGGACGGCCCGTCCGAACGAGCTGAGGCGGGCGCGGATCGAGCGGATCAGCCTCTCGCCTCTCTTTGCCGCCGGGGTTCCGGTATTGGCGGGGGAGGGGACCCCCCTCCCCCGAACCCTCTCCCCATGAAGATCTTTCTGGAGACCTACGGGTGTCAGATGAATAAATATGATTCCGAACTGGTCCGCGGGATCCTCAAAAAAGAGGGGTATCAGTTTGGAGAAGAAGAAGAGGCGGAGGTCGTCCTTTTGAACACCTGCGCGATCCGAGAGAACGCGCATCGGAAGGTCTTCGGCCGCCTGGATGATTTTCGGGCGCGGCCGGGCAAAAGAAAGCCGATCGTCGCCGTTCTCGGATGCATGGCGCAGAACCTCAAAAAGGATCTCTTCCGCCATCCGGCGGTCGATCTCGTCGTCGGGCCCGATAATTACCGCGAGCTTCCTTTACTGATCGAACAGGCCGCGGGCGGGCACTCCGACCTCCTTTCAGCCTCGCTTTCGGAGTATGAGACCTACGCGGACATCGCTCCGGAGCGGCTTGCCCAAGTCAACGGGTGGATCGCAGTCATGCGCGGCTGCGACAACTTCTGCACCTTCTGTGTTGTCCCCTATACCCGTGGGCGGGAACGGAGCCGGGAACCGGAAGGGGTGCTCAACGAGGGGAAGGGGCTCGCTGCGGCCGGGTTTCCGCAGGTGACGCTCCTCGGCCAGAATGTGAACTCCTATCGATTCGAGGATTGGAGTTTCGCGGATCTCCTGGGGACCGTCGCGGATATCCCCGGCATTCGACGGGTCCGGTTTACGTCGCCGCACCCGAAGGATTTTCCCTCAAAACTTCTGGACGTTGTTGCCGAACATCCCCACATTTGCAAACAGATCCATCTGCCGCTTCAAGCCGGCTCAGATCGAGTCCTGGCGCTGATGAATCGGACCTATACGGCTGCAGAGTATCTCAAACTGGCCGAAGAGATCCGGAAAAGGATCCCGGGGGTCGCACTCTCCACCGACATCATCGTCGGTTTTCCGACCGAAACGGAAGAGGATTTTCAGAAGACCTGCCGGATCATGGAGGAGGTCCGATTCAACTCCGCCTACATTTTTAAATACTCCGAGCGGAAAGGAACGATCGCCGCGCGGGATCTCCCCGACGATGTCGCCGCCGAGGCAAAAACCGACCGGACGGTGCGCCTCTTCGAACTTCAGAAGGGGGTCTCGCTTGCGTATCACCGCGCCCTCATCGGATCGGCCGTCGAGGTCCTCGTCAGCGGCAGGGCGGAAAAACGAGATTCGCATTGGGTCGGGAAGACCGATGCAAACAGCACCGTCATCTTCCGGGGGGATGTCGCGCCGGGCGCTTTCGTTGCGGTGAGGGTGGAGGATGCGACGGCAAGCGCCCTGTACGGCAGTGCCCTCTGAATTTCGCCTGACGGCCCGGGACGGGATCCGGCTCTCTCTGGTCTCCCTCGTTCCGCCCGATCCAGACGCGATCGTCCTGATCATCCACGGAATGAGCGAGCACAAGGGACGGTATCTAAGGCTCTTGGATGAGCTCTCGCGCGAAGGGTATGCGGCGTACGCGTATGATCAGCGCGGTTTCGGGCGATCGGAGGGGCCCCGCGGAGACGCCTCGTCCGTTGAAACCTTTCCGGATGATCTATTGGAGCTCTCCGCAAATGCGAGCGCCCGCCATCCGGGCAAACGGATCGTCTGGATCGGTCACTCGTTCGGCGGCTTGGTAGCCCTGGGAGCGGCCTTGCGAGCGGGGGCGGATGGCGGCGGCAAGGGAGTCCCAGACGCGATCGTCCTCTCGGCCCCGCCGATCCTAGTCCCTCCGCTGGAGTGGCGGTTGAGGATCGCCGGCTTCATTGCCGGGCGGCTTTTTCCGCGCCGTCCGTTCCGTTACCGAAACGAGCCGGCCAAGCTCTCGCATGATCCGGTCGTGGTGGAGGCATTCCGGAGCGATCCGCTGGTGCAGAACGTCGCGACCCCCCGATTCTATGCGGCGTTTCGTCGTCTGCAGAGATTTGTCTTAAAGAACGCGGCCGGCCTGAAGGTTCCTCTTCTGGTCATTCAGGGAGGGGCGGATCGGATCGTGGTTCCCGAGGGGGCCCGGCTTCTGTTCGATCGGGTCTCCGGGCCTAAAAGGCTCCTCTGGTACTCCGATTTTTTTCATGAGCCGTTTAATGAGATCGGCCGGGAAAAGGTCGTCGCCGAGATGCTCGGATGGTTAAGAGAGACGCTCGCCGCCTGATCTTAATTCCGCTGATCCTTTTTTGCGGTTCGGCGGCCTACGGACGCGACCTCCCCCAAGGCTTCGGAAAGGTCCGCTGGGGAATGGGGCCTGCCGAGGTGATGAAAGCATACAATCTAGCGCTTGTCCCCCCCGCCTCCCCGGAGGGGACCGGTCCCTGGGCAGTGATCGGCCCCGGTCCCGACGAGGTGACCGCGTCGGGCGCTGCTTTGGGGGATAACCAGCTCCGCTCGGTCAGTTTCGGGTTTCATCCGGAGAAGGGGCTCGGAGCGGTCCATGTTCGATTTTCCGACGCGCTTCGGGCGTTATCTTTTCCGGATGCCCTGAAGAAGATCGAGCAGCAGTACGGTCCTCCGGACCGGATCGAGTCGGGGTCCAAGGCGATCTGGGAGGATGGGAGGACCCATCTGGAGTTTACTTACCATCGGGTTTCCCAGACCAAGCCGACCCCCAAGGATCACTTTGCGCTCGTGGTCTGGGATCGGTCGATCGCCGATTTCTCCGAGGAGGAGCACGAGGAGGGTTTCCATCCTCCCCCCGAGCAGCCTCCGGCCGCGGATTGACAGCGGCTGATTTGTCTCCTAAAATCCATTCGACCGTAAGAAAGCAGGAGGATTGATGTCCGTCGAGATGGTAAAAAAACTTTATGCCGCGATGCCGGAGAAGATCGCCTGGAGGCGGAAGAAGTCCGGCCACCCGCTGACCCTGACCGAGAAAATTCTGGTCTCCCACGCAGACAATCTTCAGATGCAGCTCTGGGAGCGGGGAAAGGCGCAACTCCTTCTCCGTCCGGACCGGGTCGCCATGCAGGATGCGACAGCGCAGATGGCGATGTTACAGTTCATGCAGGCGGGGAAGAGCCGGGTTGCCCTTCCGAGCACGATCCACTGCGACCATCTGATCCGCGCGCAGTCGGGGGCCAAGGAGGATGTCGAGCGGGCGATCCGCGAAAATCAGGAGGTCTACAATTTCCTCTCTTCCGCGGCGAAGAAGTACGGGATCGGTTTCTGGAGGCCGGGGGCCGGGATCATCCATCAGGTCGTCCTTGAGAATTACGCCTTCCCCGGGGGCCTCATCATCGGAACGGACTCCCATTCTCCGAACATGGGGGGGCTCGGGATGCTCGCGATCGGAGTCGGCGGGGCCGATGCCGGGGAGGTGATGGCTGGCCTGCCGTGGGAGGTCCTCCACCCGAAGTTGATCGGAGTGAAACTGACCGGGCGGTTGCAAGGGTGGTCGTCTCCAAAAGATGTGATCCTCTATCTCTGCGGGTTTCTGACCGTCAAAGGGGGGACGAACAAAATTCTGGAATACTTCGGCCCCGGCGCCGAGACGATCTCTTGCACCGGGAAGGGGACGATCACAAACATGGGGGCGGAGCTGGGGGCGACCACATCGGTCTTCCCGTTCGACGCCAAGATGGCGGCCTATCTTCGCGCGACTCGCCGCTCCGATATCGCGGAGTTGGCGGAGCGTCATCGCGAGAATCTGGTTGCCGACCCGGAGGTCTTCCAGGCGCCCGAAAAATATTTCGACCAGATCGTCGAGATCAATCTCTCTGAACTTGAGCCGCATATCGTCGGTCCGCACACGCCGGATCTGGCCCGTCCGGTTTCCAAACTGGCGGCCGAGGCGAAGGAGAAGGGGTATCCGGTCCAGTTGAAGGCCGCGCTGATCGGGAGCTGCACGAACTCCTCGTATGAGGACATCAGCCGCGCGGCCCACATCGCCCGGCAGGGGTTGAAGGCGGGGCTGAAGGCGAAGACCCCCTTCCTGGTCACCCCCGGCTCCGAGCTGATCTATCACACGATGAAGCGTGACGGCTTTCTGCAGACCTTTGAGGAGATGGGGGGAACCGTCCTGGCGAACGCCTGCGGCCCCTGCATCGGGCAGTGGAGACGGAGCGACGTGAAAGAGGGGGAGGCCAACTCGATCGTCAGTTCGTACAACCGGAACTTCCCGGGACGTAACGATGGAATGTCTTCCACCCTCTCGTTTCTCACCAGCCCGGAGATTGTCACCGGGATGGCCTTTGCCGGGGAGCTCACCTTCGATCCGGTCCGCGGCGCGCTCAAGGCCCCCGACGGGAGCGAGATCCGCTTTGAGCCCCCTCGCGGTGAGGAGCTTCCACCGAACGGGTTTGTTGAGGGGGAGGAAGGGTTTCTCCCCCCCGCGGAGAATGGCGACAAACTCACGGTTGATGTCCCGCCGGGAAGCGAGCGGCTTGCGCTCCTTGAGCCGTTCCCGCGATGGGACGGGAAGGATTCCGAGAAACTCCCGATCTTAATTAAGACCAAGGGGAAGTGCACGACCGACCACATCTCACCTGCCGGCCCCTGGCTGAAGTTCCGCGGGCATCTCGACAAGATCAGCGATAACATCTTTCTCGGGGCGACCAACGCCTTTTCCGGGGAGGCGGGGAAGGGGAAGGATCTTCTCACCGGAGAGAGCGGCATTGCGATCGCCCAGATCGCCCGGCGCTACAAGGCCAAGGGGATTGGGACGATCGTGGTGGGGGACGAGAATTATGGCGAAGGGAGCAGCCGAGAGCATGCCGCGATGTCCCCCCGGTTTCTCGGAGTCCTGGTCGTGCTGGTCAAGAGTTTCGCCCGGATCCACGAAACGAACTTGAAGAAGCAGGGGATCCTCCCGCTGACCTTCGCCGATCCGAAGGATTACGACCGATTC
>CAZSHZ010000041.1:0-7438 GCA_964606955.1 uncultured Nitrospirota bacterium
ACCCCATAGAAAAAAACCCGAACCGGGGCCAGAAGAGCCCAGGGGAGGCTCTCCCCATATCCCACCACCCGGTAGATCAGTGGGGGGAGTGATTCATCCCCCAGGGAAAGAGGAGCCCCGGTGAGGAGGAGAGTTCGGATAACCCAGGGAGATGCAATCGCGCTTGCAATGAGACCGAACCGGAGGATCGGACCCCATCTCCTCCCCTCCCGGGGCACGACCAACAGAGCGGAGAGAAAAAAGAGGACAAGAAGACCGTTGTACTTAGCCGCGCAGGCCAAGCCGGCGGCCACCCCCCCCAACGTCAGCCATCGATCCTCTCTCTTCTCGGCAAAGAAGAGGATCGAGATCAGCGACAGGAGGGAGAAAAAGGCGAGCGCGAGATCGACATAGGCAGCGGTCATGAGGGTAAAGATCACCGGTGTGGAAAGGAAAACCGCTGCGCCGAACAGCGCCGGGAGAGGGCCGCTGCGTTCCTTCAGATAAAGATAGATCAGCAGGGCGGAGGAGATCCCGAAAAAGAGGTGAAGATAGGCCGGGAAGATGTCGCTCCCCGCGGCCAGCGCCGCTACATAGAGCATGTCCACCCCCATCGGGTAGTACGAGAATGAGGCGAACGGGAGATCGATCAGCGCGCCTTCCCGCAGATAGATCCGCGGAAGCGCAAGGTGATGAATCAGGGCATCTCGCGCAGTCGGAGGAGCGGCGGCGGCGGCCAACGCGCCAAAAATCAATAAGAGAATGAATCCTGCAAAGATCCGTTCGCCCCATCCGACCGGTTTCGGCAGCACCCATCCACCAGGCGACCGGACAAACAGGACCAAAACCCCGATAAGCCAGAGGGCGGCCAACGAAACGACAATCTGAGGTTTGAAAAGAGCGAATACCCCGAGAAAAAAAATCGGAATATAGAGAAGCCCAAGACCGCAGAGCGCCCACCCGATCCGAAAGATCGGATGCGTCAATGCGTGGTGGCGGAAGGGGTCGGGATGGGTTGCGAGGAAACCGGCTCGCCTAAATTAAGCTCCTTTAGGCGCTTGACGAGTTTCTCGTTGCTCGGATCGATCTGAAGGGCCTTCCGCCATTCCCGCTCAACGTCGGCCATCCTCTTCTGAAGAAGATAGACCTCCCCCAGATGCTCGTGGATGACCGGATCGTCCGGCACGAGGGCGATCGCCCTTTCCAACTCCTGGCGGGCCTGATCGATCTCGCCGAGCTTGAAGTGTCCCCAGGCGAGGCTGTCGATGTAGTACCCATCGTCCGGCCGGATCTCGAGCGCCCGATGGATCAGCGTCATGGCTTCGGGAAGGTTCTCCCCCCGTTCAATATACGTATAGCCGAGGTAGTTCAACGCATTGCTGTGGCGAGGATCCAGGCTGATCGCACTCTTCATCTCCGAGATCAACTCATCGTAACGTCCGAGTTTATCGAGCGTCGCACCGAGTTGGAAGTGGAGCTCGGCGTCCTTCGGGTCGATCGAGAGACCGGCCTTAAAACTCTTCTCCGCCTCCGCGTGACGGCCCGATTGAGAATAGACAAGACCGAGAAACAGGTGGGAATCGATCCGGCCCGGCTCCCGGTGCACCGCTTCGAGCCCCTCCTCCAGCGCCTTGGCGATATCCTTCAGCCGGTAGAGATAGAGCGATCCGATCCTCAGTCGCACCTCACGCTCGTCGGGATGCTCCGCCAGGATCTGCCGATAGATCTCAACCGCCTCGGCGAAAGACTTCTTTTCCTCCAGAAGGGCGGCCAGATACACCCGGATCCTGACCTCGGCCGGCCTCATCTTTGAGAGATCGCGTGTCCGGGCGATCGCTCCCGGGAGATCCCCCGTCTGGGCGAGGAGAAACGCCTCTCTCAGCCGCGCCTCGAGATCCTCCGGATCCTCGGCGACGGCCTCGCGGGTCAACGCAAGCGCGGCAGCGAAGTCTCGCCTTCGGATCAGTAACTGGGTCAGGGCATCCTTTGCCGCGGCGCTTGAAGGGACGATGGCCAGCCATCTCCGATAGACCCCCTCGGCCCCCTCGAGGTCCCCTTGTGCCTCCTTGAGTTGTCCCAACGCGAGATGCGCCGGCTCATACTCGACCGAAAGCCGAAGACTTTGAGCAAAGGCCGCCTCCGCTTCCGGATAATCCCGTTCCTGAACGGCAAGTCTACCGAGATAAAGGAATCCCGAAGGATCGGTTGGTTCGGCCGCGATCGCACGTTTCAGCGCCTCCTTCGCCGGTCCGATCTCGCCGGCCCCCGCGAAGAGTCCCGCCAGGATGAAAAAAACTTCAGGGGGAGCGGAGATCGCCCCGAGCCGCTCGAGGACGGCCCTGGCGCGATCCTTCTCGCCAAGCATCAGATCGATGCGGGCGCTTAAGATCAGGGTGGGAATATGATCCGGGCCGAGCGCGAGCGCTTTTTCGATATAAGGCCGGGCCTCGGCCGGCCTGTTTAGCTGCAGAAAGGTCACCGCAACCGAGTCAAGAACGGTCAGGGACTTCGGGTCGGCTGAATGGGCGGCGAGGTACCGACCGAGCGCCTTTTCCGGCTCCTCCTCCGAGAGGGCCAGGAGAAACTGATAATATCCCTCGCCGTTTCCCGGGGCCTGAGAAGGAGAGGAAACCCCTTTCAGTCCGGCACATGAGGCAAGCGAAAAGAGGAGATAGAAGGTGGAAAAAAACTCTAGACCGCGTTGGGACAAAGCGCGTTTATTGAATCACAGAGCTGCGAAAACGGCAAGATTTTATTTCTTGTCTTTCTTCCGGGAAGCGGGAGTGACATCGATCTCTTCAGGCTCAGAGAGACCTTTCCTGAAACCGCGAATCGCGCGTCCCAGCCCGACCCCGATCTCGGGAAGCTTCCCCGCTCCGAAGACGATCAGAACAATCAGGAGGATCAGAAGAAGTTCCGGCATTCCGATTCCGAACATGCGATTATTATGCGTTGGGAGGATAGGGATGTCAAACAGGGACAAAACTGGGATCCAGATCGGAAAAACGGGTCTGTTCCTCGATAAACGCGAGGCGGATGGTCGAAGTCGGCCCGTTCCGCTGCTTGCCGATGATGATCTCGGCGACCCCCTTTGTTGGGGACTCCCGATCATAGACGTCTTCGCGATAGATGAAGAGAACCACGTCCGCGTCCTGCTCGATCGCCCCGCTGTTATGACTGACAATTCCGTCGGCAAGCCAGGAGGAGAAAACGGGCACGGTCATGTCATAGACCTCCTCTTCTCCGCTGGGCTCAATCCCCCTAACGGTGTCCCAGAAAATGTCGCTCGCAACCTGGCCGCGAAGCAAATCGTCATCCAGAAGTTCCGCGTAATCGGCAAGGACCCTCCGGGAAGGGGCAAAGCGGAAATGCGAGGTCCCGCCGTACGAGGTGCCGCGGAGAGCCGCCATTTGCCTCTGGGTAATGCCGCGCAGGCGCATCATTTCCCGTACACGCTGAAACGACTCTGATGGAAATGTGTCTACATTGGTATTCGCCCGGAGAGCGCTTAAAGCGGAAGTCAGGCGCTCGGCCTGAGGCGCTCTCGGGCCGAAAGCACCGACGCACTCCAGGAACTTTTGCTGAAACTCCGCGCCGGAAATCGTCACCCGGTAGTTGGGCCGGTCGGTCCCCTTTCGGACCTTGTAGATCCGAGAGACGATCCCAAAACGAAGCAGCAAGGCAGCCACGTCCTCGGCGAGCCCCCGGCTGTTGGTGCTGTAGAAGACCTTGTTGCCGGTCCGTGGATGGCCGTTTCTCGCCGGAACATAAATTGTTCCGTCCGTTGCCCAGAGATGGCGCAGGAACAGGCCGATCTGTTCGTTTTTGAGGCCGAAGATCTCTCCGGGAACCCGCTTCTGATGGGAGCGCTGGTCAAAAAGGCCCAATTCGCGCAGCCACAGATTGATCCCTTTCGGAGCCCAGCGGTTCCCGTTTCCGCTCAGCAGAAGCTGATGCCAACTTCCGCGGCCACGATACCGCTTGACCTCCATGCCGAACTCGTCGCCGGCTGCGGTGGCCACAACCCCGCTGTTATCCTCGGACGAGGTCGTATAACGGAGAGGCGGATGGTTCAGGTAGCTCCCATCCCCGATCAGATGCGCCAGCAGGACCACCTTGGCCTCGGGCCATTCCTCTGCCTGGCGCGGCTCAGGAAGAGAGCGGGCGATCGCGATCCGATCGCCCGCCTTAAGTTTGAGGGCCTGCCTCCACCCCCCTTCTGCCCAAAGACGGTGCCGCGCGGTGCAACGGATCAGGCGTCCGCTGGCAAAACGGACCGAATAAACCGGTCGCCGCCCCACCAGCCACACCCGATCGCTGCGAGCAGACACCAGATGCCCGCTTTCGGAGAGGGCCAACACTTCGGGCGTAGTACCGACGAGGTTGCGGATCGGCACCCGACGCCCATCCGAGAGGTTGACCAGCGTGTCACCAGTCACGCACTCTCTGAGGTCGGCCAGGATCGGCCTCCGGCGCTCCCCCCGACCCTCCGGCTGCCGGTTCAACTGGGAGAGGGCGATCACCGGAACGTCGAGGTCTTTGGCAAGCGCTTTTAAATTGCGGGTGATCTCCGCAACGACCTGCTCCCTCGGCTTTCTGTCCGCGTCGATCCCGGAGACCAGCTGCAGATAGTCGATGATGATCAGCCCGATCTCATGTTTCCTTTTCAGTTGCCGCGCCCGAGAGCGGATCTCCATCACCGTCAGCGAGCTGGAGTCGTCGAGGAAGATCGGAAGACGGGAGAGCTCGACCCCGACGGCGGGGATCCGGGTTTTCTCCTCGTTCGTCAGCCGTCCCCGTTTCAGCCGTTGCGAGTTGATCTGCCCCTCCGAGCAGATCAGCCGGAGCACCAGTTCGAGCGATTTCATCTCGAGGCTGAAGAGGACGACCGGCCTCCCCTCCCCGCTCGGCCGCCTGTGGGAGCGGGGCGAGGCGACATTCACGGCAATGTTGAGGGCAAAGGCGGTCTTCCCCATGCTGGGGCGGCCCGCGATCACGACCAGATTCGAATTTTGAAGCCCGGAGGTCTCATTATCGAGGTCCTTGAAACCGGTGGAGAGCCCGGCGAGATGGCGGTTGCTGCTCTGATCGATCATGGGGAGCGCCTGCTGCACGGCCTCCTTCAGCGGCACGGGTTCCCCCCGTGTCCCCCGCTCGCGGATCCGAAAGAGCCGCTCCTCGGCGCGGTCAATCAGTTTCTCCGGCTCCTCGCGCGCGTCGTACGCTTGCTCGATCAATTCATCAACCGTCTTGACCATCTGCCGAAGCATCGCCTTCTCCCGGATCAGCCGCGCATGATGACGCGCGTTCGCTCCGGTCGGCACCACCCCCTGCAGGTCAAGGAGATAGTTGATCCCCCCCGCCTCCTCAAGCCGCCCCATCCTCTGCAGCTGCTCCTTGATGCAGACGAAGTCGATCGGAAGATTGGCCCTGTCAAGTTCTAAAGCGGCGGAAAAGATCAGCCCGTGGCGGGGATTATAAAAATCGCCGGCAGATTTCAGATGTTCAGAGGCGCGGTCGAAGGCCTCCCAATAGAGGATGGCGGAGAGGACGGCCCGCTCGGCATCCAGGTCCTGGGGCGGGAGACGGCTTTCAATCGGATCAGGCATCGTCGATACGATCGGGGGGCCGCTGCGGCAACCGCCAACTAAAGGTCCTCACATGCCCCCCGGGCCCCCAAGCCTCTCGCGGCAAAGCCGCGACCCGGCTTCCCAAAAACCACCTGCTGCAGGCGCTCGAGATGAAAAGCGAATCCGGTCGCGGGGAGGGGTCGGCCGAATTTCTCTACGAGCCGATCATAGCGCCCCCCGCCGCCGATCTCAAAACCGATCCCCGGGACGAAGATCTCGAAAACGGCGCCGGTGTAGTAGTCGAACGCCCTTGTCTCGGCCAGATCAAAGAGGAGGAAACGGGCAAGTCCCCGCTCGGCCGCGAGCCTCCCGATCCGCCGCAGCCGCTCAAGAGCGGCCCTGGCGTTCGCCTGCGCGGCCCCGTCGGGGAGATTCGCAGCGAGCCTGGCCGCCTGGGCCAGCACCTCCTCCCCGCCCCAGAGGCCGCAGAGCGCCGCAATCGCCTCGCGCTCTCTTCGAGGAAGCCCCGCCTCCTCGGCCGCTTCCGCCGCCGCGGTGGCATCTCTTCGGGCGATCGCCCCAAGGAGGGGGCGCCGATGGGACTCCGAAAGCCGCTCCGGCCGGACAAGCGCGCGGGTGAATCCCATCTCGCCGAGCGCGATCGTAAAATCCTTGACCTCCAGGACCCGGAGAATCTCGGCCGCCGTCAAGATCGGCTCCGCATCCGCGTCGACCCCGTCGGCGCCGATCAGTTCCCCGCCGATCTGTAAGATTTCCCGCTCCCGCCCCGCATGTTCCTCCTGGTGACGGAACACCGTGGCCGAATAGCAGAGGCGCAACGGCAGGGGGATTTTCCCTTCGGGCCAGTGGGCGACAAGCCGGGCGATCTGCGGCGTGACGTCGGGCCGGAGAATCATCAGGCGCCCCGTGGCGCGATCGACGAACTTGTATCCACGATCGACCATCGCCTCGCCGAGGGCGGGACCGAGGACGTCCAGGTATTCGAACAGCGGGGTGATCACCTCCCGGTACCCTTTTGATTCGAGGAGATCAAGCGCGGTCCGCTCGATCCTGCGGCGCAGGGCGGCGCCATCCGGAAGAAAGGTGGAGACCCCCTTCGGGAGAGAAGATCTCACGGCTAGAGCCTGATCTGCCGGACGGAAAGGATGTTCGGGATCTTCCGAAGCCGGGAGAGCATCTCCGCGGAAGCGGCGACGTCAATCCCGACGACTGAAATCGCATGGCCGCCGGGAGTCTCGCGACCCAACTGCATCCGAGAGATATTGATCCCCGCCTCGGCGAGGACGTTTCCGATCCCGCCGATCACCCCCGGCTTGTCGTTATTGGCGATGAAGAGCATCGGTCCCTCCGGAATGACTTCCAACGCCATCCCGTCGACCTCGACGACTCTCGGCTCGACCCGGTTGAAGATCGATCCTGCGGCGGTGACCGTCCTGCCGCCCGCCTCGACCGTCAGCCGCAGCAGCGTCGAGAAATTCCCGGCGTCCGAACTCCGGGTCTCCATAATTTCGATCCCCCGCTCTTTCGCGATCGCGGGGGCGTTCACATAATTGACCGTCTCCTCCAGCATCGGAGAAAGGAGACCCTTGACGGCTGCGACCGTCGCGGAAGCCAAATTGAGATCGGCCGCCTCGCCGCGGTACTCCACCGACAGCCTCTTGACTCCTCCCTCGCAGATCTGGCCCAGAAACGCGCCGAGCCGCTCGGCAAGGGTGATATAGGGCCGGATCTTCGGGAGGAGGTCGGCCGGAACCGCGGGGATGTTTACCGCATGCCGAATCACCCCATGGACGAGATAATCAACGAGCTGCTCCGCGATCGCCCAGGCGACGTTCTCTTGCGCCTCGGTGGTCGCGGCCCCGAGATGA
>CAZSHZ010000042.1:0-9268 GCA_964606955.1 uncultured Nitrospirota bacterium
GCCGCTCTGGAACCGCAATCTCCCCGACCCGAGCGGCTATCAGATGTACTCCTCCCCCAACTTCGACTCGGTCCTCCCGAAATCTCCCGACGGCATCTCCCTCGCCTGTCTCTCCTGCCACGACGGGACGGTCGCGGTCGATAACGTTCTGCGGCCGCCGAAGTTTCACGACTTCGTCGACGCCGGGACGCACTACCGGATGAGCCTGGAGGGGGATGTCGGCTCCGATTCCTGCGGGAAGTGCCACAACCGCCAGGAGGGGGCCTTCGCCGGGATCTCCGGCGCGCACGATCTCCCGGTCCGCTTCTTCACCAAGGATCTGAGGGACGATCATGCATTCTCGATGACCTTTCCGACGATCGATCTCGACCCGCAGTTCAACCAGCCGACGATCATGAAGCCGGACGGCGGGAGGATGTTCCCAAACGGCGTGCAGACCTACGAGGGGGATAAGGTCCAGTGCGCCTCCTGCCACGACATCCATAATCCGGATGAGAAGAACCTTGAAGGGCGCGACCCGTTCCTGCGTGCCTCCAATCGAGGGAGCGCGATGTGTCTCACGTGTCATCAGAAATGACTCTGCGACGGTTTCCTCCTCTCCTTCTCCTCACCGCGCTGGCCCTTTCGGGCTGCGGGCGCAAGGCGGTCCGGGAGTCCGAGTTGATCTGGCCCCCCGCGCCGGAGACGCCGCGGATCCGTTTTGTCCGGACCCTCTCATCGGCGGGGGAGGTCGAGCGGGTCTCGGCCGGCCGGCGCCTCCGTGATTTCCTCTTCGGGCCGACGCCCAAACCGGCGCTTGCCAAGCCCTATGCCGTCTTCGCCGACGCCGATCGCGTCTACGTGGCGGATTCCGGCTGGCGGAAGATCGTCGTCTTCGATTTCGCCAAAAAGAGTTTTTTTATGATTGGTGTGGACGGCCCCGGACTCCTCGCGAAGCCCCAGGGGGTCGCCGTGGACGCGGCCGGCCGGATCTATGTGACCGACACCGTTCTCCGCCGCGCCCTGGTCTATGACCGCGACGGAGGATTTCTGTTCGGAATGGGGGACGTCAACCGCTTCGAACTCCCGGTCGGGATCGCCCTCAACGAGTCGGCGAAGAGGGTCTACATCGCCGATACCCGCAAGCACCGGATCTCCGTCTTCGATTACGAGGGGAATTTCCTCTTCGATTTCGGGAAGCGCGGAACAGGGGATGGAGAATTCAATTTTCCGGCCAATCTTTTCATCGACCAGGAGGGGAAGGTCTACGTCGCCGACATCTTCAACTTCCGGATTCAGATCTTTGATCCCGACGGGAAGTTCCTTTCGAAGTTCGGGAGCGTCGGGACCGGCCTGGGGCAGTTCGCCCTCCCGAAAGGGGTCGCTGTCGATTCGGGAGGCCATATCTACGTGACGGACGCAAAGTTCCACAATGTCCAGATCTTCGATCCGAAGGGGAGGCTGCTCCTCTTTTTCGGAGAGTTGGGGGGCGGCCGGGGGCAGTTCTGGCTCCCCGCCGCGCTCTACATCGACTCCAAAGATAAGATTTACGTCGCCGACCAGTACAATCACCGGATCGACATCTTCGAATATATCGGCCCAAAAGAGGGGCCTGACGAGCCGAAGCCGGCCGCGGCCCCGGCGCCCCCTCCGCAAACTTCCGCTCCCCCCGAAGGAGCCCCCCCTCCCGCCCAGAGTGGAGGGGGAGGGTAGAGAGGGGACTTATGTATGTGGTGTTCACTCTTCTCCTATTCGTCTTCCTCTCTTCGGCTCAGGCCTTTGAGGATGTCCGTCATACGAAGCACAATCTCGCGGCCAACCCAGACATCCTTGCCGCCGAAGGGGTCGATTTCCGCCCGGGCGAACTGACCTCCTTTCGGGGCGCGGCCAACCAGAGTGTCCGCGTCACCGAAGGGATGATCCGCTTAAACGAGGAGATCTGCATCTTCTGCCATACCCCTCACGGCGCCCGGACAAACGTCGGCGGCGTGGCCGGGATGGCCCCCCTCTGGAACCGGCGGCTTTCGGAGCCGATGCAGTTTACCCCCTATACCTCTCCCCATTTCGACGCCCAAGACGCCCTGGGAGCGCCCAGCCGGCCGAAGGGGATCTCGCTCGCCTGTCTCTCCTGCCACGACGGCGCCGTCGCGCTCGACGCGCTGATCAATGCGACCGGCTCCGGGTCGTTTTTTCCGACCAACCGGGCTTCAAGCGGCTCGGGGGGGAGCATCGGGATGACCTTCCTCGGCCCCGGGGTGGATGCGACCAACTCGATGCGGGAAGGGAGGCGCGATTCCACGGCCGGGGGGTTTGTTTTTTACGACGCGCATGGCGGGGCGCGCCCCTCGTTGGGGATGGAGCCTTTTCCGAACCTCGGTCTTGATCTCCGCGACGACCACCCGCTCTCGATGGAGATCCCGACCACCGACCCTCAGTTCCGCGAGATCCTCACTAACATCACGACGAAGGGCGGGCGGATCCCCGGGAGCAGTTCGGTCATGTGGATCGATCGGGATCCAAACGGGGCGAACCTCCCGCTCGACAAACGGGACCGCCTCCGCGCCTACCCTTCCGATCCGATGCGCCCCGACGCTCCTTACATCGAGTGCGCCTCCTGTCACAATCCGCACGATGCGAGCCGCCCCGGCGGACAGCCGGCCCTCTCGGAGCCGGTCAATCCGCAGACGGTGAACAACAACCTCTTTCTGAGGATGGCCTCGCAACGCGGCGCCGATCCGCAGGACCGCAACTCCGGGAGCCTTGTCTGCCTGAGCTGCCATAAAAAATGAGGAGGCGGGCCGGGCTCGCGGCGGCGGCTCTGGCGCTCCTCGTGTTTCACGTGGATCGGGCGGAGGCGCGGCTGCTGAACATCGGCGGGAGCCTTGATCTCACCTACGGCCATACGGATACCCGCCAGCCGCAGAGCCGCGGAAACCCCCTCTGCGGCCAGAACGGGGAGGGCTGCTCCTTCCAGACCGACATGCTCCAGCAGCGATACTCGATCCATAATTACGGCGATCTTTTCGACCCGCGCCTCGGCTCGTTTACGCTGACCTATACCTTCCTGACCCAGAACGCGGACACAAGCGGCGGATCGGATGACCGACGCTTTAATTTCAACGATTTTTCCCTTTCCACGAACCTCCTTCCTTATTCGCATCTTCCCCTCTCGCTCTATTACCAGTGGGTGATGCGCGAAAACGAGAGCGGGACGTTCGGAGGGGACCAGGTCCGGACGTTCGGAGCGAACTGGTCCCTGAATTTTCCGCAGGCGCCGCGTCTCTCCGTCTCGTTCAACCGTTCCGAGTTGCGGGCGACCGATCGGACGCGTTTCCCGGACACGGTGACGAATTTTATCGATTTCGACTCCTCGGTGCGGGCGGGAAACACCAACGTCACGGGGGGGGTGCAGTTCAACGGGGTAAAGATCGAGCCGGCCGAACTGGAAGGAACGACCGTTGCGCGGGGGGACGGGACGACCGATCGGTTTTCAGGGTACGGGGTGAATCTGAATACGCAGACCCAGTTTACCCCCGCCCTCTCGGTTTCGACGTTGGGCCGCTACTCCGACCAGGGAGGGGTCAACGCGCCCGGCTTCACCTTCTTTCAGGATCGGGGTTTCACGCTGAACGTCTTTTACATCCCGGGGCTCCACTGGGACAACAACTTCCGCTACGACTATCTCTCCGTTCCGGACAACTTCGCCTTTCGCCGCCAGATGGTCCTCGACAACTTCTCGATCCATCCGACCAAGGAATTCGACATCCTCACCTCCCTTCGATATTTCACCATGGACGCGGCGTCCACCGACACGAAGTCCATCTTCGGCGATCTGTCGTTCAACTACCGCCCCTTCTTCGGGCTCTCCACCGGTCTGGGAGGGTCCTGGGGGAAAACGGACGTTGCGAACGACATCGACATGGAGTCGTTCTTCGCGCGCTACCGGGCCTACATCAACTACGTGCAGACCCTCGCCATCCTCCGCTTCTCCTCCTCGTACGGCGTGACGTACGCCTACAACGACATGGATCGATCGAGCGCCGTCGGAAGCCTTTCCGGGGAGGACTCCTACGATCTGATCCAGAACGTCACCTTCGGGGTGGAGAACACCAATATCCGGATCCTCCACGCTGCCATGACGTACGCCTTCAATTGGATTAAGCGATCAGGGGAGACGGTGCAGCCGACGGACGATCAGACCTCGCATACGATCACTCTCAACCTCGATTCGAGCCTCCCGCGCAATATCATCGCCAGGGGAGACAACCTGCAACTCTTCGCGGGGGGGGCCCTATCGCTCATCCGGGGATTCGGCGTTGAAGGGAATTCATACATACTGGACGGCCGCGCCACCTATCTTTTCCGGGGCCTTTCCGTCGCAGGGACCTATACGCATCAGGGATTCCCGGAGGGCTTCTACGTTGACATGGATCTTATAACCGAACAGATCCAGTACACTCTTTTCGTCAGCGATCTCTCGCTAACCTTTCTCGGCCGCGGCAGCCAGCAGTGGAATTCGCAGGGAGGAGATCGGATCGGACGGGAGACGTTCGAGGGGGCCGTGCTGACCGGAGTTCTGATCGGCCGCCTTTCGATGAATCTCGACTATCGGATCGTGGAGGACCGATCTGCGGGGACCCTGTTTCTCACCCAGTCGATCTTCGCCCGGGCGTCGCGGTTTTTCTGATGAAGCGGCCGGTCATAATTCTTCCTCTCCTTCTGGCAGCGCTCTCCTGCGCCGCTCCGGAGCGGGTCGATCTGCTCTATCCGAAAGAGTCCGCGCCGGTATTTCCCCCTCCTCCGGATCCGCCGAAGATCGCCTATATCGCGGCGGTGAGCCGCCCCTCCGATATCGGGGTGCGAAGCGGCTGGTTTAGACGGATGCTGGAATGGATCGGCGGCGGGTCGCCTCAACCGCTCCTCCTCCGTCCGATGGGGGTCGTGGCGGCCGGCGATCGGGTATTCATCGCGGACGCGGACCTGCAGGTGGTCCACCTTTTCGACCTGGGGGCGCCTGCCTACCGGCAGTTTTTCCGTCTCCCCGCCGAGTGGGGGGGGCGGCTGGCCTATCCGGTCGCGGTTGCCGCCGACGAGGAGGGGGGGGTCTTTGTCTCCGATTCGAGCCTGAACGCGATCTTCCGCTACGCTTCCAATGGAAAGGGGGTTGCGCGGATTGGGGAAGATCTTGGACGGGTCGCCGGGATTGCCTATGATCGGGATCGGGGGAGGCTTTACGCCGTGGATGTGGGCAAGCATCGCGTCCTGGTCTACGAGATGAGGGATCGCGAGAAGATGGCAAGAAAGATCGGCGAGATCGGCCGGCGCGGAACCGGGCTGGGCGAATTCAACTTCCCAACCTTCGCGACCGTGGACGCCAAGGGGCGGCTCTACGTTGCGGACTCGCTGAATTTTCGGATCCAGGTCTTTGATCCCGAGGGGAAATTCGAGCGGGTGGTCGGGCGATTCGGGAATCGGATCGGGGAGTTCTTCAGGCCGAAAGGGATCGCGGTGGACCCGGAGGGGAACCTTTACGTCGTCGACAGCCTGTTCGACACGATCCAGATCTTCAATCCCGAGGGGGATCTTCTCCTTAACTTCGGCGGTTCGGGAAGGTCCGAAGGGGAGTTTTGGCTCGCTTCCGGGATCGCCGTGGAGGGGAAGAGAATTTTTGTCGCCGATCCGTATAATCATCGGATCCAGATCTTTGCGAGGCTTGAGGAGTGATGTATACTTCTGGCCCAATGGGATCGAAGGTGCTTCTGGTCCTCCTCTTCTTTTTTCTACTCCCGCTGAATCTTTCCGCTCAGCCGACCGTTGAGCCCTTCACGGAGGATGTCCGGAACACAAAGCATAACTTTTCGGCCAACCCGATTCCGAATCCTGCCCTTTTCCGAAGCCTCTTCGATCCCGATCTGGAGCGAAACATCAAGGCGCTCCCGAAGGAGGCGGGGGGGACGACCGAGGTCTGCATCTTCTGTCATACCCCTCACGGGGCGGATCCGCAGGCGGTCGGGATCCGAGCGCCGATCTGGAACCGGCAACTCTCCTCCGCGCACTATGTCCTCTACGATCAGGTCTGGAGCCGGTCGTTCGAGGCGGCGTTGAATCCGGGGGCGCCGACCGGCTTCTCCCGCCTCTGCCTCTCCTGCCATGACGGCACGATCGCGATCGGCCAGGTTGTCAACAAGGAGGGGAGCGGCGGGCTGAACGCCGAGCCCTACCGGATGGAGTATCCGACCGGCCAGGCACCGGCCGGACCACCGGGAAGCATCCCGGTCGGCTCCGGTCTGACCACCGGCGATACGCGGGCGCTCGGAACCGATCTTCGCAACGACCACCCAATCTCGATGGTCTTCAACTCCGAACTCCTCTCGAAGGACCTGGAGTTCGTCGATCCTGGGCCTCCGATCCGCCGGCCTCATACTCAGAGCACTCCAACCCCGATCGCCCCGGCGCGGCGAGCGACCGGGTTGTCCACGGAGATATTCGACACGGTCCAGTGCACCTCCTGCCACAATCCGCACCAGGTCGATTTTCCGAAGTTCCTCCGGGCGAACCGGCTCCAGCAGCCGACGGATAATCATACGCAGGTCGGAAAGGAATCGACGCAGGCGATCCTCTGTCTCTTCTGCCACGACAAACCGGGGTGGCCCTACAATGCCGCCCCATTCAACACCCACGCGAACGCAGGTCCCTTTCCCGATGAGACGAGGCTGAAGCCGGGGGCGACCAATCTTCATACGTTTGACCAGCCGACCGTCGGCGAGAGGGCCTGTCTCGGTTGCCATGATCCCCATGCCACGCAGGGGGCGCTCCGGCTTATGCGGGAGGGGGCCGATGAGTTCGGCGACGTGGCGATCGAGAATACCTGCTATCAGTGCCATTCGCCGCAGATCCCCGATGGGCGGCTTCCGGGCGACCGGGGAAACATCCTTCAGCCCCACTCGCCGACAACTGCGCCGGACGTCCGGACGCAGTTCTTGAAGGATCGGGAGGGGAACAGTCACCGCGGGTTTGATGGCGGGACGGCGATGGGGAGTGCGATGGATCTTCGGCTCGGCCTGGGGCATCAGCCGGTCTTTGTCGACCTCCCGCGCGAAGGGGTCCAACTTGGGAGCGACAACCGGGTCCCGTCGTTTTTCGGCGGGCCCTTCCCCGAGCCGGCCGGAAACAAGGTTGCCCCCGAGCACGCCCCCCATGTCCCGGACAGCTCTCACGTCGAATGCGTAGACTGCCACAACATGCACCGGGTGACCCGCGGAAACCGGTTCGGAGGGATGCCGGGGATCACGATTCGAAGCGGGATCGTTGCGACGACGCTCCAGAAGGTCGATGAGCGGAGGGAACCCTTCATCTTCGAGGTCTGCCTTCGTTGTCATGGAAATACATTCAATAACCATGTTCGGGAGGGGCTCTCCATTGCGGTCGGGACCGGGAAGCTGGTCCAGGGGAGGGGGAACAATTCTCAGGGGACGCTCGCCCCGCAGTTCGGGATTCTCGCCAACGGGAGCAACAAGCGAAAGGAGTTCGATCCCACCTCCATCCCCTTTTACCTGGACAATTTCAAGATCGCCAATCCGATCAATCCGACCGGGCCGCTGATCCCGGATCCAAATCCGCCGATGTTCAACACGTCGTTTCATCCGGTCTCTCAGATCGGGCGCAATCAGTCCGGGGTCTTGAACAATTTCGCCGAGCCCGGGATCTTGAAAGGGCAGTTGATGGGGGGCTTCGGCCCCGACGTCGATCCGCGCTCTCCGCCGAACGCCGCGGCGGGCTTGAGGCGGGACAAGACGATCCACTGCACCGACTGCCACAACACCGACCTCTTCGGGACATACCGGGGCGGGACGCCGATCAGAACCTTTTCCGGAATATTTCCGACCGGATTCGTCTTCGGCGGCCAGCCGTTTTTCGGCGTCATCAATTTCAACTTCCCCGACTTTCCCGGGCCGATCACCTTCGACGACTCGCGCGATGATCCCTGGAGGCGGTCGACCGATGTCCTCCCGAACATCCCACGGGCCAGCCCGCCGATGGGGGCGGCAGCGACGTTGAACGACCCGAACACCCCGCAGGGACCCCATGGATCGATCTACAAGAGGATCCTGCGGGCCAACTACGACACGACGGTTGGCACCAAAGATGACAAGCCGGTCGGGACCATAGACAGCCTAGAAATCGGGAAGGCCGCCTCCTACAATCCGCAGAACTTCGCCCTCTGCTACAACTGTCACTCCGAGGCCGCCTTTGTCACCCCCTACTGGGGGAGCCCCGACGACAAGTCGCCTCCCGATCGGCTGACCAATTTTTACCGGGCAGGGACAGCGTCAATCGAGGGGGGACCCCCATCCGCCAACCTCCACTATATCCATCTTGTGACCCGGACGAACGCCCGCTGCCACGAGTGCCACAACAACGTCCATAGTAATGTCGAGGCGGGAAACACGGTCTTCGTCGGCCTGAATAATCCCGAATTTGTCCAGAACAACCCTGGTCACAACCGGAGCACCCACCTGATCAATTTTTCGGGGCCGATCAGCGGAAACCGGGTGCCGAATATGCCGATGTGGGGAGACGGCGCAATTGTAAACATCCCAAGACCTGAGGCAAAGGAAGCGGGCGATCCGGGGCATACCGGTCCCGGCTGCAATCTCCGCTGCCACGGCTTCCCGATGCGCCACAACTACGACGCCCACTCGGTGGAGGCGGGGGAAAAGGTTATGCAGAGAGCGCTCGTCGGCCCGGCCAAGATGGTCCTGCCGAGATGATCCGGTCGGTTTCCCTCTTGATCTTGGCCCCGCTTCTCCTCTTTGGGACGACCTCGGCGGCCCTCTGGGCCCCACCGGGGATGGTTCTGATTCCGGCAGGGCCCTTCATCATGGGGAGCGACCAGACCGATACGGAGGGGGCGGGAGGGGAGCAGGGGACCAACAAGCCCTGGTATCTTGATGAGCACCCGAGGCGGGCCGTCTATCTCCTCTCCTTTTTTATCGACCGGACCGAGGTGACCAACGAGGCATACCAGAGATTTGTGATCGAGACCCGCCGTCGTCCTCCGAGCCACTTTGTGGGGGGAGAGATTTCTTTAGGCCGAGAAAGGGAGCCGGTCGTCGGTATCAACTGGTACGAGGCCTCCGCTTACTGTGCCTGGGCCGGAAAGCGGCTCCCGACCGAAGCCGAATGGGAAAAGGCGGCCCGGGGATCGGAGGGGCACGAGTTTCCCTGGGGGGATTTTTTTAGCCCAGAGCGGTCGAACAGCGGCTCGGCGGGAAAGGGGAGAGCGCTC
>CAZSHZ010000043.1:0-30275 GCA_964606955.1 uncultured Nitrospirota bacterium
ACAGAAAGTTTCACGGTGGCGCTATGGTCGGTGATCGGCTCCAATTGAGCCCCTGCCGTAGTGCTGTCGCAGTCGGGGTCCCGGAAGGCGTCCACGTTGATATCATTACGATCCGCCGCAGTCTCTTCTCCGGAAGCCCCGTCTTTTAGAGTAATACTGTTTACGCTGACGCAGATCCCGGAGGATTCCACCCCTCCGCACTGCCCACCCCCTCCGACCTCGCCGCAGGCTGCCAGGGTCAGCGCGAGTCCTATCCCGATTACCCAGCGCAAACTCCCCACCCGATCACCTCCTTTAGAATTCCGCGCAGGTCTCTAACTGCGCGGTCTTAACTGCTCGGCTAGAAATTTTTTCAAGATCCCGACCTCTACCGGCCGGACCGTCACCCTCCCGATCCCCTCGGCCAGCACAAAATGGGGGATCTTCCGCGCCACCTTCTTATCGCGCGCGACCACGGAAATAATATCGGCGACAGGGAGGCGCGGCCACTCGGTCGGAAGATGGAGGGCCGAGAGAAGCGCCCTCTGCCGATCCACCGTCTCCTCATCGCAAAGGGCGAGCCTCCTTGACAGGCGGGCGGCCGCGACCATCCCGATCGCGATCGCCTCACCGTGGGTCCACCGCCGGTATCGTCCCAAGGTCTCAAGCGCGTGGCCGAGGGTGTGTCCGTAATTTAAGATCCGGCGCAATCCCCCTTCGCGCTCATCCTTTTCCACGATCCCCGCTTTGATCGATGCCGAGCGCCGGACCACCTGCGCCATCGGCTCCCCTTCGGCCTTCAGAAGAGCGACCATCTCCTTTTCGAGAAACGCGAAGAGATCAGGATCGGCGATGACGCCATACTTGACTGCCTCGGCCAGCCCCCCCCGGATCTCGCGCGCCGGGAGGGTCGCCAGAACAAGCGGATCGGCCAGGACGAGCCGCGGCTGATAAAACGCGCCGATCAGATTTTTCCCAAGCCGATGATCGACCCCGACCTTCCCTCCGATCGAGGCATCAACTTGAGCGACGACCGTCGTCGGCACCATGACCAGCGGGACCCCCCGCAGATAGGTGGCTGCCGCATAGCCGGCCAGATCGCCGACAACCCCACCTCCGAGGGCAAAGACGGGCGAACCCCGCTCCATCCCCATCTTCAGAAACTCATCATAGAGACGAGACGCCGACCGTAAATTCTTCTGCGCCTCCCCATCGGGGATCTCGATTATCCGGGGGTCAAACCCCGCCCCTTTGAGCGATCGGGCGACGCGGCTCGCGTAGAGTCTCCGCACTTTCGGCTGGGTGACAATCGCGGCCCTCCCCGAGAGCCCGAGAGCGGCCGCCTCTTCGCCGACTCGATCCAGCAGGCCGGGCGCGACATGGATCTCATAGGATCGGGCATCCCCCGAAAGGAGCACGCGGATCGAAGGGGAAGTCATTGATCCTCCCCTCGACCGATCAGCTTTTGGATCTGATCCACCACCGAGGAGACCGGCCGGTTGGTCGTATCAACCGTGAAGCGGGCCTGGGCGTATGCCGGGGCACGCTCCGCCAAAAGTCTTCTGATCCTCTCCTTCGGACCCTCGCCCGGCGCCGCGGCCAGAAGAGGACGGGCGTAGCGGCGCGTGCGGGCATGAATAGCGTCGACGGAAGAGGTCAGACCGACCAACGTCCCGCGCAACGCCAGCAGCCGGACATTCGCGGGGTCGAGGACCGCGCCCCCGCCGGTGGCGATCACGCTTTTATTCCGGCTGGCGGCCTGGGCGACGGCCTCGCACTCAAGACGCCTAAACTCGCTTTCGCCCAATTGCGCGAAGATCTCGCCGACCCTCATTCCGCTTTTCCCCTCGATCATCCGATCCGTGTCGATGAAGTCATATCCGAGCCGAGCCGCAAGGGCCTTCCCAACGACGCTCTTGCCGGTTCCGGCAAAACCGATGAGAACCACGTTTCGGTTCCCTTCCGCTCGCTCAGAAATTGCGTAACCCCTCCAGATATCCGTCGTAGTTCCGTTTCATCTCGGTGAGCGAGTCGCCGCCGAACTTCTCCCGCATGAGGTCGGCCAGGACGATCGCGACTACCGCCTCCCCAACCACGGACGCCGCCGGGACTGAGCAGACATCGGAGCGCTCGATCGTCGCGTCGAACGGCTCCTTTGTTTCGATGTCCACGGACTTCAGGGGGGCGTAGAGGGTTGCGATCGGTTTCATCGCCGCCCGAAGCAGGATCGGCTCGCCGTTCGAGATTCCCCCTTCAATCCCACCCGCGCGGTTCGTCTTTCGGTAGAAGGGTTGAGGGCTCCGTTTCCGGTCGTAGAAGATCTCATCATGCACCTCGGAGCCCCATCGGCGCGCCGCCTCGAATCCGATTCCGATCTCCACCCCTTTGATCGCCTGAATCGCCATGACCGCAGCGGCAAGCCGGGCGTTCAACCGCTGGTCCGATTGAGAATAACTCCCCAGGCCCGGCGGAACACCGTAGGCCCGAACTTCAAACACCCCTCCCAGCGTATCTCTTTTTGCCTTGGCCTCACGGATCTTCTCAATCATCTTCTCCGAGAGCGCAGGGTCGGGGCAGCGGACCTCCGACGCATCCGCCCGCGCCGCACTCTCCGCCGGGTCGCTCACGTCGATCTTGCCCGCGATCCCGCCGATCTCGACGACAAAGGAGATCACCTTGACTCCAAACGCCTTCAACAACTGCTTCGCCATTCCTCCGACGGCGACCCGCATGGCGGTCTCTCTGGCGCTCGCCCGCTCCAGAACATTACGGATGTCGTGGTGGCCGTACTTCAACGCCCCGGCAAGGTCGGCGTGGCCCGGCCTCGGCCGCGTCACTCGCCATTCCGGCTTCATCTCCCCGGGCTCGGATGCCATGATCTCCTGCCAATTCGCCCAGTCCCGGTTCTCCACGATCAGCCCGATCGGCGTTCCGAGCGTGACCCCCTTGCGCAGACCCGAGACGATCCGGACGGCGTCCTTCTCGATCCTCATCCGCCCGCCACGGCCGTAACCTCTCTGCCGCCGCGCCATCTCCTCATTGACCTCATCGAGCGCGATCGGGACCCCCGCAGGCATCCCCTCCAAGATCCCGCTGAGCAGCGGCCCGTGCGACTCGCCGGCGGTCAGGAAGCGGAACATCTACTTGAGGATTCTAGGCGTCAGAAAGACGAGAAGTTCACTCGTGTCGTCTCTCACCGTCTTGGTCTTGAAGAGCCACCCAATGATCGGGAGGTGCATCAGGCCGGGAACGCCGGAGACCGTCTCCGAGGTACTCTTCTTGAAGATCCCGCCGAGAACGGTCGTCTCTCCGTCTTTGACCAGCACGTTCGTCACCGCCTCTTTTTTGGAGATTGACGGTCCGGCCGCCCCGGGCAGCGTCGCTCCGGGCTCGTTGTTGGAGGCCCTGACTTTCATGATGATGCTCCCGTCCCCGGTGATATGCGGCGTGACGATGAGCGTCAGATTTGCGTCCACAAACGTCGTCTGCGTTCCCGCCTGCGAGGTGGTCGAGAACGGAATCGAGGTCCCCTGCTCGATCCGGGCCTCCTGATTGTCCAGGACCGTGATCTTCGGCATCGAGATGATCTTGACGAGCTCCTGCGTCTCCCCGGCGGAGATCCTAAGATCCAGGTTCAGGGGGTTTTCGCCGAAACGACCGAGCGTAAAACCGACATTCCCGATGCTCGGGACCGCCGGGAGATTGACGGCGAAGGCGCCGGGCGTCTGCGCGAACACCCCGCCCCCAGGGCCGGCATTGATCCCGATCACAGAGTTGTTCGAAACCGCCGCGAACGAGCCCCCCCACTGGACTCCGAGGCTCTGAGTGAATCTCGGGCTCGCCTCGATGATCCGCGCCTCGATCATGACCTGAGGGGTCTGGGTGTCCAGCTTCTTGATCAGCCCCCCGATATCTGCAACGTTCCGCTCGATGTCCCGGACGATCAGGGTGTTCGTCCGATCATCGACCGTGAGATCTCCGCGCGTGGAGAGGTTCTTCGCCAGGGTCCCCTGCAGCTCCTTCGCCTTGGCATAGTTGATCGTGAAGACCCGCGTGATAAGATCCTCGGCCTTGACCCGGGTCTCCTTCGCCCGCGCCTCTTCGTCCTGCTGTCGGGCGATGTTCCCCAGGGTCGCGATCCGGATGATGTTCCCCTCTCTGATCTGCCCCAGATTGTTCATCTTCAGGACAATCTCCAGCGCCTGATCCCAGGGGACGTTGAGCAACTTGATCGTCATCTTACCCCGGACCTCCTCCCCGACCACCACGTTCAGGCTGGAAACGTCGGCGATCAGACGGAGGATGTTCATCACCTCGGCATCTTGGAAATCGAGAGAGATCCTCCGGCCGACAAATTTTTTCTCCTCACTCCCGGCCTCGCGGGAAGGCGGCTTGGGAGATTCGGCGGGGGTCTCGGCCCGGGGCTCCTCCTTCCGCTCCGGCGGGGGCTTCGCCCCCTCCTCCATGATCGCAAGGACCGCCTCGGTCCCGCTGGTGGTCAGGGAATATGAAACGGGGGCCGCCAGATCGACAACGATCCTCACCTTTTTCGGCGCCGTGTGCTGCCCAACGCGCAGCTGCCTCACCAGCCTGTTGGCCACCGGGATCACCCCCGGCTCTACCTCTGTGCGCGTCTCGGGAAGATCGACAACCAGCCGATTCCTCCCGACCAGAAAGGCCTTGGGGGAAAGCGCGCCGTCCCCCTCAATGATCACTTTCAGTCCATCCTGATGATCCAGGCGGATGGAACGAACGACGGTTGCCGGCGGGGGGGGAGGCGCCGCCTCGGCCGGAGGGGGAGGCGCAAGAGGAAGAGGGGGAGCGGGTTGGGGAGCCTTCGGAACAGCGATCTTGAGAAGGTTCCCTTCCGCCCTGACCTCTCCCTCGGTAGGCTGCGTGAGGCCGATCACAAGCCGAGTCCCCCTCCCCGATTCTCCTTTCGAGGGGATGATCTCCGTCACCCCACCTTTTCCGACCTCAATCCTGTCGGTGAACGGGCCCGGGGCGACTCCGGCCAATTCCACGACAAGCCGGGGAGGATCGGTCAACTGAAAAGAGGTATAGGTCATCGGCTGGGACGCCTCGATGACGATCTCCGTCTTCTCCTGATCCTCCTCGATCCGGAGCGCCGAGATCTCTTCCACTGCGGGAGGAGGCGTCGGCGCCGGTCTGGGCGCGGCGCAACCGGTCGCCCAGATCGCCAGAATCCCGATCATCATCAGACGAATCTCCCTCATTGCGCCCCCTCCTTTATCGGATGAAGATCAAAGACAACCTCGCGTACCCGTTTCTCTCCAAAGATATCGGTAACCCGCTCCTCCACGACCAGCTGCCTCTCCGAAATCCCCTTCACGATACCGTTATTCACGCCGACGCGCGTCCCGACGCGGACGGTGTATCCCTTTCCATCCGGCGTCATCAGCATCCCGGTGTAGCCGAACCCTCCCCAAATTACGCCGATCAGGCGGAACTCCGAGAGCTCGCGGCGCTGAAGGGGGGGGAGATTCTCCAATCCTTCACGTCCCTTTTCGCTTGCAACCACGATCGAGCGGAAGGGATCGCGCCTCCCTTCCGGGTTATAGGAAAACTTCGGCTCGGGGATGACGGGCGCCGAGGGAGCCGGCGCGGGGGCTTGGGCTCCAGCCGCCGGCTGCGGGGGGGGGGCGGCACTGGGTTGGAGGGCCGGAGGCGCCGGAGGGGGAGCGCCCCCGCATCCTACCAATGCGGCGCAGAGCAGGATCGCGGTCAGCGTCTTATTTCGGTTCATTGTTTCGCCTGCGGCAAAGCTGCGCTCTCCGCGGCGGACGCGAAGGCGGTTGCGACGAAGATTGTCGCGATCAAGATCCGCTCCCGCTCGACCTGGGGCGAACTCATCGTTAGATTCGAGACGGTGACGATTCTGGGGAGTTTGCTGATCTTGTCGAAAAAGACACCGAGGGCGTGGTAGGAGCCGCCAACCTCGACGTTGATCGGGATCTCCGTGTAGAGCCCCTCCGGCCCTTTGATTTTCTCCACGGGGCGCCAGAGCTTGAAATCGAGCCCGGTGCGAATCCCGAGTTCCGATACCTGTTTTAAGAGAACCTCGACCTCCGCCTCGGGCGGCAACTGCTCTTTTAACTGAGCCAGCTGTCGGAGAAACAATTCGTGTTCCCGCTTTTCTACGTCGAGACGCGCCGCCTTTGCGCGATGCACATTAATCCTCCCGGAAAGCTCCTCAATCTCGCCCGAAAGGCGGACCATCTCCTCGGCCTTAGGGAGGTAGATGAAATAGATAAATATGGCCGCGAGTATCACCCCAATCAGGAGCGTGGCTACGACCTTTTGCTTCATCGAAAGCCCTTTGAGGGTCGCAAGGGAGATCGCCATCTAGAGCGCCATCCCCCATTTGAGCCGGAAGATGTATATCGGAACGACCCCTTCGCTCGCCTTGTGCGACTCGAGAAGCTGGATGTCCCGAAAATAGGGGGAGTGCTTCAAATTATCGACAAACTCGACGATCTCGGAGTTGGTCAGGGCCTTCCCCTCCAGGTCCACATTGCCCCCGCGGTGGGCCAGCGAGGTCAGCCAGACGCGATCCGGCAGGCTCCGGCTCACCTCGTCCAGGAGGTGGACCGGCCCCCCCTGGTTTTTCCGAAGCCTCTCGATGACGCCGATCTTTTGCTGAACCGATTTCTTCAGCTGCTCGAGATTTTCCACCTCCTTCACCAGCGCGGCGAGCCTCTCCATCTCGGCGCTCTTCTGAGTCTTCTCGGCCTCCAACCTGGTGATAGTCCAGTCATACCTCAACCAGAGAACCGCAAACAGAAGAACCTCGAAGGAGAAGAAGAGGGTGATGAAGATTACCTGTGAGCGGACCTCCAGCCGCTTCCGGATCTTGCGCGCTTTCTGGGCGGGGAGAAGATTGATCCGGATCATCGATTCATCGGTCCCCCACCTTTCGAAGCGCCAAGCCGAATCCGACGGCGGCCAGAGGAGCCATTTCGGCGATATAATCGCGATCGATCCCCTTTACGATCTCCACGCGGGCGAACGGATTGGCGACCTCGACGGGAGAGGCGAGCCGTTCTCCGAGGAATTGAACGCAGTCGACCATCTTGGCGACGCCTCCCGAGAAAATCACCCGGTCGATCCGCTCCTGCATGGAGGTCGTTTTGAAGTAGTCAAGCGTGCGGGCGACCTCCGCGGCGATCTCGGCATGGACCGACTGAAGGATCCTCTTCACCGCCTCGGGATCCGGCGGCGTTCCCTCCGGCCCGGCCTCCACCGCCTCTCCACGCTTTGCCTGCTCGGCCTGCTCGTAGGAGAGCGCGCACTCCCGCTGGAGAGTCTCGGTATACCGATTCCCCCCCACGTTGACGTCCCGCGTAAAGGACGAGAGTCCTCCCTTGAGGACGTTGATGTTCATCACCGAGGCGCCGACGTTGACCAGTGCGACGACCTCATCAGGCCGTGTGTCGTAGTTCACTGAGAACATATTCTCAATCGTGAACGCATCGACATCCACCACAACCGGGGTCAGCCCGGCCTCCGCCACGAGCGAGGTGTACTCCGTCAGCTTGTCTTTCTTGGCCGCCACCACCAAGACGCTCATCTGCTCGCGGCCCTCGAGGGCCTCGCCCGAGCCGAGAATATGAAAATCGAGGTTAACGTCGTTGATGTCGAAGGGGATATACTGCTCGGCCTCCCACTTGATCGACTCCTCCAACTCCTCTTCGGACATCGGAGGAAGAGAGATCTTCTTGACAATCACCGAGTGCCCGGAGACGGAGAGGGCCACCTCACGGCTTTTTACCTTCTGCTCTTCCAGCAGGCCTTTGATCGCCTCTACCACCCTCCCGGAATCCATCACGGTGCCGTCGACGATCAGCTCGGGGTCGAGCCAGCGGATGCCGAACCGCTCGAGCGCGTACCCTTTGGCCGACTGTTTGAGCTGCACGATCTTCACGGAGGAGGAGCCGATGTCCAGCCCCACAAGTGGTCCTTTGGCCGCACGAAAGAGCATGCTAGCACCCCCGCCTGATCATGCGCTTACCTTATTGTTGATGATGCGCCGAATCTCCTTCAGGTTTTGATCGGAGTAACGCCTCCAATTCCGCCAGTCGCGGCCGACGGGAGAGATCAACCCCTCCCGCTCCCATCGAAAGAGGGTGGCTTTTGAGATATCGAAAAGGTGACAGATCGCGTCCGTTTTGTAGATCTTCTTTGTCTTCATGACGCCCCTGAGAGGTGTAACGCTAGTGAGTATAGTGAGCATATTCATAATGTCAAATGCAATATCGTCCGCCTGCAACACGTCGCAGAACTCCACCTCCCCTGGGGGAGAGTCCACCGGCCCCCCCCAAGTTTCAGCTCCTTTTTTCTAGCAGGAGTCTTCTTCCGGCGATGCGCAGCGCCTCCGACACCATCCGGTTGCGCACAAGCACGGCCAAATCGCGGATCTTGAGCCGATGCAGGTGTGGGATCGCCACGCCGGCGGGAACCTTTCCGTTGTTGAGCAGCGCGACGACGATCGCGTAGTGTTTCATCCAATCGCGGTGCTCCGCGATTTTGCGAAGCACCTCATCCGAAACATTACGGGATTTGGCGATAGTCTCGACTTCTCCCTCACTGATCCTCGGATTTCCCAGGACCGCGAGTCCGACCAATCGGTTGGGATCCTTCACCAGCAACGCCCGGGCCTCCCGATCCCCTTTGAGCGCCAGTTGGATCTTCTGGGCCATGCCCATCTGCTGCACGCGGGCATAAAGCGATTCCTTCCCCGGCGCCGGCGCTGACGCCGCCGGATCCAAGCTCGGTGGGTTGGAAGGCTCCTCGATCAACGGACGAAATCGTCCCGGCCTTCTCGTCCCACCCCGGGCTTCTGCGGCCGTTCCGGCCTTTTGCGACTGATGCCGAGCGCGGCGAGAAGATCGTCCCCGAGATAAAGCTCCGTCTCCACACGGACGACACCATCCGGGCGGAATTGGGTGCGAACAATCCGGGCCGAGCGGGCGAAGTCGCGAAGACGGCGAGCCTTCGCATCATCTCCGGAGATCAGGCCGGCGACGGGCTCGGAGGTAGCCGTCTTCATCTGCATCATCTGGTCGGAGAGGAGCCGGTAGGCCTCTTCTCTCGCCTGATGGACGGCCTCCACCCTCCCCGCGAGGGATCCGTCCGCCGGGCGACCCTCCCCTGCCGCGCTCAGCGTAACATTCGCCCAATCTTCGCCGAGGGGATCAAACGGCTTTTGGAAGCATCCCAGACTTGAAACCGCGAGGCACCCAGCGCCGATGGTTGCGAGCGCCCGCAACCGGCGCGAGAGCACTTTATGCCTGATCGACATCGCGGTGGCGCACTGAAATGAGATGTCCTTTCTCCCGAAGCAGATCGCGCAGCCGGTTTGCAATCGCCACCGAACGGTGCCTGCCGCCGGTGCAACCGATGCCGATGGTGAGATAGGATTTCCCCTCCTTTTCATAAAGCGGGATCAAAAGATCCAGAAGATCCATCAGCCGATCAAGGAACACCTTCGCCTCAGGAGAGGACATCACGTACTCCATTGCCTCCGGATCGTTTCCAGTGAGGACTTTCATCTGGTGGACGAAATTCGGATTGGGAAGAAAGCGGACGTCGAAGAGGAGATCCAGATCGTATGGAAGCCCATACTTGTAGCCGAAGGAGATGAGGAAGACGTTCAACCGCCGCGGCGGACCGGCATCCCGGTACGCCGTCATGATCAGGTCCTTCAGCGCATGAACATTCACGTCGCTGGTGTCGATGATCCGATCCGCGCGGCGCCGCAGTTCGCCGAGTTTTGCCCGCTCGTCGCGGATCCCCTCCAGCACGGACCGCTCGTGCGCCAACGGATGGGGACGGCGCGTCTCTGAAAACCGCCGCACCAGGATCTCATCGCGGGCCTCAAGAAAGAGGAGCTCCAGACGGTATCCCTCTTCCTTCAACTGCTCGAAAACCTCAAAGAATGTCGGGAGAAACTCGCGCTCGCGAATGTCGACTCCGACGGCGATCCGGCGGATACGATCCTGGGACTGCACGCAGAGTTCCGCGAATTTCAGAAGCAGTTGCGGGGGAAGATTGTCCACGCAGAAAAATCCCAGATCTTCGAACGACTTGATCGCGTAGGATTTTCCTGAGCCGGAAAGGCCGCTGATGATGACGAAATGGACGGGGTTCATTCCCCTGCGATCGCCTTGCCCGGCGCGCCGGGGGGGGAGCCGAGGTTCTTCACCCGATGATCGGCTCGCTTCTCATTTTTGCGGGCGAACTGTCGGTCCAACTTTGCCGTCACCGCCTCGATGCTGCCGTACATCTCAGGGCCTTCCGCCACCGCGGAGAGGTGAAATCCATCGATCGTCGCCGCCGCCTCGACGATGTGGAGATGCCGCTCAACCTTTAAAATGAACGAAACGCTTCCCCCTCTCGGCGCGTGTCTTGCCAGACGCCGGACGCGCTCCTCACAAAATTCCTTCAGCGCGGGAGTCACCTCCAGATGCCGCCCAGTGATCGTGATTTCCATGATCCGTCCTCCGGGAATCAGTAGCGCTTGCGCCTGCTCGCCGGCGGGATCTTGAGCCAAGCGCGATACTTGGTCACCGTCCGCCGGGCGATCTTCACATTCTGGGCCTTCAGGCGTTCGACGATCTCCTGGTCCTTCAACGGGGCGTCCGGCCGCTCCTCGTCCACCATCTTGCGAATCATTTCCCGAACGGCGATCGAGGAGAGGCTCTCCTCCCGATCCGAGAACCGCGCGATGCCGGAGTTGAAGAAATACTTCAGCTCAAGCGTCCCTTGGGGGGTGTGCATGTATTTGTTGGTCGTCACCCGGCTGACCGTCGATTCGTGGACGCCGACGTCATCAGCCACCTGTTTCAACACCAGAGGCCTGAGATGGGACACCCCCCGCTCGAGAAAGGCCTCCTGAAAGCGGACGATGCTCTGGGAAACCAGAAGGATCGTTCTGTTCCGCTGCTCGATACTCCGCACAAACCAGAGGGCCGATTGAAAACGTTCTTTCAGATAGGCCCGCGTCTCGTCCTTCCCGCCCTCCGTAGAGCGCAGGATGCTTCGATAGTAGGGGGAGATCTTCAGCTTCGGCATTCCATCGTCATTGAGCGTGACGACCCAGCTCCCCTCGGATCGGGTTACGAACACGTCCGGGATGATACACACGTTGTCCGTCTGGGCGTAGGGCCGCCCCGGCTTCGGCTCGAGGCGCTCGATCACATGCGCGGCCGCCGTGACCTCCTCCAACCCCACCTCGCAGGTGCGGGCAATCGCCGGATAGCGCTTCTTCTCCAGATCCTCGAGATGATTTTTGATGATCGTCTCGACCAGCGAACCCGAAAGCCCCAAGGGTTCCAGTTGCAACAGGAGACATTCTTCCAGACCACGCGCCGCCACCCCGACCGGGTCAAATTGCTGGACAACCTTCAACACCCGATCCACCTCGGCGACCGAAGCGCCGCTGGTGGAGGAGATCTCTTCCAACGGTTCGCGCAGGTAACCGTCGTCGTCGATGTTTCCGATCAGGGCCCTCCCGATCTCCTTTTCCTTCTCCGAAAGGACCCAGACCGCCAGCTGCCAGAGGAGATGGTCGGTCAGGGTCACCGGCCGCGTCAGTGTCTGGTCGTAAGAAGGGCGCTCCTCTGGGTCCCCTCCGGCGCCTCCCCTGGAGAACCCCTCCCGCTCCGAATCGTCCTCCAGGAACGACTCCCATTTAAACTCATCCGCGCTCGCGGCCTCTTTAGGCTTCTCTTCCTCCTCGCCGGCGGGAGAGGGGACCTCCTCGGTCCGCCCCTCCTCTGAGGACGTCCCCTCCTCTTCTTCCTCAGAAACCAGCTCCTCAAGCAGGGGATTTTCGAGGGTCTCCTGCGTGAGGGCTTGTTGGAGCTCGAGGCGTCCAAGTTGCAGCAGCTTGATCGCCTGCTGCAACTGAGGCGTCATCATCAGTTTCTGGGTGAGTCTTAACTCGAGACGAGCGCGCATTTCAGCGTAGATGAGTCAGGTCCTGCTCCTGCCAGCGAAACCGTTCCCCCAGATAAATCGCGCGCGCCTCGGGTGATCGCGCGATCTCCCCGGAGGTCCCCGAAACCAGGATCTCTCCCTCGTTGATGATATAGGCCCGGTCGGTGATCTCAAGCGTCTCCTGGACGTTATGATCCGTGATCAAAACCCCGATGCCGCGCTTCTTCAATTGGAAGATAATCTTCTGCAGATCGATGACAACGATCGGATCGATCCCGGCGAACGGCTCATCGAGGAGGATAAACTGAGGGGAGATCACCAGGGCCCGCGTGATTTCCACCCGGCGACGTTCCCCGCCGGAGAGCGTATACGCCTTGTTCTTGGCAAGGTGCGCGATATTCAACTCTTTCAGGAGAGAAGAAAGCCGCTCCTCCTTCTCTTCGCGGGTGAGGGAGAGCGTCTCAAGAATTGCCAGAAGATTCTGCTCCACCGTCATCTTGCGGAAGATCGAAGGTTCTTGCGGCAAGTAGGAGATCCCCTTGCGGGCCCGCAGATACATCGGGAGGTCCGTAATTCTCCGGCCGTCCAGAAAGATCTCCCCACGCGTAGGAGGAAAAAGTCCAACCAGCATATAGAAGACCGTTGTCTTTCCGGCCCCGTTCGGCCCCAGCAGACCGACGATCTCTCCAGTCTCGATTCCGAGGCTCACGTCCCGGACGACCGCCCGCCTCCCAAACCGCTTCTCTAACCCTTTCGCCTCCAGGATCATTTGCGCCCGGCGGGGGAAGAGCCTTTCTTGGGAATGATCGTCATTCGGCTCCCCTCGACCACGCCGCGATCCTCCTTTAGGAAAAAGGTCATCCGGCTCCCGCGGATCCGATAGTCTTTCCCCCATGCCTCAGCGGACCCCATCAAGATGATCTTCTCGTTCTTCTGATCGAACACCGCCCGCTCCGATCTCGCCCTCCTCTCCCCCTGGCGGATCTGCACATTCCCCTGCGCCTCGATCCGCGAGATCGAAGAGTGATCGCCGAGGGCCGGGAAGGACCCATTGGGTGGGGGGCCCTCGAAATATACCTGCACCCGCTCCGCCGTCATCTGGAGGTCGTCCCGATCGATCTTCACATCCCCTTCAAAGATCACCCGGTTTTCCAACGAACGGATGGTCATTTTGTTTGACGAGATTGAAAAGCGGCCCGCTTCTCGGCTGGGCCACCCGGGTGAAGGAGTGAGGATGATAAGAAAGAGTACGAGGATCCCGGCGCGGCGTCCGCGTCCCCAAAACGACACGGAATGCCTACCGAAGAGAGAGACGGACATCTCCGGAGACCTGGAATTCTTGTGGAACGACCTTGACGATCAGCCCCTGGCCGGAGACCTCAAAATTCCGACCGCGGATGCGGACCGGTCCCACCGCTTCAA
Source organism: uncultured Nitrospirota bacterium (assembly GCA_964606955.1). Taxonomy (GTDB): domain Bacteria; phylum Nitrospirota; class Nitrospiria; order SBBL01; family CAZSHZ01; genus CAZSHZ01. The sequence goes on from CAZSHZ010000043.1 coordinate 13,363, forward strand.
TCTCCCGGCGATCGTTGTTCCAGCGGACCCCCTCGGTGACAAGCGTGGTACCGGGATCGAGGCTGATCTCCAGAGGGGCGCCCATATTTTCCAGGAAGAAATTCTTCCGGGCGGTGTCGAGAAGGCCGCGGTCGCCGCGAACGAGAAGGTCCCCGCCCACCGGACGATGGAGGGTGACCGCCACCCCTTCAAGAACGGCCTCCTGTCTCCCGGCGAAGAGTTCCGCCCGCTTGGCAACCAGTTCCCACTGCCGACCCTCCCCCTGCGTCTGGACGACCGTAAAATTTCCGATCTTCACGTCGGCCGGGCCCCCGATCCCCGCAATTGAGAGGGGGGCGGATTTCTTTCGGAGGTGAAGCACGGTCGCCGTCAAAAGGGAGCCGACTAGGGCGAATGTTACAAGGAGCAGAATCCCCCTGGAACGACGGAAGAAAGGGTGAGAAGAGGGAAGGAAAGCAGACACGAAAAAAATATAGCATAATGGTCAGGGTGAGTAAAGAAAATTGGTTCGGTTTTTGCACGTCTTGCGCTTTTTCCCCGGCGGCAATTACGATCAGCGCGCCCGCGACAAGACCGCTTAGGAAGTACCTGAGAACAACGGATTCTAACATACCTTGACAGCCGGGAACGATAACGTTAGATTGAGGCCGTTTGATGAGACGATTGTTCGTTTTCCCCTTATTTTTCCTGTTCGCCGCTCACGCCGCAGCCCAGGCCCCTCCGGCCCCGCCGGCTCCCCCGGACCCGCCCGCCCAGCAGGCCCCGCCGGCTCCTCAATCTTCCCCGGCCCAGCAGACCCCCCGGGCCCCCTCTCTCCCGGAAAGGGTCTATGACGCGGAGTACGACTTCGTCTTTGATGCGGTGGTAGATGTTTTAAAGGAAAAGAATCTGGCCGACCATCCGCACGGGAAGTTGAGCGCGAAAAAGGAGACGGGAAAGATCACAACCCAGATCTTCCGTTATTTCAAGATCTTTTCGGCGAGCTTCCCGGTGAAAGAGATCGACTATCGGGACAGCTACACGATCCAGCTGGTCCGCATCTCCTCCTCCCAGAGCGAGACGAAGCCCGACACTCCAAGCAACCCCGGCGTTACGCCCACTGCTCCGGCGGCGGCCCCTCCGCCCCCGCCGGAGAAGGTCCCCACCGGCGTGAAGGTGACGATTCAGAGGAATTTCCAGGTCTTCGATCCGGAGAAGAAACCGACCCAGGACTGGGTCGCCGGGGACCCGGCTGCGGAGGGGGTTGGGATAACCGAAGAAGATCTCTTCGCCGCCCTTGAGGCGCGTTTGGCGAAGGGCCCCGCACCCCAAGGCGAGTCCAAACAGTAGAGGAGACTACTCGGGCCGCGCGGCGGCCTTCTCCTTTGCCTTCCTCTTCTCTTCTTTCTTTCCCTCTTTTTTCTTTCTCTCTTTTTTCTCCGGCGGCCGCTCGGTCAGTTCCAAAAGGACCAGAGGCGAGCCGTCGCCGGGACGGACTCTCGTTTTAACGATCCGGCTGTAGCCTCCGGCCCGGCCCGTGAAACGGGGACCGATGTCGGAAAAGAGTTTTCCGACAACCTCTTTGTTCCCTAAAAAAGAGAGCGCCCTGCGACGGGAGGCGATGTCCCCCCGTTTTGAGAGGGTGATCATCTGATCGGCAAACGTGCGGACCTCCTTTGCCTTAGCCTCAGTCGTCTCGATTCGTTCATGAGAGAGCAGCGAGAGGACGAGATTCTTGAAGAGCGCTTTCCGCTGACCGGAATCGCGCCCAAGGGCGCGGCCGGCCTTACGATGCCTCATCCACGCTCTCCTGCCGGGACTCAAGGCTCCCCGCCGGGACGGCCCCTTCCAGTTTCATCCCGAAAGAAAGCCCCATCTCGCTCAAGATTTCCTTAATCTCATTGAGCGATTTGCGTCCGAAGTTCTTGGTCTTGAGCATCTCCGGCTCGCTCTTCTGAACCAGATCGGCAATCGTCCGGATGTTGGCGTTCTTCAGGCAGTTCGCCGCGCGGACCGACAGTTCAAGTTCGTGCACGCTGCGCAACAGATTTTTGTTGATTTCGCGATCCTGCTCACCCGCGGCCAGCGGGGGTTCGTCCGTCTCCTCGAAATTGATGAAGATCTGGAGATGATCCTTGAAGATCTTGGCCGCGTATCCGACGACGTCGTCCGGCCGGACGCTGCCGTCGGTCCAAACCTCAAAGACCAGTTTGTCATAGTCCGTGACGCGCCCGACCCGCGCGTTCTCGACCGAGAAATTGACGCGGCGGACCGGAGAGAAAATGGCGTCCAGGGGGATCGCCCCGATCGGCATCGACTCCTCCTTGTTCCGCTCGGCGGTGACGTATCCCCGCCCAACTTTGAGCGTCAATTCCATATCGAGCGATCCATCCTTATCAAGGGTCGCGATATGGAGATCGGGCGTCAGCAACTCGATATCGGCGTCGTGCCGGATATCCTTTCCTTTGACCTCCCCCGGCCCCTTTTTCTGTATCCGCAGCGATTTCGTTTTGTCCGTATGCGCCTTGAATCGAAGATTCTTTACATTCAACACGATATCGGTGATGTCCTCTTTCACTCCCGGGACGCTCGAAAACTCGTGGAGGATGCCCTCGATCTTGATTGCGGTGATGGCCGCACCCGCGATCGAGGAGAGGAGCACGCGCCGCAGCGAGTTGCCGATCGTGGTTCCAAATCCCCGCTCGAACGGCTCCGCGTAGAATTTTCCGTAGTTTTTAGTGAGCGTCTCCTTCTCGACCTCGAGCTTCTTGGGGATTTGAAAATCCTTTGCACGGATGATCATGAAACCTCCTAACGTGGTGGCGGAAGGGGGCGATCCGGGGTCCCCGAGCGCCGAGCGCCCGGGGCAGATGCCCCCTTCCGAACACTCCCCCTAACGCGAATACAGTTCGACGACGAGCTGTTCGTTCACCGGGACGGCGGCATCCTCCTTCGTCGGAAGGGCTCGCACCCGTCCGCGGAGATTGGCTCGATCCAGTTCAAGCCAGCGTGGAAGACCGCGGGACTCCAGCGCGCCCACCGACGCCTGAATCGGCACCAGCTCTTTGGAAACCTCTCTCACCTCGACAATGTCCCCCTCCTTGACCAGAAAACTGGGGACATTCACGTTTCTTCTATTCACGAGGAAATGCCCGTGACCCACCAGTTGCCGGGCCTGCCGGCGAGAGCCGGCGAACCCAAGGCGATAGGTAACGTTGTCCAACCGGCGCTCGAGGATCTGCAGGAGATTCTCGCCCGTAATCCCCCTCCCCCGAGCCGCTTTCTTGAAGTACCCGCGGAACTGCTGTTCCATCAGGCCGTAGATCCTCTTGAGTTTCTGCTTCTCACGCAACTGCAGTGAATACTCCTTGGGGCGGATTCGCGCCTGTCCATGCTGCCCGGGCGCATACGGGCGACGTTCGATCGCGCACTTCTCGGTGGTGCAGCGCGTCCCCTTAAGGTAGAGCTTGATTCCTTCTCTTCTGCAGAGGCGGCAAACGGGACCGGTGTAACGCCCCATGGGTCCCCCTAAACCCTGCGCCGCTTCGGCGGGCGGCATCCGTTGTGCGGGATAGGAGTCACGTCCTTGATCACATTGATCTTCAGACCGGCCGCGGCCAGGGAACGGATGGCCGACTCTCGACCGGAGCCGGGACCTTTGACAAAGACGTCCACCTGCCGCATCCCGTTTTCCATCGCCTTCTTCGCCGCGACCTCCGCGGCCCTCTGGGCGGCAAACGGAGTGCTTTTACGGGACCCCTTGAATCCCTGGCTGCCGGCGCTGGCCCACACCAGGGTGTTGCCCGAGAGATCGGTGATGGTGATCAGCGTATTGTTAAAGGAGGCTTGGATATGCGCGATGCCGTTTTGAACGATCCTCTTCTCCTTTTTCTTCCCCGCTTTTTTGGTGACCATCTATTTCTTCTCCTCCTTCTTCTTGGCGCCGATCGTATGCCGCTTTGGCCCTTTTCGCGTCCTCGCGTTGGTGCGGGTGCGCTGCCCCCGCACGGGCAGCCCCCGGCGATGTCTTAAGCCCCTGTAACAGCCGATGTCCATCAATCTCTTCACGTTCTGCGAAAGCTCGCGGCGCAGGTCCCCTTCGACCTTGTATTCCCGCTCGATCGCCTGGCGCAGGCGCACAATCTCGTCTTCCTTCAGATTTTTGACGCGAATGTCCGGCGAGACGTTCGCCGCCGCAAGAATCTTACGGGCCGACGGAACCCCGATTCCGTAGATATAGGTCAGCGCCACTTCAACGCGTTTCTCCCGAGGCAAATCCACGCCGGCAATCCGAGCCATCCCTCCTCCTATCCCTGGCGCTGCTTGTGACGGGGATTCTCACAGAGAACACGAAGGACTCCCCGTCTGCGGATGATCTTGCATTTCGCACAGATCGCCTTCACCGAAGATCGAACCTTCATTTCGAGAACCGGTACGTGATCCGTCCCCGCGTCAAATCGTAGGGGGAGAGTTCCACCGTCACCCGATCCCCCGGCAATATCTTGATATAGTGCATCCGCATCTTTCCCGAAATGTGGGCCAAGACCTTGTGGCCGTTGTCCAGTTCCACGCGAAACATCGCGTTTGGAAGCGTCTCGACGATCGTCCCCTGAACCTCGATCGCATCTTCTTTCGCCATCAACAATCCCTTGGCATTATATTTGCGCGCAGGCCTCTAACTGCACGCTACTTTGATCCCGTCGCCGCAGAGACACTGTGGTCCAGCGCGGTCAGGATCCGCGGCCCGTCCGGCGTGACCGCCACCGTATGTTCGAAATGCGCGGAGAGACTCCCGTCGCAGGTAACCGCCGTCCATTGATCTTCAAGGATCCTGACCTCGCTTCCGCCCGCATTGATCATCGGCTCAATCGCCAACACCATCCCCGACTTCAAGCGCGGCCCTCGTCCGGCCTCGCCGAAATTGGGCACCTGAGGCTCCTCATGCAGCGACCGGCCGATCCCGTGGCCGACAAAATCGGTGACCACCGAGAACCCCGCCGATTCGGCCTTCTGCTGGATCGCATGGGAGATGTCCGAAAGGCGGTTCCCCTCCGCACATTTTTCGATCCCGGCATAGAGAGCCTCTTCCGTGACCTTAAGAAGCCGCTGCGCCTCGGGGGAGACCGGCCCGACCGCTACGGTGACCGCCCCATCGCCGTAATAACCCTCCCAGATCGCCCCGAGGTCCAAACCGACGACGTCTCCCTCCTTCAAGGGGCGTTGCGCGGGGATCCCATGGACCACCTGCTCGTTCACCGACGCGCAAAGCGTGGCGGGGAAATTTCGGTAGCCTTTGAACGCCGGGAGGGCGCCGCGCCGGAGAATCATCTCCTCGGCCAACCGATCAAGATCCTTTGTCGTCACGCCGGGTTTGACCTTGGATTGAAGCGCGTGCAACACATCGGCGACGATCCGGCAGGCAACCGCGATCCGGCCGATCTCTTCTTCCGATTTCAAAATGATCATCCGCCTTTGTTCGCCTTCCTGATGACCGCCTCTTTCAGCTGCAAGGAGATCTTCTCCATCGGGCCGTTCCCCTCCACGCTGGCCAGGACGCCGCTTTCCCGATAATAGGCGACAAGCGGCTCGGTCTGACGTCGATAGACCGAAAGCCGTTCTCGAACGGTCTCAAGGACGTCATCTTTCCGCTGCGCCAGGAGGGAGCCGCAGTCCGAACAGATCGGGTCCCCGGACGCATTCATCCGGGGAGGGTTGAACTCCCGGTGGTAGATCCGCTCGCAGCGCGGGCAGGAGAGCCGTCCCGTCAGCCTCCGGATCAGCTCCTCCTCCGGGACCTCGAACAGGATCACCGCATCCAGTCTGGTCCGAATCTTCGCCATGAGCCCCTCCAATGCCTCTGCCTGAGCCACCGTCCTGGGAAATCCGTCCAGGATGAAACCCAAGGAGGCGTCCCCCACCGCCAAACGCTTCTCGATCACGCCGATCATCAGGTCGTCTGGGACAAGCCTGCCCGAATCGACGAAGGCCTTTGCCTGCAACCCCAATTCGGTCCGACCGGCCATCTCCTCCCGGAGAACATCCCCCGTCGAAATGCGGGGGATCCCGAACTCCGCGGAAAATTTCTGGGCCTGCGTTCCTTTCCCGGCCCCCGGAGGACCGAGAAAGACAAGGCGCATCGGGGTTCCGGAAGTGTTCGTACCTTGCGGCATATCAGAACGTCCTCCCGCGCAGGCGGCCCTTCCGCATAAAGCCTTCGTAGTTACGGGTGATCATGTGCGTCTCGATCTGCTGGGCCGTATCCATCCCCACGCCGACGACGATCAAAAGAGAGGTCCCCCCGAAGGAGAACGGGAGCTGCAACCAATAGATGAAGATCTCCGGGATCACCGCCACGGCCGCGAGATAAAACGCCCCGACGAAGGTGATTCGCGTGAGGACGCGATAGAGGTAATCCGAGGTCTTCGGCCCGGGACGAATGCCGGGGATGAATCCGCCGTACTTTTTCATATTCTCCGCCATGTCGACCGGGTTGAGGACGACCGCGGTGTAGAAAAAGGTGAAAAACACGATGAGAAGCACATAGAGGAGGGTGTGAAAGAGCGTCCCGGGCGACAGGTTTCTCCCGATGGCCTGGACCCATCCCACCGGGATGAACCCGGCCACGGTGGCAGGGAAGGCAATGATGGAGGAGGCGAAGATCGGGGGGATGACCCCCGCCGTGTTGATCTTCAGAGGGATATGGGTGCTCTGGCCTCCGTAGACCCGCCGCCCGACGACCCGCTTTGCGTACTGCACCGGGACCTTCCTTCTCGCGCTCTCCAGCCAGACGATCCCGAGCACCACCCCAACCATGATCAGCACAACCAGGACCAGCATGGCCGCCGAGACCTGGCCGCTTGAATACAGCCGCCCGGTATTGATCACGGCCGACGGGAGCTGGGCCACGATCCCCGCAAAGATGATCAGCGAGATCCCGTTTCCGATTCCGCGCTCCGTGATCTGCTCGCCAAGCCACATCAAGAAGGCGGTCCCCGCCGTAATCGTGACCATCGTCATCAGCCGAAAAGACCACCCGGGGCGTTGGACGAACTCCCCCCCCTGCATCCCCTCCAACCCGATCGCGATTCCCAACGACTGGACCAACGCGATCACGATCGTCCCGTACCGGGTATACTGGACGATCTTTTTCCTTCCGCGCTCCCCCTCCTTCGCAAGCTTCGACAGCTGCGGAAACACCACGGTCAAAAGCTGGAGAATGATCGAGGCGGAGATATAGGGCATGATCCCCAGGGCGAAGATCGTCAGCCGGGCGAGCGCGCCGCCGGAGAACATGTCGAGAAACCCCATCAGCGCGCCTCCCCGTTCCATCAAGAAACGGGCCAGCGCATCGTTATTGATCCCGGGGGTCGGGATATGCGCCCCGATGCGGTAGATGACCAGCATCCCCGCCGTGAAGAGGACCCGCTGGCGGAGCTCCTCGATCTTGAAGATATTCTGAACGCTCGTTAAAAACCGTTCGAACATCAGGCGAAACGACCCGACACGACGACCGCAACCTTTCCTCCGGCCGATTCGATCTTCTGCCGCGCCGAGGCGGAGAAGCGATGAGCGGCAACGGTCATCGGCTTTGAAATGGCCCCGTCGCCGAGGATGACCACCAGATCCATTTTTTTGGCGAGCCCCCGATCCACCAGGGCCGCAAGGGTGACCTCCGACTCGGGGTCGAACCGGGCCTCCAAGGAGGCGACCGTCACCACCCGATATCTTTTCTTGAAGGGGGAATGGAACCCGCGCTTGGGAATCCGGCGGGTAATCGGTTGCTGACCCCCTTCAAACCCCGGCCCCTTCGTCCCTCCGCTCCGCGCGGCCTGCCCCTTATGCCCCTTCGTCGAGGTCTTCCCATGCCCGGAGCCGATACCGCGGCCGATCCTCTTCTCGCGCTTCCACGCCCCCGGCGCCCCTTTCAGCTCGTCCAATTTCACGTTTCCACCCTGATGAGATGCGAGATCGCATCAACCATCCCCCGAACCGCAGGAGACTCCCGCTGGATCACGCAATCCCCGATCCTTCTTAAGCCCAGGCACCGCGCCGTCTCCCGGTGAAACCCGGGGCGACCGATGAGGCTTCGAACGAGGGTAATCTTGATTTCCTTCTTTAGCATCATGCGCAGCTACGCCGCCTCATCCCCCGAAGGGCCCTCTTCGGACATTGCCTGGCGCCGAGCCCGTCGGACCTCTTCCGGATACGCAAGGCGCATCAAGCCTTCAATCGTCGCCTTCACGACGTTGTACGGATTGCCGCCTCCGAGGCATTTGGCAAGGACGTTGTGAATGCCGGCCATCTCCATGACCACGCGGACTGCGCCCCCCGCGATGATCCCGGCCCCAGGGGCGGCCGGTTTTAGGAGCACCTCCTCCGCGCCGTAATGGCCCGTAACGGAAAAGGGGATCGTCGAATTCCGCATCGGAACCTTCATAAGATTTTTCTTCGCGTTTTCGATCGCCTTGCGGATCGCCTCGGGGACCTCTTTCGCCTTCCCCTTGCCGACACCCACGTGCCCTCCCCCGTCTCCGACCACAACGATGGCTGCAAAGGAAAATCGTTTCCCCCCCTTCACCACCTTGGCGACGCGATTGATGAATACCACCTTGTCCTTCAACTGCAGTTCGTCCGGTTTAATTCTCAAAAGATCAGTCCCCCTTCCCTCACGCCGTCCGCGAGCGCCTTCACGCGGCCGTGATAGAGATATCCTCCGCGATCAAATACCGCCCTCTCGATCTTCGCCGATCGCGCCTTTTCGGCCAAAAGCCTCCCGACCGATTTCGCGGCGGCAAGGTTCCCCGTCTTGGCAAGATCCTTCCGCAGCTCCGGCGAGAGCGTGGAGGCGGCCGCAAGCGTTCTCCCGCTCGCGTCATCCACGAGCTGCGCGTAGATGTGGCTGAGGCTCCGGAAGACCGAAAGGCGCGGCCGCTCGGCGGTTCCCGTGATCTTCTTTCGGACCCGGCGATGACGCCGGTGGCGGGCGGCCAGTTTCAGTTTGACGTTCATTTCCCCGTTTTCCCCTCCTTGCGCCGGACAACCTCGTCCCGATATTTGATCCCTTTCCCTTTGTAGGGCTCGGGGGGACGAACGGCGCGAACGCGAGCGGCCGTCTCCCCGACGAGATAACGGTCGATCCCTTTGATGGTCACGATCGTCTGCTTATCGACCGAGGCCTCCACCCCTTTCGGGAGCTCGAACTCAACGGGGTGGGAAAACCCGACATTCAGGACGATCTTCCGTCCTGAAACCGCGGCGCGGAAACCGACCCCCGAGATCTCCAGCACCTTCTCATACCCCGTCTCGACTCCCAAGATCATGTTGGCGATCTCGTTTCGGACCAGCCCATGCAGGGCGCGCGCTTCCCGCTCCTCGGATCTCCGCCGCACAATAACCGCCTTCCCGTCTTTGTCCTGCTCCTCTACCGAGACCGCGATTTGCGAGACAAATTCCCGGACGATCTCCCCCTTCGGCCCCTTCACGCGGATCCTCGGCCTTCCGCCCTCCCCCTCTTCCACGCCGACCTGAATTCCGGCCGGGACCGGGATCGCCTTTCGTCCTATGCGCGACAGCGAATCACCAGACGTACCCGACGACCTCGCCCCCCACCTTTTCGCGCCTGGACTGCCCGTCCGTCAGAAGGCCCTTGGGGGTGGAGAGAATGGCGATGCCGAGGCCGTTTTGCACGCGCGGAATCGCATCGCGCTTTACATAGACCCGCCGGCCGGGGGTTGACACCCTCTGTAGCCCTTGGATCACCGGCCGCTGATCGTCGATATATTTCAGCCGGATCTTCAAGGTCGTCTTCGACCCCTCTTGGTCGATCGAATATCCGGCGATAAATCCCTCTCTCTTAAGGATCCGCGCGATCTGGGTCTTCATCCGGGAGCCGGGGATCTCCACCGCCGGCCTCCGGCGCGACTCGGCATTTTTAATCCGCGCAAACATATCGGCGATCGGGTCGGTCAGCATCGATCTACCTCGGGGGGCCGCTGCGGAAATGACAAACCAAAGGTCCTCACATGCCCCCCGTGCCCCCGCACTCGCGCGGGCAAAGCCCGACGGGCTATCCAATCGGGGGGCCGCTGCGGCAGAGAAGACCCAAAGGTCCTCACATGCCCCCCGTGCCCCCGCACTCGCGCGGGCAAAGCCCGACGCTCGCTCCTCACCAGCTTGATTTGATCACCCCGGGAATATCCCCCTTCAAAGAGAGGTTCCGAAAACAGATCCGGCACATCTTAAAGCGCCGCAGAAAACCGCGGACTCTCCCGCAGAGCGGACAGCGGTGATACGCGCGGACCTTAAACTTCGGTTTTTGGCCGGCCTTGATTCGGAGCGCCTTGCGCGCCATCCTATCCCTTCTCCTGCTTTCTGAACGGAAATCCCAGAGACTTCAACAGTTCCAACCCCTCCTCGTTCGTCCGAGCCGTCGTCACGATCGTGATGTCCATCCCATGCACGGCGGAAATCTCGTCGTAAGGAATCTCGGGAAAAATCACCTGCTCTTTCAATCCGAGGGTATAGTTCCCGCGGCCGTCGAAAGAATTCTGGGAGATACCGCGGAAATCTCGGATTCGGGGGAGCGCCATGTGCAACAGCCGATCGAGGAAATCGTACATTCGCCGGCGGCGGAGAGTCGCTTTGCAGCCGATGGTCATCCCCTCGCGGATTTTAAACGCGGCGATCGATTTCTTCGCCCGCGTCACCATGGGCCTCTGGCCGGTGATCCGGGTGATCTCCTTGACCACCGCGTCAAGAAATTTCGCGTTCTCCTTCGCCTCGCCGGCCCCCACGTTGATGACGACCCTTTCCAGGCGCGGGACCTCCATCCGGTTCTTATATCCGAACCTCGACATCAACTGCCCAATGGCCTCCTTCTCGTACCGTTCTTTCAACCCCGAAATGACCACCGCTGCGCCCTGCTTCATCGCATCCTATCCCGCTCGGTCGACAATCTCGCCGCACCGGCGGCAGATGCGGATCTTCTTACCGTCGGCGAGACGCTTCGCGCCCGGCCGGGCGGGCTTTCCGCAATGGGTGCAGACGAGCATGACGTTGGACAGGTCCAGAGAGGCCTCCTTCTCCAGGATCCCCCCCTTGGTATTCTTGGGGTTCGGACGCGTATGTCGCTTCACCAGATTCAGTTTCTCGATATAGACGCGGGACTCGCGCGGGACGACTCGGAGGACGGCCCCCTCCTTCCCATTCTCCCTCCCCGAGATCACCCGAACCCGATCGCCCTTCCGGATCATCGAAGGCACGTCAGATCACCTCCGGCGCAAGGGAAATGATTTTCGTAAACTTTTTCCAGCGGAGCTCACGCGCCACCGGCCCGAAAATTCTGGTTCCGACCGGCTCCCCCTCGGCGTTGATCAACACCGCGGCGTTCTGATCAAATTTGATATAGGAGCCGTCATCGCGTCGGACCTTTCGGACCGTCCGGACCACGACGGCCTTGACGACGTCCCCTTTCTTGACGCCCGCCTGCGGGATGGCCTCCTTGATTGTGGCGACGATCACATCGCCTAGGGAGGCGTACCGCCGCCCCGATCCGCCGTACACATGAAAACACATGATCTTCTTTGCGCCCGAGTTGTCCGCGACATCCAGGCGGGTATAGATCTGAATCATCTCGCCCGCTCCCCGGCGGAGACCGGCGGGGCGGAGGTCTGGGCCGCCCGTTGCAGGATCTCGACGACGATCCACCGCTTCTCCCTCGAGAGGGGGCGAACAGCGATCACTTTGACAAGATCGCCGATCCGGCACCCATGTTCATCGTGGGCCTTAAACTTGGCTTGCCGGCGCAGGACCTTCTTATAAACCGGATGGACCGCCGACCATTCCACCTTGACGACGACGGTCTTCTGCATCCGATTTGAGACGACCTCCCCGATCGCCTCCTTCCGGCGCTTGCGATCGCTCCCGGAGCCCTGCATCGTCAAGCCTTCTTTTTCTCCTGCAAGGCGGTCAGAAGACGCGCCAGATCCCTTTTGAGGACCCGGATGCGCGCCGGATTTTCGATCCTGCCAGCCGCCCCCTGAAAACGTAAGTTGAACATTTCCTTACGAATCTCCTTCTCCCTGGCCCAGATCTCCTCTACCGAGAGATCCCGAATCTGGCCCATCTCCATCAGGTCTCTCCGCGGGCGACCAGTCGCGTGCTGATCGGGAGTTTATGCGCCGCCAGGCGGAATGCCTCCTTGGCGACCTCGCGGGTCACCCCGTCCATCTCATAGAGGATTCGCCCGGGGCGGACCACCGCCACCCAGTGATCGGGCGCCCCCTTTCCTTTTCCCATCCGGGTCTCCGCCGGTTTCTTGGTCACCGGCTTGTCGGGAAAGATCCTGATCCAAATCCTCCCGCCGCGCTTGACATGCCGGGTCATCGCGATCCTCGCCGCTTCAATCTGCCGCGCGGTGATCCACCCCGGCTCGAGGGCCTTTAGTCCGTACTCTCCAAAGGCAAGCTCCGAGCCGCGATAGGCCTTCCCATGCATCCGACCTTTCATCACCTTCCGGAACTTGACCTTCTTCGGAGAGAGCATTCAAACTCCCGATCAACGCCGCGGTTCGGTCCGTCCCAAAATGGCGTCCACCGCCTGCTCCGGGAGGATGTCGCCACGATAGATCCAACACTTCACCCCGATCTGCCCGTAGGTCGTTCGAGCCTCCGCCAGGCCGAATTCGATATCCGCGCGCAGGGTATGCAGCGGCACCCGCCCCTCGTGGTACCACTCCGTGCGGGCGATCTCGTTGCCGTTCAAGCGGCCCGCGCACATGACCTTAATCCCCTGTGCCCCCAATCGGATGGCCGCGGCCACCGCCTTCTTCATGGCCCGACGATAGGCGATCCGCTTTTCCAACTGCATCGCGATATTCTCCGCCAGAAGCTGTGCGTCCAGTTCGGGCTTCTTGATCTCTTTAATGTTGATGTAGACCTGTTTTTTGGAGAAGGCCTCCAGCTCGTTCTTCAACTTATCCACCTCTGCCCCCTTTCGCCCGATGATGATCCCGGGGCGGGCGGTCTGGATGGTCACTTTGATCTGGTTCGCCGAGCGCTCGATCTCCACGCGTGAGACCCCGGCGTGGTAGAGCTTCTTTTTCACAAGACCGCGGATCTTCAGATCCTCATGAAGCATCTGCGCGTAATCCCGGTTGCTCGCGTACCAACGCGAATTCCAGGTTTTGATATAACCGAGGCGGAATCCGATCGGATGCGTCTTATGTCCCATCAGCCCTCCTTCTCCCGCGGTTCGACTACGCTCACCACAGGCTTCGGCGTCTGGGGCAACGGACGAGGGGAAGTCGCAGTCGGAACGGCCTTCCAAGTCGGACGGGAAGGCTGCGGCCGGGCGGTGACTACGATCGTCACGTGGGAGAGCCGATGCTTGATCGGTCGGGCGCGGCCCATGGGCGCCGCCTTGAAGCGTTTCATCACCGGTCCCCCGTCCACGACGGCATGCTCGACGAAGAGGTCGTCCACATCTCCCAACTCCTTCTGCTCGGCGTTCGCGATGGCGGAGCGCAACACCTTCCGGATGGTCCGGGCGGCGCGCTGCTGCGTAAAATTTAAGAGCGAAAGGGCGTCGGAGACGCGCTTGCCGCGGATCAGATCGACAACCAGCCGTCCTTTCCGGGGTGCCATCCGAACAAAACGGAGGACGGCCCTGGCCTCTCGCTCTCGGCGCGCTTGGGCCCCCTTTTCCGCTTCAGCGCTCACTTTAAGGCGGTCGCCTTCTCGGTCTTCGCGGCGCCGTGCCCTTTGAAAAACCGGGTCGCCGCAAATTCGCCCAGCTTGTGGCCGACAATGTTCTCCGTGATATAGACGGGGATAAACTTTTTCCCGTTATGGATGGCCAGCGTATGTCCGATCATCTCCGGGGTGATCGTGGACCGGCGGGACCAGGTCTTGAGGATCTTCCGGTCCCCTGACCGATTCATCTCCTCGATCTTTTTCAGCAATGAGGCCTCGATATACGGCCCCTTCTTCAACGATCTCGCCACCGCCTACTTTCTCCGCTTGATGATAAAACGATCGGTCTCTTTGCGCCGGCGGGTCTTGAAACCTTTGGCCAACTGGCCCCAGGGAGAGACCGGGTGCGGATTCCCCTGCCCGGATTTCCCCTCCCCTCCGCCGTGCGGGTGATCGACCGGATTCATCGCCACGCCGCGGACGTGCGGCCGGCGACCCAGCCATCTTGAACGCCCGGCCTTGCCGATCGAGATATTCTCATGATCGATGTTTCCCACCTGCCCGATGGTAGCGTAACAGACATCGTGAACAAGGCGGACTTCGCCCGATGCGAGCCGAAGCGTGGCGAACCCGTTCTCCTTCGCCATCAACTGCGCGGCGGCTCCCGCGCTGCGGGCCAGTTGCGCCCCTTTCCCCGGCTTCAGCTCAATATTGTGGATGATCGTTCCTACCGGAATCGCGGTGAGGGGTAGGGCGTTGCCGACGCGGATCTCGGCTCCGGGCCCCGCGCTGATCGTCTCTCCGGCGGCGAGCCCCTCCGGGGCGATAATGTAACGCTTCTCCCCGTCGACGTAATGCAACAGCGCGATACGGGCCGACCGATTCGGATCATACTCGATCGCAGCGACTCTTGCCGGGATTTCCCGCTTATCGCGCTTAAAATCGATCACGCGGTACGCCCGTTTGTGCCCTCCCCCGCGAAAGCGGATGGTCGTCTTCCCGCGGTTGTTTCTCCCCCCCGAGGAGGGATGCGGCGTCACAAGCCGCTTCTCTGGCCGCGACTTGGTGATCTCCTCAAAGGTCATCCCGCTCATGGCGCGTCTGCCCGGGGAGGTCGGTTTATATTTCTTTATCCCCACCGGTTCATCCCTCGAACAGCGTCACTTTTTCGCCGGCCCGCAAGGTGACGATCGCCTTCTTCCGGTTGGGCCGTCTCCCGGCAAAGCGCCCCATCCGCTTGAGTTTGCCCCGGAGATTCACCACGTTGACTTTCTCGACCTTCACGGAGAGGGTCTCTGAAACGGCGCGGGCGATCTCCGACTTGTTCGCGTCGTTGGAAACGAGGAAGGAGATTTTGTTGAGCCCCTCCCGGAGGGCCGTGCTCTTCTCGGTGATCAGCGGCTTAAGCAGCCGATCATGAAAATCCTTCCCTCTCAAGACCGTCCTCCCCAGATTTCCGCGATCCGGGACACCTCGCCCTTGGTCAGAAGGATCTTTCTGTACCGGAGAATGTCATAGACATTTAACTGATGGGGCGATTGCATGCTGACCCCGGGGAGATTCGCGGCCGCCCTCAAGAGATTCGGCTCGGGGGTTGAAGTCACGATCAATAGACTCGATCTTCCGTTGGGGGAGAGCCCCAACCGATCGATGATCCGTGCGAAATTCTTCGTCTTGGGCGCATCGATCGAGAGATCTTCAACCACCACGAGATCGCCGCTTCGCACCTTAGAGGAAAGGACCGAGCGCAATGCCGCCCTCGACTTGTTCTTGGGAAAGGGGAAAGAGTAGTCCCGAGGAATCGGGCCGAAGGTCGTCCCCCCGCCCCGCCAGAGGGGTGAGCGGATCGAACCGTGCCGAGCGCGACCCGTCCCCTTCTGCTTCCACGGTTTTTTTCCGCCGCCCGAAACCTCTCCCTTCGTCTTCGTATGCGCGCTCCCTTGACGCATCGAGGCCCGTTGCATGACAACCGCCTCGTGGATCAGGGAGAGGTTCTCAGGCCTCCCAAAGACGCCGGGATCAAGGAGGACCGTGCCGGCGGGTTGGTTGGAAAGGGTCTTCACCTCGATCTCGATCATGAGGTCCCTGTGCCGCCTCTCTTCTTCCCTTTTCGGGAGCGCCTGACCGTGACCCATCCATTCGCCGGCCCCGGAACGGCGCCGCGGATAAAAAGGAGATGATCCTGGGAACGGATCTCAACGATCTCAAGCCCCTGCACGGTCACCCGCTTTGCCCCCATCTGTCCGGGGAGACCCTTATTCTTCCAGACGCGTGAGGGGAACGATGAGGCACCGATCGATCCCGGCTGTCGGTGAAACATCGACCCGTGCGTGGCCGGACCGCCGGAGTAATGAAGCCGCTTCATCACGCCCTGAAATCCCTTCCCCTTGGAGACGCCGACGACATCGACGCGCTCTCCTTTTTGAAAAATCTCGACGGTGATGCTCTGTCCAACCCCTTCCGGCGAGCCGCCGAACTCGGACAGGCGCCGCGCGGGGGAGACTTTCCCCTTTGCAAAATGCCCCGCCATCGGCTTGTTCACCTTGCGCGCCGCGACGTCTCCGAAACCAACCTGCGCCGCCGCATATCCGTCTTGCTCGGTCGTCTTGACCTGGACGACGCGGCCGGGACGCGCCTCGATGACGGTTACGGGGATGCTCTTCCCTTCCGGCCCCCAGAGCTGCGTCATCCCCAGTTTTTGGCCGAGAATTCCGTCTATCATTGAATCCGGACCGTCACAGCTTGATCTCGACATTGACGCCCGACGAAAGGTTCAAGCGCATCAGCGCGTCGATCGTCTCCTGCGTCGGATCAAGGATGTCGATCAGCCGCTTGTGCGTTCGGATCTCGAACTGCTCCCGGGACTTCTTATCCACGTGGGGCGATCTGAGAACGGTAAACTTGTTGATCTTGGTCGGAAGAGGAATGGGGCCTGAGATCTTCGCGCCGGTCCGTTTCACGGTGTCGACGATCTCGGCGACCGACTGATCCAAGACCCGATAGTCGTACGCCTTAAGACGGATTCTGATCTTCTGATTGACCAATGTTTTTATACTCCCTCAGACATCAAACTCGGCGCAGGTCTCTAACTGCGCCTCCCTCACTTTATGATGTTGCTGATGACGCCGGCGCCGACGGTTCTTCCCCCCTCCCGCACCGCAAATCTGAGCCCTTCCTGCATCGCAATGGGGGTAATCAGCTCCACCTCGATCGTCACATTGTCCCCGGGCATCACCATCTGCA
>CAZSHZ010000044.1:0-3155 GCA_964606955.1 uncultured Nitrospirota bacterium
CCCCCTCGCCCGACCGCTATCCCCTTCTGGCGGTCGCGGCCTACAATCTCGCGGCGACCACGGCGATGGTATGGTTTAAAACGACTGTTTGAAGGGGTCCCTATCTCCTGTGCTAGGATAGTCGCATGTCAGGCCTTCTTCTCTTGATCCTTATATTCGTGGTGCTCGTGTTTTTGGTCGTCCCGATCCGGGTGGTGGCCGAATATCCGGAGAAGGGGATCATGATCTCCTGGTTCGGTTTTCGCCGCCTGTTTTTCGAAAAGAGGGGAACAGCGCCAGCCGAATCTCCCCCTGCCGGAAAGCGATCGGTCCTCCGGCCCATGATCAATGAGGCGCTCGCCGATCCATCAGGGCTTGTCGATCCACTCCGGAAGGTTCTGCGGTTTGCGCGCCGGGTGCTGCGAGCGTTTGCCATCGACCATCTGGAGGCGAGGATCGTCCCGAACGATCCGATGATCGCGGGAATCGCGCTCGGGATGCTCTCGGATCTGCGCCATCCGAAAATCAAGATAGACTCCAATTTCCAGGGGGAGAACCGGCTCGTCGGTAAGTTTTCCATTCAGTTGTACCGGCTGATCTTCCCCCTGACCGCTCTCCTTTTTACTTTTCCATACCGGTGCGTATGGCGCTTATATCGGAAGAGTAGGAGAGCTCCGGAGGAGGTGCCGGTATGAGTGAAGGGGAGATCGCCCCGAGTTGATCCCCTATCCTAAAATCGATCCGGTCTTCCTTCGGATCGGCCCCCTCGCATTTCGCTGGTATGGGCTGATGTACGCCCTCTCTTTCTTTTCCGCCCTCTTCGTAATCGGCCGGGAAGCCCAGAGAAAAGATCTCCGCCTGAAAAAAGAGGAACTGTCCGATCTGATCCTCTGGGCCGCCATCGGAGTGATTGCGGGGGGACGGCTCGGCTATATCCTCTTTTATAATCTCGGCTACTACCTTGAGAATCCCTCGAAGATCCCCGCGATCTGGGAAGGGGGGATGTCTTTTCATGGAGGTCTTCTGGGGGTGCTGGTTGCCGGTTGGCTCTTCTCAAGGAGCCGCAGGCGGCGCTTTCTGCCGCTCGGCGACGCCGCGGTGATCGCGGCCCCGATCGGCCTCGGGCTCGGCCGGATCGGGAATTTCATCAATGGCGAGCTCTTCGGGAGGCCGACCGACCTCCCCTGGTGCATGGTCTTCCCCGCCGGCGGAGAGCTCTGCCGCCATCCTTCCCAACTCTACCAAACCCTTCTGGAAGGTCCCCTCCTCTTCGGGATCCTTTATCTGATCGGCCGAAAAAATTTTCCGGCAGGAGTCACCCTCTGGTCCTTTTTCCTCTTTTACGGCCTCTTCAGATTCCTGGTCGAATTTTTTCGGGAGCCTGATCCGCAGCTCGGGCTGGTCGCCGGTCTCCTCTCCATGGGGCAGATCCTCTCACTTCCGATGTTCGCCGTTGGCCTGATCATGGCCTGGATCGCCTACAGAGGCCGGTTCGCGCAGGGTTCGCGGGCCTAGTACAAACGTTCAGTCGTCGTGTTACTGCGAGCGGGTGGCCGAGGTGGGGCGCCCAGGCGCGCGCAGGCGGGGTCCCTACACCGGGCGGGGTGCCGAGCACGGCTGGGCTCACCGAGGACAGGACCCGCTGTATCAGTAGATCACTTCGACCAGGAACAGCCCCTGGGGAGGCGCGGTCGGCCCAGCCGCGCGCCGGTCCCTCTTTCGTAGGATCTCAGCGGCCGCGGCCGGTGGGATTCGCCCCCTTCCGACCTCAACGAGCGTCCCGACGATGGCTCGCACCATCTGTTTTAGAAAGCGATCGGCCTCAAACCGGATGGTAATCAGCCGGGCGGAGGGGCCGGCCGATCGCTCCCTGACGGCGATCCTGCGGAGATCAACCAGGTAATTTTTTTTTGAGGGATCGGCCCCGGCGAAGGAGCGGAAGTCTTCCCTGCCGACCACTCTTTTTGCCGCTCTGCGCATCGCCGCAAGGTCGAGGCGATGGCGGATCCACCAAGCCTCCCGCGCCGCGAAGGGGGGCCTGATGGGGGACTCAACGATTCTGTACTCGTAGATCTTCCCACGCGCCGATCTGCGGGCGTCGAAGCGGTCGGGGGCGACGTGGCAGGAGAGAACCGAGATGGATTCGGGGAGAAGGGCGTTGAGTCCCGATTGGAGGCGAAGAGGGGAGAGGCGGGTCGCGCAGCGGAAACTCGCCACCTGTCCGAGGGCATGGACCCCGGCATCGGTTCTCCCGGCGCCGATCACGTTGACCTCCTCTCCTGTGAGCCGCCGGATCGCCTGTTCGATCGTCCCCTGCAGTGTCGCGTCCAGCGGCTGCCTTTGCCACCCGTGAAATTCGGTCCCGATATACTCGAGCGTCAGCTTAAAGTTGCGAAGAGGTCTCAAGAGGGTGCGGAACTCTCCGAAAGGTAGGCGCGAATCCCCTCGAAGAGCGCCTCGGCGATCTGCTCGCGGTAAGCGTCGCTCCGGAGGCGCTTCTCCTCCGAGGAGTTGGAGATGAAGCCGATCTCCGCGAGGATGGCCGGCATGTTGGTGTGCGCCAGGACATAAAACGGGGCCTGCTTGACCCCCAAGGTGGGGAGGGAAGAGGTGAAATTCTTCTCGAACGAATCGTCTGTCAGATGGGCCAGCGCGAGCGACTGGTTGAAGAAAAACTCCCGCACCAGATCGGCGGCAAGGAGCTTTCCGAAATTCTCAGTTGCCTTTTGCGAGGCGGCGTTCTCCCGCATGGCCGTCGCCAGAGCCCGGGCGTCGGTCGCCTGTCCCAAGTGATAGATCTCGACCCCCCGAACCGCGGCGCGTGGATGCGCGTTCGCGTGGATGGAAACGAAGAGGTCGGCATGCTTGCCGTTTGCGGCGAGCGTCCGCTCCTCGAGGGGGATAAAGACATCGCTCGCGCGCGTCATGATGACGCTCTTGTTCATCCGGTCGGTCAACAGCCTCTTTAACCGGAGCGCGACGTCCAGAACGACCTCCTTCTCCGTCAATCCTTTTTTCCCGATCGCTCCGGGATCCTTTCCTCCATGCCCCGGATCAAGCACGATCAGAGAGGATGAGGTGGGGCGGCCCGAGGCGCCTTTCCGTTCCCCGAAGATGTCGATGACGAGCCGGTCGGGGTTGGAGAGGGGAAGGACCCGATTCCTCTTCATCCCGGT
>CAZSHZ010000045.1:0-7946 GCA_964606955.1 uncultured Nitrospirota bacterium
AACTTGCCCGACGTCACCTGCTGAAGGACACCATCAAGATCACCATTGCCCAGGATGTTCTGCCGCTCGTGGCTGACATCGCGACAAAGCAACAGGAATACTTCGTGTGCATCTCGTTGAACGGCGCGCATGAGGTCATCGAGAAGCGCGTGGTCACCATCGGCCTACTCGACAAAAGCCCGGTTCATCCGCGCGAAGTGTTTGCTGACGTGATCGCCGACAGAGCCGCCGCCGTGATCTTTGCCCACAACCACCCGTCGGGCGATCTTCAACCCAGTGAAGCCGATCTGCGGATACACGAACAGTTGACGGAGGCCGGAAAGATACTCGGACTCCGTGTCTTAGACCATGTCATCGTGACGCGGAAGGGACACTTCAGTTTTCAGGAAGCCGCTATTATAAGAACGTGATCGGATGATTCGAATTCCAAAAACCATCTGCAACCAAATGCTGGTCCATGCCGCGGCCGAGGCGCCGATGGAATGTTGCGGGCTGCTGGCCGGAAGGGAGGAGACGGTGACCCAGATCTATCAGATCCGCAACCTCCCCCCCGACGACCCGCAGTTCATCGAAAAGTTCGCCGATCTGGATGTCCCGCGCGATCCCCGTCTCCGCTACTTGATGGACCCCCGCGAGCAGATGTGGGCGTTCAAGAACATCCGGCACAACGGCCTTACGCTCCTTGGGATCTATCACTCCCATCCCCATTCCCCCGCATATCCCTCGGCCACCGACATCCGACTCGCCTTCTATCCCGACCCCTGCTACCTGATCGTCTCGCTCAAAGATGAGAGTCCGGTCGTCAACTGCTTTAGGATTTTAGACGGAAAAGTCGAAGCCGCCCCTTACGAGGTAAGATAGGCGGGTTACGGCCGGCTGTGCCCCCGGCGCCGCCGCGATCGCCAGAGAAGAAGAAAGGGGAGGCGGCCGAACAGTCGGACTGCGCTCAGCGAAGGAGCGATCGGCGGGTCGCGAGAAAGGCGATGTCAACCCCAGAGGTCGAGGCGACGAAGAGCGCCCCGGAGGGGTGCGGGGCCGTCATTAAGATGGACCTCTGATACGGTCGGCCGAAGGGGGATGTCGCGTTCTCCCACGATTTTCCCAGATCCTCCGAATAGAAGAGCCCCTCGTCTGTCCCGACGAGGATGAGGTCGCGGCTGGCCAGTGCCAGAGAGCGAACGGTTCCGGAGATGTTCAGAGGGATCTCCTCGGCCGCCTCACCTCCGGGCTGAAGATAAAAGAGACCCGATTCGTAGTAGGCGAGAAGCCGCCCATCTTTATAACTCACCGCTTTCGGAGCACCCCGCGGCAACCGCCCAAGCCTTGTCCAACTCCGGAAGGGCTGGGCCGCATCGCTGTTGATGAAGATCCCTAGATCGCTGATCGCCGCAACGCTCTTTCCATCTCTTAAAATCCGATGGACCGGGCGCTCGGCCAATTGAGTGACCTGTCTCCACCGCTCGGAAGGAGTCTGCGCGACCGCCGACGCGAGCATCCCCCTCGGCGCCCCGATTGCCCCCGCCGAACGGGCGAACAGCCCGCGCGAGGTTCCGGCGTAGATCACTCCGGCCGATTCCGCGATCGCCTCAACCGAGCCGGGAGAGTCAAAAGAGAGCGGCCGCCACTCCCCCTCCGAATCGCGCTCGTAAATTCCATCCGGGATCGCGGCGAGGATTGCTCCGGACTCTTCGATCTCCACCGAAAAGACGCGCGAATCGGGGAGTCCCCGATTAATCGGGAACCAGGCCGCCCCGCCGTCTTTGCTCCGGAATACCCCCCGCTCCGCGGTCCCAACGACGGCGACCGAATCGCGCGAGGCAATCGAAGTGATCTGAGGGGTCAGCAGTTGTGCATTGTTGGCCTCCTTAAACGGCTCTCCGGGCGTCTCGCGGACGAACAGCCCGCCGTTGGTCCCGACGTAAAGCCGATCGCCCGCCAGCGCCATGCTCTGGATATGCGCCTCGGGAATCGCCCAGATCTCGCGCCACTCCCTCCCCTTATCATCGGATTGGAAGACACCCAACCCGGTTCCCGCAATGAGTTCCCCTTTCGGGCCGATGACGAGCGAGCGGATCGAGAGATTTTTCAGCCCCGCGCTGGCCGGCTCCCAACTCTGACCGCGATCGCGGCTTAAGAAGATCCCCGAGGTCAGCGTCCCGGCATAGACGATATTCTCCCGGGAGACCGCGACGGTCCGCACGGTCGTCTCCGCGATCCCAGCCTCCACGAAAAGGAGTGTCCCGCTGACCCACGGCCCCCCGATCCCCTCCGAATGGACCACCCCCTTCCCCTGAGTCGCCAGGTAAATCCGATGATCGGGCCCGACGGCGATCGCCCGAACGAGCGTTCCGTTCAGGCCCGCCGAGCCGCTTTCCGAAAGAGCCCGCCAGTCGAGCCCGCCGTTCTCGGAGAGGAAGAGGCCTCGGGCGGTCCCGGCCAAGAGAAGGGGCTTCGACGGCGTACCGGCCGAGGCGAGGGTCGAGACCTCCTCGAACCCGATCCCTTCGCGCGCCGGAACCCACGACTCCCCTCCGTCTGTCGTCTTGAACAGCCCGGCCCGGATCGTCCCGGCAAAGAGCGATCCGTCGGGGAGAGAGGTCAGCGAGATGATGAAGCCATCCCCAAGACCGCGATTGGCGCTGCTCCAGGAGCGGCCGCTGTCGTCGCTCCGGAAGATCCCCTCGCCGTATGTTCCGACAAAGAGGCGCCCCTTCCTATCCACCGCGATCGCCTGAATCACGCCGACGCTGTATGGGCCGTTGGTGGAATAGACCGTCACCGGGAACGCCGGCGGAGTGAAATCTGGCTGCTCTTTCAGATAGCCGAATGAGGCAAGCGGGTCGGGCGCGGGGCGGAGAAGAGAAAAGGCGCCGACAAGGAGCGCGGCGCCGAGCACCACCAGCCATCGCCTCATGTCGCCCCCTTCGAATGCGCCGAACTCGGCCGCTCCTGGGGCTTACGCGAGAAGAACCGGGCCGCCGCAATCCCGATCTCATAAAGGAGGATGAGCGGCACCGCCATGACCATCTGATTGAAGATATCAGGCGTCGGCGTCAGGATCGCCGCGAGGACGAAGGCGCCGAGGATCGCATACCGCCTGTTCCGCGCCAAGGTCTCGGGCCTAATGAGACCGAGGCGGGCGGCGGCGGCCACGGCGACCGGGACCTCAAAGGCGATCCCGAAGGCGAGGAGGAACTTCAGATAGAAATCGACATAGAGAGAAACCGAAAGGAGGTCGGAGAGCCCCTCGGCACGTCCGTAACGGATCAGAAAAGAGATCGCAAAAGGGAGGGCGATAAAATGCCCGAAGGCGATCCCGGCGTAGAAAAAAAAAGAGGCGGCAAGGAAGAGCGCCCCGACGACCCCCTTCTCCGCAGCAAGGAGACCCGGCTCGACGAAACGCCAGGCCTGGGTGAGCAGCCAAGGAATAGATAAAAAAAGGCCGAAGACGAAGGCGATCTTCAGGTCCGCCCAGAGGGCCTCCGGAGGAGAGAGAAAGACGAGCCGGGCGTCGGCCGGCGCAAGTTGCGCCCGGATCTTATCGGAAAG
Organism: uncultured Nitrospirota bacterium; assembly: GCA_964606955.1. Lineage (GTDB taxonomy): Bacteria > Nitrospirota > Nitrospiria > SBBL01 > CAZSHZ01 > CAZSHZ01. Next base: position 3,550 of record CAZSHZ010000045.1, read on the forward strand.
CGAAAAGGCGAGGAGGGTTGCGATCACCAGAAAGATCGCGATCGATCGCAGCCTCCTCCTGAGCTCCTCCAGATGACCGGTCAGCGGCATCGGAATATCCGCGGGAATCTTCATCGATCACTTTGAATCGGGTTTTTCTTTCAGTTCGCGCTCGAGCCGATCTCTCTCCTCCTCGAACGCGGCGCGAACCTCCGCAGTGGCGTTCCGGAATCGAATGACCCCGCGCCCCAGCACCCGCATCATCTCGGGGAGCCTCTTAGGATCCACGACCAAAAACGCAATGATCGCGATCACGATCAGCTCTGGAAGACCGATGCCGAACAGCGCTCTATCCTCCCGCTTGCGAATGGGCCCGGGAACTCTCCCGCAGGATCCGCATCATCCGGTCTTTCGCCGCAAGTTTCTGCATCTTCAGCCTTTTCGCCTGGATCTCCTCCTCCGGGGTACGGACCCTTCGCCGCAGCAGATCCGAAACCTCCTGGTCGAGCCTCCGGTGCGCCGCCTCCAGGTCGCGGTATTCCTTGCTCGACTCGCGGAGCTGCCGGATCATCGCCTCATCTTCCATAATCCACCTCCTTCATCTGGCCGGAAACCGTCAATGATTTGCCGAACAGCAGTGCGTCCTCCTTAGGATCGGCATAGTAATTTCTGCGGACCGAGACCAGGGCAAAGCCGTTGCGCTCATACAGCCGCTTGGCCGCCTCGTTCGACCGCCGGACCTCGAGCGTTGCAACCCGCGCCCCCTGCCTCTTCCCCTTTTCAAGCGCGATCCGCAACAGCTCTTGCGCGATGTCGCGCCGCCGCTCGCTCGGGTGAACGGCGAGATTCATCAGATGGACCTCATCAAAGACGATCCAAAAACAGATATACGCAACGACCCTGCCGGACAGATTGCGCGCGACGAGGGATGTCGAGAAGGGATTGTCGGAGATCTCCGAAAGGAACATCCAGCGCGACCAGGGAGAGGAGAAACAGATCTCCTCGATCTCCATGACCCGATCGAGATCCTCCCTGCGCATCGGTTCGATCCGGATTTCGACCTTTTCTCCCTTGATCGTCATCCGACGCCTTGAGGTCTTAAGTAAATCGGCTGCAATAAAGGACGCTCCCCGGCGAGAAGCCTCCTCCTCCCGATCTGGGCAACCGCGGCGGCCGACGGACTCGAATGGATTGCCGGGATCTCTAGAAGATTCCTCCCGAGCGCCTCCCGGAAGATCGGCTGATAGCGCTGGAAACCGGAGCCGAAGAGGATCATCCGCTCTGCGCGCTCGGACAGAAGCCGCGCCGCTTGGGCGGGGGGAGCCGCTGTCTCCAGGAGGACCGGGGCCCCTTCCGGACCGGCATAGATCGCGAACGCCACCTCGCCCTTTCGGACGTCGATCATCGGGACGATCGGGTCCGACGCGTAAGGGAGGCCGGCCGCCATCGCAAAAAGTGTCGGGACGCCGATCGCCGGGATCCTCCGGCCAAGCGCCAGCCCCTTCGCGGTCGCGATCCCGACCCGCAGGCCGGTGAAGAGACCGGGGCCGATCGAGACGGCGATCCCTTCGACTGAGTTGATCGTCTCTCCCACGTCCGACAGGAGCCGATCGACCGCAGCCATCAAGAGTTCCCCATGCGCCGGCGCAGGAGGCCTGAAACGGATCTCCCCCAAAAGGCCGGTCTCATCGACCAGCGCCACCCCCCCCGTCTCTGTGGCGGTCTCAATCCCCAGAACTTTCAAAATGCACCTCACGAAGCGAGAGCGCCAAGCGCATCCCCGAGGCTCCCTCCCCTTCGATCAGAAACGGAACCTTCGCCCCCCCGACGGAGCGCCAGTCTGAAAAACGGGTGCGCCAGCGGGGAGCGCCCGAACGATCGTAGAGGACCTCCTCCTGCACCAGAAAATCGGTCCGCTCCAGGACCACCTTTTTGACCAGCCTCCCGCTGGCGGGGCCCCCATCGCCCGAGCTGTCGACCGCAAAAAAGAGGAGAACAAATTCATCTCCCTTCTCCAAGGCCGGGATCACCCTCTCCACCGGACGGGATGCCCCCAGCATCTGGGCGGCCGCCTCAACTTGCGGGAAACCTCGCGCCGTGGCCGCCTCGAAGAAGCGCTCCGGCGGCCCGCTGATCACCTCCTCGCCGTCGGCGCCCCGGCGGGGGATAGCCAGCGTGATCTGTCCCGGGACAACCGCCAGACGAAAGAGGGTCTGCCCCAGAGGATTAAACCCCGACACCCGGGTCTCCTCCCCCTCCCTTTCGATCCTCCCCGTAAAAGAGTGGGGCTCCTCCCTGAGGCTTTCAAATTTGATTTCGGCCAGCGCCCTCACCCCGCGGGAAAACGGCTCCGATCGCGACGAGAAGAGCGCGAGGATCTCCTGAAGCGACGCATCCTTTTTCGGAGAGACCCCCTCCCCTCGACGGATCTTCTGCGCGCAGGCGGTTGCCGAGAAAATGATGAATAGAAGGAGAAGGAGAGAGCTAGATCGCCTCAAGCGCCTCCCTTACGCTTTTGACCCCGATCAGTTCCAGCCCGGGAAAACCCTCGCGCTTTTTCAGAGTCCCCAGATTCACCTCCGGGAGGATCGCTCGTTTAAACCCGAGTTTTGCCCCTTCTTTCAAGCGCGCCTCGCTCTGGTGGACGGCTCGGATTTCTCCGGAGAGGCCGATCTCACCGAACAGGATTGTCCCCCCCGGGATCGGCCGCTCGCGCAGAGAAGAGGCGAGCGCGGCCGCGACGGCAAGATCGACCGCCGGCTCGTTTAAAGAAATCCCGCTCACAACATTAACGTAAACGTCCTGGCCTGAAAAATGAAGCCCGGCCCGGCGGTCGAGGACGGCAAGGAGGAGGGAGACCCGATTTGCGTCAAGCCCATTGGCGGTCCGCCTCGGCATTGAAAGAAACGAGGGGGAGACGAGCGCCTGGACCTCGATCAACAGCGGCCGTGTCCCCTCGACTGTCACCACGATCGCGGAGCCGGCCGTCTCCTCCGAGCGTTCGGAGAGGAAAAAAGCGGAGGCGTTCTCGACCCCGATCAGTCCCCCTCCCCCCATCTCAAAGAGGCCGATCTCGTTGGTCGAGCCGAACCGGTTCTTCACCGCCCGAAGGAGTCGATAGGAATGGCCGCCGTCCCCTTCGAAATAGAGGACCGTATCGACCAGATGCTCCAGGACGCGAGGACCGGCGATGACGCCGTCCTTTGTGACATGCCCTACCAGAAAAATGGTCGCGCCGCTCTGCTTGGCGAATCTTAAGAAGGCCGCGGCGACCTCCCGTACCTGCGAGACGGTTCCGGGCGAGGAGCCGAGCGCCTCCGAATAGATCGTCTGAACCGAATCGACCGCTACGACCTTAAAACCGTCCATCTCCTCGCAGCGGGCGAGGATCCGCTCCAGGGAGGTCTCCGCGAGGACGAAAAGATTTTCCGCGGAAATCGAAAGCCGCTCCCCGCGCATCCGGATCTGCCGGACCGACTCCTCCCCGGAGACATAAAGAGCCTTTTTGCCGATCCGTTCGAGCGCCTGCAAAAGCAGGGTCGATTTGCCGATCCCAGGATCGCCCCCGATCAGGACCGCCGACCCTTTGACCGCCCCCCCTCCGAGGACCCGATCAAGTTCGGGGATTTTGGTGGAAAAACGCTCCTCTGGATCTACGGAGATCTGGGGATAGGATTCAGGCTGCGGGCCGGACGAGGATTGAGCGGCGGCCGGCCTCTCAACCCGCTCCTCGATGAGGGTCCCCCACCCGTTGCAATCCGGACACCGACCCAGCCATTTGGCCGATTGATAGCCGCAACTCTGGCAGAAAAAGACGGTGCGGACTTTGGCCAAAGACCCTCCTTGCAGGACAGTTCGGATCATAGCAGAGGGGCTAAAAAAAGCAAATGACGCCCCCGGTAGGATTCGCCCCCTAAGGCAACCGCTCGAAAGGACGGGGTGCAAGGCTCCCGTTCCCAAGTCAGACTGCACCCCCAACACCTGGACCCAGAAAGCCGACTTTCCAGGAACGGCAAGAAATGGGGGCGGTTGGTTTTTCCATCGGAACAAAAGGATACATCGGAACAGGAGTTAAGGTGGGCTTTCCAGCGGCTTCGTTACAGTGGGGGTTTCCCATGATCAGGGGAAGGGTAAGGTGCCAGTCAATGACGGGCCTCTGTTTGACTCAACGCAGTAAGATTTTATCGGGGCAGGACCTCTAGCGCCTGGCAGGCGGGAAGAAAGTCAGGCTTGATCTTTAAAGCCTGTTCAAATTCTCTTTGGGCTGCTTGCAGCATCCCCTTGCTCCGGTAGGCCAAGCCCAGATTGTTGTGGGCCTCGGCAAGGTTCGGTTGTAGTCTTAACGCGGTCTGATACTCCCGGATGGCCTCTTCCAAGCGCCCCTGATCCCGGTAAGCGACCCCCAGATTGTTGTGGGC
>CAZSHZ010000046.1:0-8818 GCA_964606955.1 uncultured Nitrospirota bacterium
ATCAACCTTTGTCCCGAGCTCGGTGACCAACCGGCCGTTGACGGTCACCTCGCCCCTGGCGATCATCTCCTCTGCGCGTCGTCGGGAAGCGACTCCTGCCCTGGCCATGACCTTCTGCAACCGTTCTATTCCCATTCGATGGTAGCGGGCGGCTTGGAGGAGATATCATAGACGGCGCGATTGATCCCCGGGACCTCGTTGACTACCCGGTTCGCGATCCGGGAGAGGAGATCGTAAGGGAGACGCGCCCAATCCGCGGTCATCCCATCGATGCTCTCGACCGCGCGGACGGCGATCACGTTGTCGTATGTCCTCCCGTCCCCCATCACGCCGACGCTCCTCACCGGGAGAAAGACGGCGAAGGCCTGCCAGACCTTGTCGTAGTAACCCCCCGATCGGATCTCCTCCTCCACAATGGCATCGGCCGCGCGCACCGTCGCCAGTCGCTCTCGGGTGACCTCCCCGACGATCCGGACGGCAAGGCCGGGACCGGGAAAGGGATGGCGAAGGAGGATCTCATCCTGCAGGCCGAGCCTTTTCCCCAAAAGGCGGACCTCGTCTTTGAACAGATCACGGAGCGGTTCCACGAGCCGAAGACGCATCCGCTTCGGGAGGCCGCCGACGTTGTGATGGGTCTTGATCGTCGCCGAAGGGCCGCGGACCGACGCGGACTCGATCACATCCGGGTAAAGGGTTCCCTGGGCGAGGAACCGCGCGCCCCTCGCCTCCCGGGCATATCCCTCGAAGATCCGAATAAATTCTCTCCCGATGATCCGACGTTTTTTCTCCGGATCGATGACCCCCCGCAGTTTTTTTAGAAATGAGTCCGTGGCGTCGACATACCGCAAGTTGATCTTAAGATGTTTGCGGAAGGTCTCGACGGCCCACTCCGCCTCTCCGGCTCTCAGAAGACCGTTGTTCACGAAAACGCAGGTCAACTGATCTCCTACCGCCCGATGGACGAGGGTTGCGGTGACGGCCGAGTCCACCCCTCCTGAGAGGGCGCAGAGGATCTGCGCTCCTCCCACCCGCTCGCGGATCTCGGCGGAGGCGCGCTCGATGAACGACTCGATCTCCCAGTCGGCTTTCGCGCTGCAGATTCCGAAGATAAAGTTGCGCAAGATCTCCCGTCCACACGCGGTATGCACCACTTCCGGATGAAACTGGAGCGCATAGAGATGGCGGGCGGGATCGGCGATCCCTGCAAGGGGGGAATGATCGCTGCGGGCAATCGGGGAAAAGCCGGGCGCCGCCTGTTCGATCCGGTCGCCGTGGCTCATCCAGACGGTCGATCGCTCCGCCACCCCGGCGAGCAACCCGTCGGGTCGGTTGGTCATCAGCTCGGTTCGGCCGTACTCGCGCCTGGCCGAGCGCGCGACCTTTCCTCCGAGGAGATGGGTCATCAGCTGCATCCCATAACAGATCCCGAGAACCGGGATCCCCAGATCGAACAGCCGCGGATCGCAGATCGGCGCGCCCGAATCGTAGACCGAGGAGGGTCCTCCGGAAAGGATGATCCCCTTCGGATTCTTGGCCGCGATTTTCTCGATCGGGAGATCGTGCCGGACAATCTCCGAGAAGACCTTTTCTTCGCGCACCCGCCGCGCGATCAGTTGGGTGTACTGGGAACCGAAATCGAGAACGACTATGCGGTCTGGGTCGGGCGCCACCGTAGTAGATTTCCGCGGTGGGCTCGGGAGGGGACGGGGCCCCTCCCGCTTCCTCACATCTCCCATTCGCGGTGATAGTTCGGGGCCTCTTTCGTAACGGTCACATCGTGGACGTGCGACTCCCGAAGACCCGCCTGCGTGATCTTGATAAAGCGCCCCTTCTCCTGGAGCTCCTTGAGGGTCCGGCAGCCGCAGTATCCCATCCCCGCCCGGACGCCCCCGATAAGTTGATAGGCAACCGCTGCGAGAGACCCTTTGTAAGGAACGCGCCCTTCGATCCCCTCCGGAACCAGTTTGCTCTCCGGCTCGAACTCCTGAAAGTAGCGGTCCTTGCCGCCCCGCTGCATCGCGCCGAGGGAGCCCATCCCCCGATAAATTTTGTAAGAGCGCCCCTGGAAGAGCATCGTCTCGCCCGGACTCTCCTCCGTCCCGGCAAAGATCCCGCCAATCATGACCGACCATGCGCCCCCTGCGATCGCTTTCGTAACATCCCCCGAATACTTGATCCCGCCGTCGGCGATGATCGGAATCCCGTACCGCTTCGCCCCTTTCGCGCAGTCGGCGATCGCGGTCAACTGCGGCACGCCGGTCCCCGCAACGATCCGGGTGGTGCAGATGCTCCCCGGTCCGACGCCGACCTTGACTCCATCCGCCCCCGCTTTCGCAAGATCCACAGCGGCCTGGGCGGTCGCGACGTTTCCCCCGACGATATCGATTTCCGGATAGCGCTTTTTCAGCGCCCGGATAGTCTCCAAGACCATGTCGGAATGCCCATGCGCCGTGTCGACCACGATGACATCCGCCCCGGCTCGCGCCAGCGCCTCGGCCCGCTCCTTGACGTCCTCCCCCACTCCGACCGCCGCCCCGACCCGCAGCCTCCCCATGGCGTCTTTGCAGGCGTTCGGGTACCGGATCTTCTTCTCGATGTCCTTGATCGTAATCAGCCCTTTCAACTCAAACCGATTATTGACCACTGGAAGTTTTTCGATCCGATGCTGATGGAGGATCTTGGACGCCTCTTCCAGAGAGGTCCCGACTGGAACAGTGATCAGATTCTCTTTGGTCATCACGGCCGAGACCAAAAGGTGATGCCGCGTCTCAAAGCGGAGATCGCGATTGGTCAGGATTCCGACCAGCCGACCCTTCCGCGTAACGGGGATCCCGGAGATGTGGTACTGCTTCATCAGGGCGAGCGCCTCGTGGATCTTCGCCTCAGGAGCAATCGTCACCGGGTCGCTGATCATCCCCGACTCCGATTTCTTCACCCGGTCCACCTCGGCGGCCTGGTCCGAGACCGACAGCGCGCGGTGAATGATCCCGATCCCCCCCTCCCGGGCCAACGCGATCGCCATCCGCGACTCGGTCACGCTGTCCATCGCGGCTGATACAATCGGGATGTTCAGGGGAACGCGGCGCGAGAAATGGGTCCGAAGGTCGACGTCGCGCGGAAGAACCGCCGACCTCGCCGGGACCAGGATGACATCGTCGAATGTGAGCCCTTCCGGAAGGCGTTCGTTCAGCATCAGAGGCTCCTCCAAGAGAGAAATTTATTATAACTATCACAGGGATCGCACGGGGTCAAGCCGCGTAAGCCCCCTCCCATTTTAAACGCAAGCGCTTCGCCTTACGGCGTCGGCCGCCCCGGTAGGCGGTGGACCCTTCGGCCGGGATCAAGGAGATCTCTTAAGGCATCACCGAAGAAGTTGAATGCCAGCATCGTGATCAGGATCGCCAGACTCGGAAAGATGATCAGATGGGGATGGAACTTCAGCGCGCTCCACCCTTCGTTGGCCAGAGTCCCCCAGGAGGCGGCCGGAGGGGCGAGGCCGAGGCCGATGAAAGAGAGGGTCGACTCGGTCAGGATCGCCGCCGGGATCCGGAAGGTTAAGGTGACGATTAGGACGCCGAGCGTGTTCGGGAGGATATGGCGCAGAAGGATTCTTGCGCGGGCCGCGCCAAGCGCCCGCGCGGCCTCGACATAGGCCTCTTCCTTCAACCTCAAAACCTCTCCCCGGATCAGGCGGGCCACCGTCACCCAGGAGACGAGCGAAAGACCGACGATGATCCCGAGCCCCCCCCTCCCGACAAGTTCGGAAAGGAGGATGATCAGGAGGATGTCCGGGATCGCATAGAAGACGTCAACCAAGCGCATCATCAGATTGTCCGCATTCCCCCCGAGCAGGCCGGAGACGCCTCCGTAGAGCGTCCCGATCACCAGCGCTGAAAGAGAGGCAAAGAGCGCCACGCCCATAGAAATCCGGGTCCCGTACAGGATCCTCGAGAAGAGATCACGCCCAAGGCGATCGGTCCCAAGGAGGTGCCGCGCCGACGGGGGGAGAAGGAGTGCCCCGGAATCTTGAAAATCGTGCGGATAAGGGGCGATCTCCGGCCCGATCCACGCCGTGATAAACAGGAGGAGGATGACCCCTCCCGGAATCAGCAGCCGTCTATTCAACGCTCACCCTCGGGTCGAGCCAGCGGTAGAGGAGATCAACCGCGATATTTGCAGCAACGATGAGCGCCGAATAGACCAGCGTCACGGCCATCATCAGCGGGTAATCACGATTCGTCACCGCCGTGATGAAAAATTTTCCCATCCCGGGGATGGAGAAGATGTACTCCACGATGAAAGAGCCGGTCACCAGGGCCGCCGTCAGCGGGCCGAGGAAGGTCACGACCGGCCCGAGCGAATTTTTCAGGACATGTTTGAAGGCGATCCTCTCCTCCGATAACCCCTTGGATCGAGCGGTCCGGACGTACTCCCGGCTCCAGGCCTCAAGCATCGCCGAGCGGGTGAGGCGCGCGATGTAGGCGGCCGGCGCCGCGGCGAGCGTGACGCCGGGGAGGATCATCGAACGGATCCCTTCCCAGAGGGCCGGCGGGAAGAGGTGAAGGAGATGCGCAAAAACCAGGATCAGGAGGGTCCCCAGAATGAAACTGGGAGTAGCGATCCCGGCCGTGGCTGCGAGCATCGAGAGGCGGTCGGGCCACCCCCCCGGGTTTCCCGCCGCCGCAATCCCCAGACCAACTCCTACAAGGAGGGCAAGGAGCACGGAAAAGAGGCCGAGCTGCATCGAGACCGGGAAGGTATCTGCCAGGATGTCCCGGACGTCTCGCCCAAGATATTTATACGAGGGGCCGAAGTCGCCGCGCGCAAGCGACGCCAGATAAAGGACATACTGCTCGACGACTGGCCGGTCAAGATGGTACTTCGCCTCGACGTTCCGTTTGATCTCGGGGGGGAGTTTCTTCTCCCGATCGAACGGCCCTCCGGGGACCAGATGGAGGAGACCGAAGGTGATGGTGGCTACCAAAAAGAGGACCGGCAAGCCCCAGAGGAGGCGTTTTGCGAGGAAGGCGATCATCCCTTCAGAGCGATCTCGACCCGTTTCAAATAGAGGAGATCCATCGGGTTAACCGAGAGTCCCTTCACATATTCCCTGACCAGGACATTCTGGGCCGCGAAAAAGAGCGGCATGATCGGGACATCCTCCTCCGTGAGAATCCTCTGCGCTTCGTCGTAAAGCCGCCGCCGCCTTCCCGGGTCAGGCTCGCTGGCGGCCTCGAAGATCAGCCGGTCGTAGCGCGGGTTCCCCCAGTGGCTGTTATTGTTCCCGCTGGTCGAGGTAAAGAGATTCAAGAAATTGTCCGGGTCCGGATAATCGGCCCCCCATCCGAGCCTGAAGATCTGCGGCGTGTCGTCCTTCAGTCTCTTCAGATAGACCTTCCATTCGACATTATCGAGCGCGACCTCGATCCCGAGATTCCTCTTCCACTGGGCCTGGAGGTTCTCGGCGATCAGCCGGTTTGTCGGATCGCTGTTAAACACCAGCGTGATCGGGGGAAGGCCGATCCCGTTCGGATGTCCTACCTCGGCCAAAAGCCTTCGCGCCCGCCCCGGATCGAAACCGAGGCCGATCGCCGGGTTATGGGCGAACATCCCGGGAGGAACCCATGAGGTGGCCGGGATCTCCCCCCCTTTTAAAATTCTGGGGATCTCCTCCCGGTCAACGGCAAGCGAAAAGGCGCGTCGGACGCGCGGGTCGTCGAAGGGCCTCTTCTCAACGTTGAAACCGTAGTAATAACCCCGGAGAAACGCGCCATGGCGGTAGTCGGCGCGGCGGTTGTAAAATGGGATCGCAACAGGCGGGAGCCCAACCCGGTCGAGATCTCCGGTCTCATAGAGGGTCAAGGCCGTATTCTCCTCTTCGACGACATAAAAGACCGCCCGGTCCAATTTCGGCCGACCCCCCCAGTAACGTTCGTTCGCCGTGAGAGCGACCCGATACTCATGCCTCCATTCGGTCAGTGTAAACGGGCCCAAGGTGACGATCCTCCCCGGTTCGGTCCATTGGTGACCCCACTGCTCCACGACGTCGCGCCGCATCGGGAAGGTGGCGGTGAAGGTCGTCACCATCGGAAAGTAGACCGCAGGCTTTCGCAACTTGACCTGAAGCGTTCGATCGTCCAGCGCCCGAACCCCGACCTGCTCCGCCCCTCCCCTCCCCGCGTTGTATTCAGCCGCCCCCTCCACATCGAAGAGAAAATATGCGTACTCCGCCGCGGTCGAGGGATCCAACAGCCGTTTCCAGGAGTACTCGAAGTCGCCGGCGGTCAGCGGCTGCCCGTCCGTCCACTGAACCCCCTGCCGGATTTGAAAGGTGTAGGTGCGGCCGTCTTTCGACACCTCCCAACGCTCGGCAAGCGCGGGGACCGGGCGGAGAAGATCATCGTATTCGGTCAGCCCCTCCATAATGTTCTCTAGAATTCTGATCGAAACGTTGTCCGTGGCGAGCGACCAGTCGAGCGTCGGCGGCTCAGACGCGATGCTCATCCTGAAGATGTTTCCCGGCGGTCCGACCGGGGCCGGCCGCGCGGCGAGGAGGAAGAGGAGGCCGGCCGCGGCCGCCGCGATCGCCGAGAGAATCACGTAGCGTTTCATGGTAGATTATTGAACCACAAATGAGCCGGAAACCGAAGATTTTCATTACCCGCGCACTCCTCCCCCAGATCATACGGCTGGCAAAAAAACAGTTTGCCGTCTCGGTCAATTCGCGTGACGCCGACTTGCGTCCCTCCGAACTCATCAAGAGAGCGAAGGGAGCGGACGGAATCGTCAGCATGCTGGCGGATCGAATCGGCGAGTCCCTCTTCTTGGCCGCCCCCCGTCTGAAGATCGTGGCAAATTACGCGGTCGGCTATAATAATATCGATCTGGAAGCGGCGCGCGCGTGCAACATTGTTGCCACAAATACGCCGGGGGTGTTGACCGAGGCGACGGCGGATCTGACATGGACGCTGATCTTGGCCGCGGCCAGACGGGTAACGGAGGGGGATCGACTGGTTCGAAGCGGGAGATGGAAAGGATGGGGCCCTCGCCTCCTCCTGGGGAGCGACCTTGCAGGAAAAACGATCGGGATTGTCGGGTTTGGACGAATCGGCCGGGCCGTGGCCCGGCGGGCGACCGGTTTTCAGATGAAGATCCTTTACTCCTCCCGGCGCCGCGCCGATCGCCAAGTGGAGGCGCAACTTGCCGCCCGACAGGTCCCATTTGATACAATATTAAGCGAGGCCGATATCCTTTCTCTCCATCTCCCCTTAACAGAGGAGTCGCGACACCTGATCGGGGGAAGAGCGCTTTCCAAAATGAAACCGACCGCCATCCTTATCAACACGGCGCGCGGTCCCATCGTCGATGAGGCGGCCCTTGCGCGCGCCCTTGCGTCCGGACGGCCTGCCGCAGCCGGCCTGGACGTCTTCGAAGGGGAGCCAAAAATCCATCCTGCCCTTCTCAGGCTGAGAAATGTCGTCCTCCTCCCTCATCTCGGCTCCGCCACTGTCGAAACCAGAATGAGAATGGGAGAGGTGGTCCTCGAAAATCTGCGTGCCTTCTTTGCGGGCGAGGAGCCGCCGAACCGGGTATGTTGAGATTAACGCCGTTTCTCCTCGTCGCTCTTCTCTTCTCCCCCCAGGCCGCGCATGCCCATCGCAGAGGTAAGCCGCAGCCCCCGATCGATCTGACCCTGACCGCTTCCGACTCCGGGGACCGAAAGGTCCTCCTCCTTTCCGCCCGGCCGAACGTGGAGGGGAAAGGGCTAAAACTCGAGATCAAACTCCCTCCGGGGGTCTCTCTGATCCAAGGAGAGGCCCTCTGGGAGGGACCGGTCCAGGAGAAGAGCTTGGAGATCCTGGTCGAAGGAGAGAGAGATCGGATCGGCTTGATCAGAGGCGTCGCGACAATCGACAGGCCGGAGGGGGAGATTGTTCAGATTGCAAAGATGGCCCCCTCCAATTCCTCGGCGGGGGGATCACTAAAACCTAAGGCCCCGACCGGCGGCGTGGTCGAATCGCAGGGAGCGCCCTGATCAGGAGCGTCACCGGAGTTTTTCAGCAGCCTGCCGGAATCAGGGCGCTGCTCCTCCTGCCGGCTCTCCTTCTCTTCTCCTGCAGCTCTTCCTCCTCCAGGGAGTCGGGCCCGATCGTTCGGCTGACCCTCTCCCCATCCACGCTCTCTCTTGCCGAGGGGGACCGGCTCCCCCTGAAGGTCGAGGCGCAGGACGCGGAAGGAAATCCGATCGTGGATCTCCCGCTGGTCTGGAAAAGTTCTGATCCGAAGGTTGCGACCGTGGACCCAACAGGAGTCGTCTCTGCTCAAAAGATCGGGAGGGCAGAAATTACTGCGAGCCTCAACACAACGAGCGCCGCGGTCCGCATAGGCGTTTACAGCGCAACCCGCAAAGGGCGCCTGGACGGGCGGATCTCGGGCACGGCTGTTTACGAGGACGCCGTATTTACGATTGATGGGTTGACCGGGGCCGTCGCTCCACAGCCGATCCCCTCCGCGACGGTCGAGGTGATCCGGCTGTTCGACTTCGCGACGATCGCGGAGGGAACCACGGCGGCCGATGGGACATTCTCGGTCGCGCTGTCCAATACCCAAGCCGCCGGCGTCTATCTACGCGTTCTCACCAAAAGCGCCGCCGTCGAGGTCCTGAACAATCCGAAGGAGCTCTCCCCCTATGCGGTGATCTCCGAAGGACTCGACGACTCGGTCGAGAATTCCGGTCTACGCCTCATTGCCTCCCAGCAGACCGTCTCGGGGCGGGCCTTCAATATCTTTTCCGTCCTACAGCAGGGGGCCCAGACCG
>CAZSHZ010000047.1:0-3814 GCA_964606955.1 uncultured Nitrospirota bacterium
GAGAACGCGATCTATCTGATCGGTCCCAGTTATGCGCGAGGCTTCGGCCGGTTCTCCCTGGGGGCCTCTCTCTTTGTCGCTTATCGCAAGAGCCTGGAGCAGTCACGGGCCCTGTTTATCGACCGCAGCGAGGGGATCGAAGAGTTCTTTGAGTCAGCGGACTCCAGCGGATATGGCCTGACCGGCGCGCTCGGCGGGATGTATGATCTGAGCGAGCGGATCTCGCTCGGCCTGGTCTACCGGCCTCCCGGAAGGATCACATCGGACCATCGGAGGTCCGAGGAAGTATTCGGAGGAGCGCCCGGAGCGATCTCGCGGGAAGGGAAGGAGCGGACCGGGACGGTCAGGGAAGAGCTGGCGCAGAGCGTCACGCTCGGGGTGGCATACCGCCCCTCAGAGCGGTTTCTCCTCTCGGCCGATCTCTCCGCGCACGCCCCGGTTTCCTACGGGAACGGCGACCTTTTGGTGCGCAAGCGGAGTGTATACAATCTGGCGCTCGGGACCGAATATCGGCCGGCGCGATCCTGGCGGTTTTTGGCCGGACTCTTTACCGATCGGGGATCGGTCCCTGAGCCGACCGACCGGATCCATATCTACGGCGCCTCGGCCGGGGTCAGCCTGGAGACCCCGCAGTCATCGACCACGCTCGGCCTGATCGGCTCGGGTGGCGCAGGGAATTACCCCGGTGTTGAGGGAACGACGAAGCGTCTCCTCCGCCTCAATGTTGCGGTGGTGCTGGGCGGCTCCGTCCACTTCTAGAGCAGCGCCGGACTCCCTTCGTCACAAAAAATGACGGGGGAGGGGGAGGGCGCATACGATCCGTCGATCTTAAAAATCGCGTTGCCGAATTTCCAGACGACGGTGCGACCTCCCCGTAGGTCCCGGTGAAGATGTCGTCTCAGGCCGAACCGGTTTCGCCCGCTGCTCGGCAACTCGGTCGTCTCGGCGAAACTCTCCTGGATTGGGTCCTGGGTGAGCTTTGATGCCTTTGTGTCTTTGTGGCAGAATGTCCGCGTGCCATTGGGATCGAACCGTCCAGCTAGGCGTCCCAGAATCAGCGTGGATGTTTCCACCGAAACCCGCAGGCAGCTGAAACTGGCTGCGGCGAAGAAGGACGTCAGCCTCCGCGAGTATGTTCTCTCCGCGCTCGAGTCCAGGCTCACAGAAGATCTCAAAGAGCTGGAGGAGAACGGCGGCCTCTATCTGCTGACGGCGGTGTCGGATCCCGTGCTCGCGGAGATCTGGGACAACGAGCGCGATGCCGCCTACGACAGGTTTTAGGCGTGGAGACGTGGTTCTTGTCGGATTCATCTTCTCAGACGAAAGCAGTGTCAAAAAGCGTCCCGGTGTGGTTCTCAGCTCCGAAGCCTACCACCGGAACCGGCAGGAGGCGATCATTGCGGCTGTCACCGGCAATGTGGATCGGCGCCTGACGGGGGATTACCGAATTGCCCGGTGGCGGGAAGCAGGGCTCCTCTACCCCTCGACGGCCACCGGGATCATCCGCACGATCAAAAAGTCGATGATCCATCGAAAACTGGGTACGCTCTCCTCCCAGGACCTGCGCGGGGTGGAATCCGCCTTGCGCCAAGCGCTCGCTCTTCCGGCCTGAAACCTCGACCGTCTCTTTAGTGATGGGCCTTCGCGGTCTGGGCCGGCGCGGCCTCTGCTGCCGCGGCTTCGACACTCGACGCAGCAACGGTGATCAGATCGTCGCCGAAAGTGATCTTAAAATGCGTAGGCTCGACCTCTCCGTAGGTCCCGGTGAAGATGTCGTCGATCGCCTTCTTTGCGAAACCCTTCCCCATCTCCATTCCGACAGCGGAAAGACCGGCCACTTTTGCCTGCTGCTCATCCCCGAATTGAAGCTCGGTGGTTCCTCCGAACGCCTCCGGAAGGGCAAAACCTTCGAAGAGCACTCGGGCCGCCTGCCGCTTGTCGAGAATCGGGAGGAGAACGGCCGGCACCTCTTCGCGGGAGATGATCCTCGGCGGGGGGAGAGACTCCACCCCGGGGAATTCGCGCAGGATCTCGGGGATCTTCAGTTTGACGTCATTGTAGATCACCTTCGGCTGAAGATTTAAGAGAGCGCGACCGATATCGACATCTCCGCCCACCTTCTTCGCCGATTCGAGGATCTTGATATGCATCAAGGGGAGATCAAACCGATCGATGACCGGCCGTCCGTTCTTCGGATCGATCCTCATCCAGCGCAGGAGCCGCTCTTTGAGGGTCGGCAGCCCGCTGAAGAGCTTCTCCGCAACCTTCATTAAGATGTCGGCGTGGAGTCCTTTCCCCTCCATCATGCTTTCGAGCGCCGCCTCCATCTCCGGATCGGGGCAGAACCCCCCCGCCACGTCGACGACCGTCTTCTGCGCCTCCAGTCTTAATTTAGAGAATCCCTCTTTGAGCATCCCAAGGATCTGGGCGCGCGCCTCCGGGGTCTTGAAGGCGCCGATCAGATCAATGACATTCTGCTTCTGGACGTCGTCGGTCACGCGGTTCAAAAGAGCGAAGAGGCGGGCCAACCGATCGGGGTTCATCGGGAAAGCCTTCAGCGCCGCCTTTGCCTGGTCCCGGTCGACCGCTGCGGTCGCGGCGAGCTTGGACTCGTAGATCGCGAAGAGTTTGTCCCAGACCTCGTCCTCCATCGGGATCGCCGACTTCTGCTTTTTAGCGACGTAGGCTCGCCAGCCGAGGACCGCGGCCGCCTCCTTGCGGACGTTCTCGCTCGGGTCGCTCAATCGCTCGAACAGGGCTCTGATCACCTCCGGCATGGTTGGATATCCGGAGACCACCCCCTCCTTGCTGATCGACTGATTGAGGGCGCGGATCAGATGGATGATCGTGTCCTCCTCGGCCGCGGCCGGTAGGGCAGCCACGATCGAGGCCAGCGCCTCGGGGGGGTATTTCCCCTGGACGTACTGCGCGAAATTGAGTAGCGCCTCCTGATCGCCCCAGCCGAGGGCGGCAAGCCAGACCGTGGTGGTCTGGAGACCTCCGGAGCCGAGCGCCAGGATTTTGTACAGTTCGACGCGCGTCGCGTGCTGCGGCTCTCCGCCGGGGACAAGCGATCTCTTGAGGGCCGGGAGGAGGATCTCCTCAAACTTCTGTTTCTCTTCCCTCTTTTCCAGCGCGAGCCGGACCGCAAGATCGCGGAGGAAGAGGGCGGTGTCGTGCCGAATCTTCGGATCCGAATCGGACAGGAGGGCCGCGATCTTCGAGAGAAACTCGGGGGCAAAGGGAATCCGTTTGAAGATCCTGATCTCCAACTGGCGGATCCAGGCGATCGGCTCGCGGGCAAAGAGCGGGAGAAGGGCCTCCCCGAACGAGGGTTCTACCGGTTTTGCCAAGAAGGCGATCTTCTCCGCCGTCGCCTGGCGGATCGCCTCTCCTTCCCGTTGCGGATCGAGTTTTTTTAAGATCTCGTCCAAGGGACGCCATCATAGCATAACCGGGACGGGACCGGCATTTGAGAATTTGAAAAATGAGGAATTATTGTGATATTAGGATATGGACGTTAAGACGGATAAATCTCCGGGCCGCTCCTCTTCTATGGAAGCGGCCTTTATTGTTTTTAATCGGCGCGCTCTCAGGATTAAAGGGGGAGACGGAGAAGGCCTGGGAGCTTGTTCGGGAGACCCCAAAGCCGGTGATCGGCTTTGTCACGGAAATCGACCAGGAGGGGGCGGACCTGCGAGGCCTCATGACATCTTTGAAAGAGTTCTTTGAGATCACTCCGCTCTTGTTGACCGTTCCTGTTCGGACCGACGGCAGGATCGAAATAGTTGACCTGATCAGAGGGGGAGCGGCT
>CAZSHZ010000048.1:0-3045 GCA_964606955.1 uncultured Nitrospirota bacterium
GATCACCGACGAGACGGGGAAGATCAACATCAATCAGATCGTCGGACCGGCGGCGCCCCAGGCCCGGGGCGAACTGGCTCGGCTCTTCGATCTCCTCGAGGTTTCCCCCGACCTCCTCGATCACCTCATCGATTTCGTCGATCCCGATACGGTCCCCGCACCCCTTGGAGGCGAGGAGGAGCGATATAGAAACGGCCCGTTCGAGCATCTCTCCGAACTTCATCTGGTCGCCGGTCTGACCGACGAGATCTTCCGGAAAATCTCTCCATTCGTTACCGTCTACGGCCAGCCCGAGGGGAAGGTGAACATCAACACCGCCCCTCTTGAGGTCCTACAGGCGCTTGATTCGAGGATCGATGGATCGACCGCTGATCGGATTATCCGCGGGCGGCCCTGGGATTCGGTCTCGAAGGTGAAGGACATCGTCGGCGCGGAGACGCTCGGGAGGATCTCGCCGAGAATCGATATAAAATCGAGCCTCTTCTCGGTCGAGGGGGAGGGGAAGGTCGGGGATGTTGTCCGGCGCCTTCACGCCCTGCTCAAGCGGCAGCCCCCGAAGGTCTCTCTCCTCCTCTTTAGGATCGAGTAAACAGTTTCTCCACAGGGGGGCCATCCCCTTATCCACGGGCCTTCCACAATATCTAGGGTAGGGGGGGTAATCCCTTCCCATATCTGGTATTTTTTGCTTGACAACCGAAAAAGATGGGAGTAAAAAGGCCCATTCCAGATTATTATAAGGAGGTCCCGATGGATGTCGGAAGTCTCACCCCCAACCTTTCGGCGAACGCCCTGAAGGTCCTTGCCAAGCGCTATCTGGCGAAGAACGAGAAGGGGGAGGTAGTAGAAAACCCCGAACAGCTCTTCCGTAGGGTGGCGAAGAACCTGGCCCAGGCGGATCGTCTCTATGAGCCGAACGCCGACCTGAACTCCACCGAAGACGAATTCTATCGCGTGATGGCCGAACTCCGTTTCCTTCCTAACTCGCCGACCTTGATGAACGCGGGGCGGGACCTGCAGCAGTTGTCGGCCTGCTTCGTTCTTCCGGTCGAGGACTCGATGGAATCCATCTTTGAGACGGTCAAGAACGCCGCGATAATTCATAAAAGCGGGGGCGGAACCGGTTTTTCCTTCTCGCGCCTCCGCCCCAGGGAGGACGTCGTGCGCACGACCGGAGGGGTCGCCTCGGGACCCGTCTCCTTCATGAAGGTCTTCAACCATGCCACCGAAGCGGTCAAGCAGGGGGGGACGCGGCGTGGGGCGAACATGGGGATCCTGCGGGTCGATCACCCTGATATCTTCGAATTCATCGATTGCAAGAACGACCTTAAAGAGATCACAAACTTCAATATCTCGGTCGCGGTCACCGACCGCTTCATGGAGGCATTCGAAAAAGACGAGGAGTACGAACTGATCAATCCGCGCAACCGGGAGGTAGTCGGCCGCCTTCGCGCGCGGGAGGTGATGGATCGGATCGCCGAGAACGCCTGGGGGACCGGAGAGCCGGGGCTCTTCTTCATCGACGTCACCAACCGGACCAACCCGACACCGCACGTCGGAGAGATGGAGGCGACAAACCCCTGCGGCGAGCAGCCGCTCCTTCCCTACGAGTCTTGCAACCTGGGGAGCATCAACCTCGAGAAACATATGCGCGAGCAGTCCGGCCGGTGGGAGGTCGACTGGGACGCATTAGAGAAGACAATCCGGTGCTGTGTCCATCTGCTGGACAATGTGATCGATATGAACGCCTATCCGATCCCCGAGATCGAGCGGATCACGAAGTCCAACCGGAAGATCGGCCTCGGGGTGATGGGCTTTGCCCGGATGCTCTTCAAACTGGAGATCCCGTACGACTCCGAGCGGGGGATCGAAATGGGCCGAACCGTGATGCGCTTCATCAAGGAGATCGGCTACGACGAATCGGCCCGAGTCGCGCAGAAGCGGGGGGTCTACGCGTTTTGGAAGGGGTCGCTGCACGAAAAACGGGGAGAGCCGATCCGCAACTCTTATGTCACCACGGTCGCGCCTACAGGGACCATTTCAATGATCGCCGACACCTCCGGCGGCTGCGAGCCGGAGTTTTCCTTGATCTGGTTTAAGAACGTCATGGGGGGAGATCATCTCCCTTACACGCTCGACTACTTCTTCGAGACCGCGAAGCGTGAGGGGTTCTGGAACGCCGACCTCCCGGCGAAGGTCCTGGCGAATAATGGGTCCGTGAGGGGGATCGCGGGGATCCCGAAAAGGTGGCAAGAGGTCTTTGCCGTTTCGTTCGACGTGACGCCCCAGTGGCACGTTCGGATGCAGGCCGCGTTTCAGGAATACTCCGACTCGGCGGTCTCAAAGACGATCAACCTCCCGCAGCATGCGACCATCTCCGATGTGAAAGACGCCTATCTTTTGGCCTATCGGCTCGGCTGCAAGGGGATCACCGTCTATCGCGACGGGGCGCGGGCCGATCAGGTTTTAAACGTTGGGGAGTCGAAAAAGGGGGCGGCCTCCACCCCCTCCGAACCGGCGATGGTCGGAGGCGCGCAGTCCGGGGTCGGAAACGGGCATGGGAATGGCGGATCCAAGACACAGGTGACGTTCCAACAACCGGCGCCAGCGGTCGCGCGGTTAGAGACCCGTGCGCCCTACGACGCCACAGCGGCCGCGAGCGTTCCATCGGCCGGCCTCTCCAACATCTCTTCTGATCCGGGCCAGTGGCAGCCGATCACAATCGTCCCCTGCTCCCGTCCGGAGACGACCAGCGGGAGGACGACGCGGACCATGACCTCCTGCGGGAAGGCCTACACGACCATCAACGACATTCGCCCCGGGGTTCCAATCGAGATGTTCTCTGTCCTGGGAAAATCGGGCGGCTGCGAGGCCTCCTTTCATGAGGCGATCGGGAGGCTCGTCTCCCTCTGTATGCGCTCGGGGATCCCGGTCGTCGAGATCGAGAAGCAGTTAATCGGGATCCGCTGCGATAAGCCGTACGGGATCGGGGTGGGGCGCGTCAATTCGTGCGCCGATCTCTTCGGCCAGGTCCTGCGTGACTACCGG
>CAZSHZ010000049.1:0-8660 GCA_964606955.1 uncultured Nitrospirota bacterium
CTTCAACAACGGTTCAAAGGCCGGACAGAGCGTCTGGCACCTCCACCTCCATCTACTCGGCGGGCGTCCCTTCCGATGGCCCCCGGGGTAGTAATCGGTCAGATGTTTCCTTGACAGTCCCTTAACCGCCTGTTATATTCAAAGTTTCTATCACCAACCAGCTTTATCATAAGAGGTTGAATGATATGCATTTTCAGACCATCAGAGGAGAGGTGTCCGCAGAAAAATGGCCGGGGTAAAAGTTAAGGAAGGGGAGTCGTTTGAAAACGCCCTTCGCCGCTTCAAAAAGCAGTGCGAAAAGGCCGGTATCCTCTCTGAGATAAAAAAACGCGAGCATTACGAGAAGCCTTCGGTCCGGCGCAAGAAAAAGATGCTCGCGGCGCGCAAGAAGGCCGCAAAGAGGGCCCGCTTGGTCGTACGCTGATAGGGTCGGGGGAGCCGGTGTCGCTTAAGGAGCGATTGGCCGCTGAGATGAAGGACGCGATGCGAACCGGCGATCAGCTCCGCCTCTCCGTGATCCGGCTGCTGAACGCCGGAATCAAAAATCGCGAGATCGAGAAGGGGAAGGGGTCGCAACTGATCGACGACGAGGTGATTCAACTGATCTCCTCGTCGATTAAACAGCGGCGCGATTCCATCGAACAGTTCGCAAAAGGGGGCCGGTCGGACCTCGTCGCCAAGGAGGAGAAGGAGGTCGAGATCCTCAAGCGGTTTCTCCCGGAGCCGCTCTCCGAGGAAGAGCTCCGGACGATTGTCGACTCGGCGATTTCCGAATCGGGCGCTTCGTCGGCCAAGGATATTGGAAAGGTCATGAAGGCTGCGATGCCGAAAGTGCGCGGCCGCGCGGAAGGGGAAGAGGTCAATCGGATGGTCCGGCAGCGGCTTGTCGAGCGCGAACAGCCGGGAAATTCCTGAGGGAGAGATGGCGCTCTATTCCCGAGAGATGATCGAGACCGTTCGCGAGCGGGTCGATATCGTTGAACTGGTTGGAAGGTATCTCCCTCTGAAGCGGTCGGGTCGCGACTTTCTCGCGCTCTGCCCGTTCCATCAGGAAAAAACCCCCTCTTTTTGGGTCAGTCCCGGCAAAGGGCTTTTCTACTGTTTCGGCTGCCAGAAAGGGGGGACCGCCTTTCATTTTCTCATGGCGATGGAGGGGCTGACCTTCCCCGAGGCGGTTCGGAAGATCGCCGATCAGGTAGGAATTGTCGTTCCGAAAGAGCGTCGATCCGGGGAGGCGGAAGAGGGCCGGCCGAGTGACCGGCTGATCGAGGCAAACAGGGCCGCGGCAAGGTACTTTCATCAGACGTTGAAAAATCATCCGGCGGCGGGAGGCGCGCGAGGGCATCTGGCCGCGCGCGGGATCTCCGAAGAGACGGCGGAGCGGTTCCTCCTCGGCTATGCGCTTCCTGGAGATGATCTTCGGCACCTGGCAGAACCTTCCGTTCTGATCGCAAGCGGGCTTGCCGCCAAGAGCAGGAGCGGGAACGGGTACTATCTTCCTCTTCGGGGACGATTGATCATCCCGATATGGGATCGGGGAGGAGAGGTGATCGGGTTCGGCGGCCGGGCGCTTGATGAGGCGACCAGACCGAAGTACAGCAATACCCAGGAGACGGCGATCTTCAAAAAAGGGCGGAATCTTTATCCGATGGACCGGATCCGCTTTGCGCCACGGGAGGAGCGGCGGCTGGTGATCGTGGAGGGATATTTTGACGCCATCACGGCCCACCAGGCGCAAATCACCTCGGTCGCGGCCACCCTCGGAACGGCGCTGACAGCCGATCATCTCCGCTTTATCCGCGGGCTTGCCGATCGGGTCACGCTCCTTTTCGATCCGGATCCGGCGGGCGTGCGGGCCGCCGTTAGAACCGCGGGACCTCTCCTTTCGGAGGGGGTTCGCGCCGAGGTGGCCTCTCTGCCGAGCGGGGAGGACCCGGATGCCTTTGTTCGGAAGCACGGGGCGGACGCCTTCCGGACGCTCCTTGCGGATTCCCGGCCCCTCATCGAGTTCGTCGCCACGGTCTTGATCTCCTCGCATCCCACCCCTAACATTAATGATAAGAAGGGTGTCTTAGACGAGGTCATGCCGTTGATTGAACAGGTCAAAAGCCCCGTGGAGCGGAATCACTACCTTGGGGCGGTCGCTCGCGCGCTCGATCTCGACGAGCGGTCGGTGCGGGAAGAGTTCGTCCGCCGCGGGAGTTCGCGGCGCCGGGTCTCGGCTCCGGCTTCCGGCCCGCCGGCACCTTCAATCCGAGCGGAGGAGGGGCTTTTTCTCTCTCTTTTAGCCCGCGGAGAGGTTCCGATCGCCTTGCTGGATCGGGTCGCCGAGGAGGACTTTTCGGATGGCGCGGCGCGGGAAGTGGTCCGTGCGATGAAGTCGGAGGGGACGGGGGACCCGACGCGGCTCGCAGGTGTTTTGGGAGAGGAGGCGATGGCGCTCCTCTCTCGGCTTGCCATCCGGGAGGAGAAAGACCGTTCGCAGGAAGAGTCCTGGCAGGCGGCAGAGGATTGTCTTTTGCTTTTCCGGCGGCGGCACCTGAAGGAGGAGTGGGCGGCGGCACGCAGGCGGCTTGCCGAAGCCGCCGGGAACCCGGCGGCCGAAGCGGAGATCCTCCGGCATCTGAAAGTGCTGTCTGTCGAGATGGGAAAGGGGGCGGCGGTCGATGTCTAAAGAAGAGAAGATGGAAGAGGTCAAACAGCTGATCTCCCTCGGGAAGGAGAAGGGCTATCTGACCTACGAGGAGCTGAACAGCGCCCTCCCGACCGATGCCCTCACCTCGGACCAGCTTGACCACATCATGATGATGTTCGGCGAGATGGATATTGAGGTCGTCGATCAGCCGGAGGACCGCGCCACCCGGGAGACGACCGAGGAGGAGGTCGAGGAGGAGGCGGCGGAAGAGGAGAAGGAGATCGACCTAACCCCCGGGGTGGTTTCTAGGACCGACGATCCGGTCCGCCTCTATCTGCGCGAGATCGGCTCGGTCCCTCTCCTCTCGCGGGAAGGGGAGATCGAGATCGCGAAACGGATCGAAGAGGGTAAAAAGGAGATCGCCACGATCGTCTTCGGGATGCCGGTGGTGATCCGGGAGGTGGTCGCGCTTGCCGAGAGGGTGAAGAGCGGGAAGGTCGCCCTTGCCGAGGTCGTCGCCCCTCCGGAAGAGGAGTTCGGCGAGGAAGAGGGAAACGGCCGGATGATCGAACGCGACGAGGGGGAGACGTTCAAGCGGACGTTTGATCTGATCCAGCAGATCCGGCAGAAGCAGAAGGACCTCCGAAGGGCGCTCGAGCGGAACCGGCTGGTCCGCACTCCTCTGGGGAAGAAAAAGGCCCGAACGCATCTGAAGGGGGTCCGCACGCAGATCGTCGAACGGGTCGAGGCGATGAATCTCCATCCGAAATATCAGGAGGAGATTGTCGGCAGACTGAAGGCCCTGGCGGAGCAGGTCTTCCATGCCGAGCGGGAGATCGTCCTGGTGAAGCGACGGTTGGGGGTGGAGGCGGGCGAGATCTCCAGGATCTTCCGGCGCGTCCGGCTGGGGGGCGCCTCTCTGGGGGCCGCTAAGCGAAAGACCGGGCTCTCCGACGAGCAGCTGGCCGATGCGGAGAAGATCTATCGGGCGGCGAAGAAGAAGATGCGCGGGATCGAGGAGGAGGCGGAGGTCACCGCTGAGGAGTTGAGGGAGGCCTACCAATCGCTCAAGCAGTCCGACCAGAAGATGAAGATTGCCAAGAGCGAGCTTGTGGAGGCGAACTTGAGGCTGGTCGTCTCGATCGCCAAGAAGTACACGAACCGCGGCCTCCAGTTCCTCGACCTGATCCAGGAGGGGAACATCGGCCTGATGAAGGCGGTCGACAAGTTCGAGTATCGCCGCGGATACAAGTTCTCCACCTATGCGACCTGGTGGATCCGCCAGGCGATCACCCGGGCCATCGCCGATCAAGCGCGGACGATCCGGATCCCGGTGCACATGATTGAGACGATCAACAAGCTGATCCGGACCTCCCGTCACCTCGTGCAGGAACTCGGGCGCGAGCCAACCCCCGAGGAGATCGGCGAGAAGATGGACCTGCCGCTTGAGAAGGTCCGTAAGATTCTGAAGATCGCCAAGGAGCCGATCTCGCTGGAGACCCCGATCGGCGAGGAAGAGGATTCACATCTGGGGGACTTCATTGAAGATAAGAAGGTCATCTCTCCGCTGGACGCTGCGATCCGTTACGACCTCCAGCGTCAGATCAACTCGGTTTTGCAGACTCTGACCCCTCGGGAGGAAAAGGTGCTGCGCAAGCGCTTCGGAATCGGCGAGAGCACGGATCACACGTTGGAGGAGGTGGGGCAAGATTTCGAGGTCACCCGTGAGCGGATCCGGCAGATCGAGGCAAAGGCGCTCCGCAAGCTCCGGCATCCCTCCCGCAGCAAGCGGTTGAAATCTTTTGTGGAGAGCCGTTGAGAGTCGCCCGCCTTGGGCCCATAGCTCAGCGGCAGAGCGGCCGGCTCATAACCGGTTGGTCCCAGGTTCGAATCCTGGTGGGCCCACTTCGTAAGCGGGCGCGAGCTCTTCAAGACGTAGGACAATGATCGAGGGAGAGGTTAAAGAGGTCCGCGAGCAGCTGGAACTGTTGATCCAGATGCAACAGATCGATCATCAGTTGACCCGCCATCGAGACGCCAAGGAAAGCCTCCCCCAACGGATCGAAAAGGCACGCCAGTTGCTCGACCAAGCCCGCGAGGAGAAGAGGGCTCTTTCTGCCTCGATCGAGGCGGCCTCCTTGGAGCGGCGCACTCGGGAGGGGGACCTGGCGGAGGCGGAAGAGAGGGTCGCTAAGGTGAAGGGGCGAACCTCCGAGATCAAGACGAACAAGGAGTACCAGGCCCACCTCGTTGAAGTCGAGTTGTTGAAGCGTTCCGTCGGAGAGAGTGAGGAGGTCCTTCTCGTGTTGATGGAGCGCGGCGACGCCCTCCGTCAAGAGTTGCGCGAGGCGGAGAAGAAGGCCGAGGAGGCCGAACGGTTCTTCGCGGTTGAGAAGACGCGCCTCGAAGAGGAGGGGGCCGAGCACGGCCGGGAGGTCGAGCGGTTCTCAGCCGAGCGGAAAGGGGTTGCCGTAAAGGTCGATGAGGCGCTGGCGCGCGAGTACGCGAAACTTTTCGAGACACGAAAGGGGCTTGCGGTCGTCCCGATCCGCTCCGGGATCTGCACCGGATGCAATTTCAACCTCCCCCCCCAACTTGTCGCCGAAGCGAAGAAGGGGGAGAGAATCATCCACTGCTCGTACTGCCTTCGGATCCTCTACTACGCGTCGTCCCCCTAGTCTCAGACGGGTGGTGATCTACACGGACGGCGCTTCCCGGGGGAATCCGGGAGAGGCGGGGATCGGCATCGTCATCAAAAATGAGAAAGGGGAGACGATCAGGTCGATCGCCCGCTACCTCGGGACTGCCACCAACAATTTTGCTGAATACACCGCACTTCTTGAAGGACTCAAGGCGGCGTGCGCGCTGGGGGTCAAAGAGGCGAGCGTCTATCTTGACTCTGAACTGGTCGTCAGACAGGTCAAAGGTATTTATAGAGTCCGTCACCCGGTGCTATTCCTCCTTTTCGCACAGATCAGAAGCCTCCTGGAGGATGATGGGCTGAAAGCCACCTTTCATCACGTTCCGCGTAAGGAAAATTGGGAGGCCGACCGGTTGGCCAACCTCGCGATCGATCGACGTTTATAGGGGCTCGCGTCGCGGCTATCACCTGTGGGGCCCGTGCGGTTCGCTTCGCGCTCCTCCGATGCCCCCACACCCCGCGCTCGGACCGGCAAAGCCAGATCCTCGCTTTCCACCGGCGGAGCCGGATGGAGCCCCCGCCCACCCCTGTCCCCTTCCGCTCTATTTTATGCTAAAATATTTTCGCATCTTGAGTGGGACGACGATCGCCGGTCTGTAAACTATCCCTCTTTGAGGGGAGGACGAAGGACCGGAGGAAAGTCCGGACTCCGCAGGGCAGGGTGGTCGCGAGGGGCCCCAAAAGACCGTGTCTTTGGGGCCAGAGGGCGACCGGGGGCAACCCCAGGGAAAGTGCAACAGAAAGCACACCGCCCACCGCCGGGGGCACAGTCCGCGCAGCTAGAGACCTGCGCAGGAATATGATCCCTCGGCAGGGGCAAGGGTGAAAAGGTGAGGTAAGAGCTTACCAGCGGCGTGGCGACACGCCGGCTCGGCAAACCCCACCCGGAGCAAGACCAAATAGGAAGGCGAGGCCCCGGCTGATACTTTCCGGGGCTGTAGGGCTGCCCGTTCGAGCCTTCGGGTAAGGTCGCAAAGAGGAATGATCGTCGCCGCGCCGATTGGCGCGGTTACAGAATCCGGCTTATGTCCCACTCACCGATGCGCGATCGGGGGTCCGTCCGGTTCGGTCGGACCCCCGTATCTTATGGAAGCATTAAGACAGATCATCCCATCCTCTCTCTGCCTAACCTGTGATGGCTGCTGCAGATTCCCCTGAAGAGAACACATTTCTCGCCGGACGTCGAGCGCGAAGAAGTGAGCCGGGGTCTCGCGCGAGGAGAACGTCTCTCGGTCATTGCCCGGGCACTCAAGCGCAGCACAAGTACGGTGTCTCGTGAGGGGAAAAGAAACAGCGGGAAGAGCGGCTACCGATGAATCCGGAAACCTTCTGCGTTATGCTGAGGGGACAGATCCCTCTTTTCGGGGGGTGTCCGCCTATCTCTTCCAAGCCTTCGTCTCGGACCAAAAAGTGGCGAGGTATCGGTTCATCAATACGATGGACGACTCCTATCCCCCGCCCTTGCCTATCATAAAGGTTCTTACCGCCCGGATCCGTCGGGAGCCGCTCTTTGCGCTCCTCCCGCGGTGGCCTTGAGCGGGTTTTCGTTGCATAGAGGCCGGAATCGCTGGTAGGATGCCGTCGGGCCGAAGTGGTGGAATTGGTAGACACGCGTGGTTCAGGGCCACGTGGGGGTGACCCCGTGGGGGTTCGAGTCCCCCCTTCGGCACCATTCCGACTCTCCCTCCCGTTGACTTTTCGATGTTTTTCGGATATTTTCTTGTGCAATCGGCCGGTGAATGTGCCGGCCGATTGTTTCAGATGGAGGGAGCGGCTAAAAACCCAACGTCCGAAAAAAGAGGGACGGCGTGGAACTGACCCTCCTTCTGAATTCTACCTACGAGCCGCTCCGCGTCATCAACTGGAAAAAGGCGATCACGCTGCTCTGCCAGGGGAAGGTGGAGGTCCTCGAGGTTTACGAGCGCGAGATTCGCGGAGTCTCGATTACGTTCAAACTCCCCTCGGTCCTGAGGCTCCTCACACTCGTCCGTATCAAAAACCAGCAGAAGGTCGTCAAGTTCTCACGGAGCAATATCTTCGCGCGCGACCGCTACTGTTGCCAATATTGCGGCGGGAAATTTAAGGTCAACGAGTTGACGTTTGACCATGTGATCCCGATCTCCCGCGGAGGGAAGAAAAGCTGGGAGAACATCGTGACCGGGTGCATCCCCTGCAACAATCGGAAGAGCGGGAGAACCCCTGAGGAGGCGGGGATGCGCCTAATCCGCAAACCGGTGAAACCGAAGTGGAGCCCGTCTGTGACGATCACGATCGGTTTTCGAAACGCGCCCGAATCGTGGCGCGACTACCTGTACTGGAACGTCGAGCTGGAGCAGGACGTTCCCGACCGCGCCTAGTTCCTTTTTAGCCTTTTCCGGCGAACAGCGCGCAAAAACGCGAAAGCCAGTTGACCCGAAGCGGCTCCCCATTCTCCGAATAGATGGAAATCAGGTTTCGCATCATCCGGACCAGCATCTCCTTCGGTCCGGTTTCGGCAAGAAAGCCGTCCTGAAAGGGTACCCCGCTCTGCGCGAACGAGCGGACAATCTCATCCCGTTCTAAGATGAGGCCGTTGAAGGGATCGATATAGGAGGGCTCCGGGCCCGAATAGCCGATCAAGAAATGGCCCGGGAGGCCGACGCCGTAGAGGGGGATCGAGAGCCGCCGGGCGATCGAGAGGTAGAGGGCGGCGAGGGAGATTGGGACCCCCTTCTTCCGCTCCAGCACCCGGTTCAGATAGGAGTTGTCCGGGTCATAATAATCGCTTGAGTTGCCGCGGAACGAGCAGGTGCCGTAGAGAAAATCGACCAATTCCCGGGCGGGCTGGTGGGGCGCCTCAGCTCGGATCGCCTCGATTTTCTGGGCCAATTCCTCCCCCATATGATCGAGCCGGGCGCGGTAGCGAGCCTGATCCAGATCGGGGTAGCGGAACCGGGCTAGAAGGAGCGCCCCCTCCTCGATGGAGGGATCCGATGAAAGGGAGAAGTCCTTGAAGTCGTCCGAAAGCCTTGCCAGCCGGATCTCCTCGATGACCCGGATCGCCTCCGACCGGACTTTGGCAGAGGCGTCGTCGCGAGCGATCACCTCTTTGAGCATCGGAATGGCCGTCTCGCCGAACTCGACCAGTTTCTCCCGGACAATCGTGATCTCCTCGGTCTGTTCGTTAAGGAGCGTGACGAGCGCCCGGAGGGTCCTTTCGGTTTCCATCATGGACGACCATGGTAGAATCTGCGCAAAGAAATCTCTCGGTCTTCAGTCAGTGGGCGTTTCGCGCGGGGGAAGGCCAAGAAAAAAGTCAGCGAATGTCGTAGATCTGCTCGATGT
>CAZSHZ010000050.1:0-3745 GCA_964606955.1 uncultured Nitrospirota bacterium
GAAGAAGGCCTGACATGCGACTATCCTAGCACAGGAGATAGGGACCCCTTCAAACAGTCGTTTTAAACCATACCATCGCCGTGGTCGCCGCGAGATTGTAGGCCGCGACCGCCAGAAGGGGATAGCGGTCGGGCGAGGGGGGGGCGGCGAGGGCCAGAAGGAGAAAGGCGCCGTTGAAGAGAAGGAAGAGGCGCCGATTGACTCGGGGATAGATCAGGGTCAGAAGTCCAAGCAGGAAGATCGAGGTCGGAGCAGGCAGGACTCCGAAGGGGGAGCGCCAGAACGCCTCCGCCCCCATCCATTCGTACCCTTGCAGGTTGTCGGCGGGGTAGAGGGGATAGAGAAACCCCCAGAGGATCAGGAGGACCGCCCACCAACGGTGCCACGGGATTTTCCTAAAGTCATAATCGTTTTCGCCCCGCCGCGCCTCGTCAAACCAGGCGTAAAGGAGGACCAGCGTCAAAATCAGAGAGGCCGCGGAGAAAGGGAATCCGCTCCCCGAGAGCCATAGCGGGATACCTTCGCGGGCGATCGCGCGCATTTTAAATGAGGGGCCGCCGGCCGATTCTTTGATGATCCAACCGAAGGGCAAAAAGAGGAAGATGGAGAGATGAAGCGTGACAAACCAGTTAAACGGAGCGCGGAACTTATTCCCGTAAAGGGCAAGCCGGAAGAGAAAGACCAGATAGGCGATGTGAAAAACCGGAGTGACCGGCTCCATCATGGAAAGATAGGCACGGAGCCCCTCCCCGGCGAACGCCGAGATATCGTCGGTCACCTTACTCCTCGAAATGGACGCGAATGGTCCGGATCCGTCCCTCATCGGAGATAAACGCGTTCACGCTCCAGGAGATGATCGAAAGAAGGAGCGCGCCGAGGACGGCGGACCAGAAGCTCGTGACGGTAAAGCCTCTCACCAGTTTTCCGACAAGATAGAGCATGGCCCCGTTGATGATGAAGGTGAAGAGGCCGAGCGTAAGGATGTTGATCGGGAAAGTCAGGATCATGACCAAGGGACGGATCACGGCGTTAACGATCCCGAGGACGGCCGCCGCCGCGAACGCCGGTAGAATTCCCTGGACCTCGATTCCACGCAGAACATAAGAGATGATCAGAAGCGCTCCGCTGTTGATCATCCAGCGGATCAATAATCCTCTCATCGCGTCCGCTCCTTTAAATACTCCTGCGCCAACTGGACATAATTGCGCGAGGACTCCTCCAGGAATTCCCGCTCCCGCTGCATGACCGGCCGGATCACCTTCGCCGGGATTCCCAACGCCAGGCTCCCGGGGGGGATGACCGTCTCTTCGATCACGACCGCCCCGGCCCCGATGATCGACTCCTCCCCGACGACCGCGCCGTCCATCACAACCGCCCCCATCCCGATCAGAGAGCGGTCGCCGATCGTGCAGCCGTGCAAAATCACGCGATGGCCGACCGTCACGTCGTTTCCGACGACCAGCGGCCAGGTTTCGCGCGTGACATGAAGGACCGAGAGGTCCTGGACATTGGTCCGATATCCGATCTTAATGTAATTCACGTCCCCGCGAACGACCGATCCGAACCAGACCGAGGAGTACTCTCCGATCTCCACGTCGCCGATGATGCAGGCGGTCGGATCGATAAAGGCGGTCGGCGCGATTTTAGGGCGGTGTCCGCGAAACGGCTCGATCATGAAGTTTCCCGATCCGGCCCCCTTCCGTCTTTACGATAGCATGTCAGGCGCGCTTTCTGCTATATTTCCCCCTCTTCGGGGCTATTCATGGCTGAAACCTCCGGCATCAATCGCAATCGGCTGGTCGATGAACTGATCGATCTGATCCGGATTGACTCTCACTCGAAAAGCGAGCGGCGCGTGGCCGACCGGATCGCCTCAGACCTGAAGTCGCTCGGCGTTGCCGTTGAGATGGACGACGCGGCGGCCAAGGTCGGGGGGGAGTGCGGAAACCTGATCGCACGGATCGAAGGAAACAGCGAGGGCGCGCCCCCGCTTCTCCTCTCTGCGCACATGGATACGGTCGCCCCCGGAGCCGGAATTAAGCCGATCATCGAGGGAGATGTGATCAAAAGCAGTGGCCGGACGGTCCTCGGCGGAGACGACAAATCTGGGATTGCGATCATCATCGAGGTGGTCCGCGTGCTGAAAGGGTCCGCTCTTCCCCACGGCCCGATCGAGATCGTCTTCACCGTCTGCGAGGAGGCGGGTCTGCTGGGGGCGAAGAACTTCGACGCCTCGCGCCTCGCCGCCCGGCAGGGTCTCGTTCTCGACTGCGACAACGTCAATTTCCTCTTCACGCGCGCCCCCGCATCGGACCGGATGGAATTCACCATCGAGGGGGTCGAGGCGCACGCGGGCGTCTGCCCGGAGCGGGGAATCTCGGCGATCGCGGTCGCCGCCGAGGCGATCGCAAAGATGCGATTGGGGAGGATCGATCACCAGACCACCGCGAATATCGGGACGATCGAGGGGGGCACCGCAACAAACGTCGTCGCAAAGCGGGCGCGCTTCACCGCCGAGGCGCGGAGCCGGTCCGAAAAGAAACTAAAGCGGATCACCGAGCGGATGAGAAAGATCGTCCGCGAGGCCGCCGCTAAACGGAGCGTCGAGATCGATGGGAGCGTCCGTAACGCCCGGGTCGAGGAGAAGGTCTGGCGCGACTATGATCCGCTGAACGTCCCGGAAGGCTCCGAGATCGTCAGGCTCGCCCTGGAGGCCGCCAGGCGCCTGGGGTATCCACTCTCGACGCAGGCGACCGGCGGAGGATGCGACGCCAACGTCTTCAACAAAAAGGGCCTGCTGGTCGCAAATCTGGGGACCGGGATGCACGACATCCATACCTGCAACGAATGGCTCTCGATCTCCCAGATGCTCCGCGCCGCCCAGATCGTCCTCGGGATTGTGACACTCAACGCCGAGCGAGGATGAGCTTCCCGAAGGCGATCATCTTCGACTTTAACGGGGTCATCGCGGATGATGAGCCGTCACACCTCGTGATGTTCCAGAAGGTTCTTCAAGAGGAGGGGCTCTCCCTTTCCGCTGAGGAGTACTACCGCGAAGGGTATCTCGGAATGGACGACCGCGGCTGCTTTGAGACCGTCCTCGTCAAAGCGGGACGGGACACAAGCCCGGCGAAGATTGGGGAGCTGATCCGCCGCAAAGCGCTCTACTATGACGACTACATCCGCGAGCGGATCATCTTCTTCCCGGGAGTCCTCGATTTTATCCGAAAGGCGGCGGCGCGGATGCCACTGGCAATCTGTTCCGGGGCGCTCCGATCGGAGATCCAGATGATTCTGGAGGCCGGCAGGATACGCGACTCCTTTTCGGTGATCGTCTCGGCGGAAGATGTCAAGCGGGGCAAGCCTGATCCCGAGGGATTTCTCTTGGCCCTCGCGCGGATCAACCAGAAGCAGCGCGTGCCGATCCTGCCGGCCGAGACCCTCGTCATCGAGGACTCCATCGCCGGAATCGCGGCTGCGCAGCGCGCCGGCATGAAGGCGCTGGCCGTCACAAACTCCTACCCGTCCGAAGTCCTCGCCTCCGCCGACCGGGTGGTCAGATCACTCGAAGCGCTCGATCCCGCCTCCCTCCTGAACTGACCTCCAGTAGAACGCCGTTCCCCTCGTTGCTTTCATGGCAAAGTGCATGATATAAAAGCAGTTTCCTTTAACCAGAGGATCGGATGGGTTCCGAGGACCTCCTCAGGGAGGCTGAAAGGTACCTGATGTCAAACTATTCCCGTGC
>CAZSHZ010000051.1:0-21803 GCA_964606955.1 uncultured Nitrospirota bacterium
CCGGATTGAAGTCAGAAGGAGCTGGCCCGCTGAAAAGCAGCAACACCTGATCCAGGCCCTTCATGCCGCTATGGTCGAAGCCCTGAAAATCCCAGAGAGAGACAAACGCGGTTCCACCCGAAGCAACGGAAAATTACACGAACAGTATCAAGGTATTGTTAAACGGTTCGGGGAAATCGGCATCGAGCCCAAAGACATCTTCATCGTTCTCGGTTTTAAGGTCAAGGTGTAGTCTTATTATTGTTCTTGGCAGCATTTAGCGCTCGCAACAACTCACCGTCTGTGCCGCTTTCTCCCTGGTCAAATGGAGAACCACAGGCTAATAGAGAAATCGAGATCAAAATCACCGCAGAAAATCTTGGACCACCCCTATAACTTTTAGTCCTTCGCTGTTGTTGAGGGAGGATCACATGCATGGGACAGCAACATTGAGGCCTTTGAAGTTGGAGTGAACGACAACCCTGAGTCTCCTTCACCTGAGCTTGGTCTGAAGCAGCTCGAATCCGGCTCTCTCGAAATCTCGGTCATAGGCAAAGACGGTTGTAATGCCCAGGCCGCGCATGACGGAGAAGCTCAGGCAATCGGTGAAACTTAGCCGCGGGTCTTGGAGCCGTTCGTAAAGACCGAGTGCCGCCTGCTCGACCTCTTCATCCGTGCGAACAATGGCGACAATGCGGCTCGAAAACAGGCGTCGGGCAAACCGGACGGCTTGGCTCGGCGAAAGTTTCGATCCGATGAGCGTGATCGCTTCATCAACGACGTGATTTGTTGTGAACAGATTCGGGCGTTCCTTTCGAAGCCGTTCCTGAACGGCCTGCGCATCTTGATGATTGCTATCGCTCGCGTCCTCGAGCGCGTAGAAAGCGGACGTATCTATGAACAGTCTCAAAATCGGTCAGTGCTCTACCCGGTAGAGGTGCCGGTCATGCTCCTTCGATATATTTGAAACTCCAGAGCGGTCCGGTTTTCTGCCGATCTGAAAAAAGGGATCCTTCTCCCATCGCTTCCCGGATAGGGCGCTGATGCGATCCAGGTAATCGGAGATCATCTGTTGAAACAGCCGGGACAGGCTCTCTCCTTTCTCGACCGCGATCTGCTTCAGCCTTTTCAGTTGCTCCACCTCCAGCCGAATATTCGTGGCGACCTTTGACGGCATGGTCCCTCCTCTTCGCCACAATTGTAGCATTGTAGCAATCTAGGTCAAGATCGGAAATCGGGGGGGCCGAGCAGGACGAGTCGATCGTAGAGGTCGTACGGCCGTACGTCGATTCCGGCGGTCGTCCTCAACATCTTTTCCATCAATCGTCGATTCTTTCCTACGCGGCGGAAGGCGCGGGTGCGTCCCCAGGAAACGAGCGGGTTCTTGGAATTCCAGAGGAAGGCGAGCTCATCCCCTAAACCGAGAAGGCGATCGGTGATCGGGCGGCGTCCGGCCTCATACTCGGCCAATGGCGCTCCGCGCGCAATCACGTCCGCGAGCGCCGCCGCATCCTCCAGCGCCTGATTCGCCCCCTGCGCGATATGCGGGTTAAACGAGTGGACCGCATCGCCGATCAGCGCGACCCGCTCTGTCGTCCAGCAGGGAGCGGAGACCCGGACCGCCGGCGTGAAGGCGAGATCGTCCCATCCCTGGATCAGATCTAACGACAAAGAAATGTCCGGGTCGCGCGAGGCCGAGACGATCGCGGCGATCCTCTCTTTCACCGGGTCGATCGGTCCGCTGCGAAGCTGCGGATAATCCGATGAAGTAATCATAAAGAGGATGAGAATCGTCTTCGGGTCCACCGGAAAAAGTGCGAGAAATTCTCCTCCCCCTAGGTAGAAGCGCCCGTCCGATCCCCACTCCGGCGGAATCGGGAGGAGCGCGGAGAGGTACCCCTCAGGGTAGGCGCGGTGCTCGGCCACGAGTCCGGCCGCCTGCCGGACGGCCGAGCCGACCCCGTCGGCGCCGACGATCATTCCCCCTTCAATCTCCCGCTCCCCCTCTCCCTTCACGGCGATGCGGATCTTGCAGCCATCCGGGCCGGGTGATAGACCCATTAAAAAGGCGTTGAAGCGGACTTCGACGTTCGGGAGTTCTCCGACGCGCCGGAGGAGGAGGTCGAGGAGGAGCTCGGGCGGGATGTTGTAGACGAGGTTGTAGGGCGGAGGGAGCGTTTCATAATCGACGGTGAAGAATGCCTCTCCCGCCGTATCCGAAAGGTGGAATTTTTGGATCGGCGTGAGGCCGAGGCTCTCCACATCGGAGAGGATCCCGGCGGAATCGAGGAGGGTCTGACCGTTCGGTTGAAGGAGAATGGCGCGCCGCGACGTCCCAAAGCCGCGGTCCGGGGGAGGCCGCCGCTCGAATAGGATGACGCGCTTTCCCTGCCGACCGGCAAGGAGGGCCAGGAAAAGGCCGCCGATCCCACCCCCGACGATGAGCAGGTCGAACAATTATCCGGTGAGAAGGAGCCGGACCGATTCCCAGTCGGTCAGAGGAGGTGAGCAGGTGAAATTCCGGCAGACATAGACGGTTGCGCGGGAGTCCACCGGCATTTTTCCATGGGCCAATTTCGGCTCCTCCGTCCCCGGCTCGACTGCCAGCAGAACCCGGTTGGGGAGGAAGAGCGAATGAACCTTGCGGACCAGTTCGGTCCGCATCGGATCTCCCTTCTTGCCGACGATCACGATCTCCTTCGGTTTGCGGAGATAAAAATCGGCGGTGACCAGCATCGCTCCCATCCCGAAGGGGTTCTCCTGCGCCGTCGCAAGGAAGAGCTTCAAAGTTTTTTCGGCGAGGTCGTGCCACTCCTGCCGTTCCGTCAGCCAGTAGAGCCTCAGGAGGAGCCGGGCTGCGATGGCGTTTCCGGAGGGGATCGACTGGTCGATCGCCGTCTTGAGCCGGGCGATCAACGTCTCATGATCGCGGGAGGTGAAGTAGAATCCGCCCTCCCGATCGGCGAACTGATCGACCATAACGACCGCTAACTCCTCGGCGGCGGCCAGGTAGCGAGAGTCCCCTCCCGCTTCAAAGAGATCGGCCAGACCGTTCGCCAGAAATGCGTAGTCGTCGAGATAGGCATTCAGTTTGGCGACCCCGTCTTTGGCGGTCCGAAGGAGCCGTCCCTCTTTCCTGAGAGTGGCAAGGAGAAATTCAGCGGCCCGCTCGGCGGCGGCGAGATAACGGGGATCCCCGGTCGCCTCGTAGCCGGCCGCGAAGGCGGAGAGCGCCAGGCCATTCCAGGATGTGAGGACCTTTTCGTCGCGGGCGGGGCGGACCCGCTCCTCGCGCTTGGCGAGGAGTTTCTGCCGAGCGCGGGAGAGGCGCTCGAAGATCGCGTCACGATCGAGCGAGAACTCTTTGGCGAGGGTCTCCACCGGCCGATCGACGTGCAGGATATTCTTCTCCTCCCAGTTCCCCCCATCGGTTACGTCGTAATAGTGGCCGAAAAGCTCGGCGTCCTCTCCCAAGAGATCCTGAACCTCGCGGCGGGACCAGACATAAAACTTTCCCTCGACCCCTTCCGAGTCCGCGTCCAGGGTCGAATAGAAAGCCCCCTCGGGCGCGGTCATCTCGCGCAAGATCCAGTCGAGCGTCTCGGCCCCGATCCGGCGGTAAAACTCATCGCCCAAAAGCCGCCAGAGGGCGAAGTAGAGCGGAGGGAGGAGCACGTTGTCGTAGAGCATCTTTTCGAAGTGCGGGACCAGCCAGCGATCGTCCACGGAATAGCGGTGGAACCCTCCACCGAGCTGGTCGTAGATCCCTCCTTGCCCCATCTTCATCAGGGTGAATGCGACCCGATCGATGTAGGAGCGGTCTCCCGTCGCCTCGCCATGACGAAGGAGGATCTCCAGCGACATCGTTGCCGGGAATTTCGGCGCCCCTCCGAACCCTCCGTGACGCGGCTCAAAAATCGACGCGAGCCCCTCCGCCCCCTTCTCGATCAGGGCGGGGTCGATCTCCTGGGCCGCAGCAGTCGGAGTACCGGTCCGCTGGAGGATCGAAACGACGTCCGCGCCGGTCGCGACGACCTCCTGCCGCTTTTCGCGCCAGACCTGCTCCACGGCGGCGAGGACCTGCCGGAAGGCGGGGATCCCGTGCCGGTCCTCGGGGGGGAAGTAGGTCCCGCCGTAGAATGGGACTCCGTCCGGGGAGAGGAACATCGTCAGCGGCCAGCCGCCGCCGCGCCGGATGAAGAGCTGCACGGCATTCTGATAGATCTGATCCAGATCGGGCCGCTCTTCGCGGTCGACCTTGATATTGACGAACTTCTCGTTCATCTCGGCGGCCGTCTCGGGATCCTCGAACGACTCCTTTTCCATCACATGGCACCAGTGGCAGGCCGAATAGCCGACTGAAAGGAGGATCGGTTTGTCCTCCCGTCTCGCACGCTCGACCGCCTCCGCCCCCCACGGATACCAGTCGACGGGGTTTTCGGCGTGCTGTTTTAAGTATGGACTCGTCTCTTTTGCGAGGCGATTCGACATTTTATGTATCGTATTCCCGGCCTCGGTGGTTTGTAAAGGCGTTTCTTGACATTTGTCCCGCCACTTCCTACTTTATCGCCTCATATGGTTCGTCTTCGGGGGTGGGGACATATCGTTCTGAAAGTGAGCGATCTCGCGCGGGCCCGGACCTTTTACGAGGAACTCCTCGGGTTTCGCGTCGTCGGGTCCCGGCCGGGGATGCTTTTTTTAAGATGCTCGGAGCAGCACCACGATCTGGCGCTCCTGGCGGTCCCGTTCGGGGCGCGGTCTGAAGAGCGCCATCTCGGTCTCTTTCACTTCGCGCTCGCCGTGCCGACATACGAGGATCTTCTGGAGGCATACCGGTTTCTTGCCGCTCATGAGGTTCCGATCCTCGGCGCGGCGGATCATCTGGTCAGCAAGAGTTTTTATTTTGAGGATCCCGACGGAAATGAAATCGAGCTCTACGCGGATGAGCCGCGGTCTCGGTGGGGTTCTGTCGAAAATCCGTTTACGCAGGATTTTCCTCTGCGCTTGAATGTATAGTGAGACTGATAAAGGAGGGGAGATGAAGAAGAAGCGGAAGGTGGCGGCAGGAGGGAGGAAGAAATCCCGAAAGACGGGGGCGAGAAAAAAGGGAGCGGCCAAGCGGGTCACGAGGAGAAGGAGAGCGGCCAAGCGGGTCACAAAGAGGGTGAGAAGGAGGGCTCCGAAGAAGCGGGCTAAAAAGATGGTGAAGAGGGCGGCGAAGAAGAGGGCGAAGAAAACTGCAAAGAAAGCGCCCCGAAAGAGGACAAAAACGGCCGCTCGGCGTCGTCCCGCCGCACCGGCAAAGCGGATTTCTAAAGCGCGCGCGGCAAGACCGCGGCCGAAGCCGACTCCGGCGGCGCCCGCCGCCCCGGTTGTAAGGCCGGGGGAGGTTCCGGTCGGCACCGTGACCCACTATTACAGCCACCTTCAGGTGGCGGTGATTAGACTTGAGAAGGGGGGCCTCGCCGTCGGGGATCGGATCCATGTCCGCGGCCATACCACCGATTTTGAGCAGAGCGTAGATTCGATGGAGATCGAGCATCAAAAGATTCAGAGGGCGGAAGTAGGAGAGGAGATGGGGATGAAGGTCGTCGCCCACGCCCGCGAGCACGATACCGTCTACAGGATGGGATCTTAGCGGAGAGGCTGCTGAGCAATCGGCCGGACCAGAGGGGCGATCACGCCGGCGAAGATCCGGTAACCTTCGGCGGTGAGATGGAGCCCGTCGAGGGTTAGGTCGGCCCTCAGGCGATGCGGTGGAGAACTCTCCGCGGTTGCCGAGAATAGATCGGCGAAAGGGATTCCCAGCTCCTCCGCTCTTTTTCTGATTTTACTATTCAACGCGAGCCGTGGCGGAATATAAGAGTCGCCGCCGAGGATGGAGGGGATCGAGCAGGCAATCGGAATGATCCGGGCCGCCTGCGCCTCCCGGTACATCTGTTCCAAATTCTCCAGAACCTCGGCAAGCGGAATGCCCCATCCGAGATCGTTGCTCCCCCCCAGGATGACCGCCGCCGCCGGGGCGGGCTGGATGACTTCCGCTTCGAACCGCTGGAGCATCTCGGCAGTCGTCTCGCCTGAGACGCCGCGAGTCTCGACCTCCGCCTCAATCCCTTCTGCGCGCAGAAGGAGGGCCAGGACGGGGGCATACGGCGCCGCCTCGCTCTCAGTGACGTATCCGACCGTCAGCGAGTCTCCGAATGCGACGATTCTCAGCGGAAGGGGGCTCAGTCTACTTCGGGGGGTGGCTCGGAAGGGATCGTACCCCCTTCCGCCGCAATATCTGCTCGGCCCCTTTCTTCCCCGAAAGGAGCATGGCGCCGAACGCCGGACCCATCCGCGGAGTCCCGAAGACCGCCGCCACGGCAAGCCCGACGACAAAGAGGCCGGGATAGACCTCGCCGGTCTTCTCGATCACCATCTCCTCGGATCGCTCCACCCACATCGGGCCGTTTCCCGGGATCGGGGGGACGAGTTTGCGGCGGGCGAGGATCCCGAGGGTGACCGCATCGTGGCCGGTCGCATCGACGACAACTCGGCCCTCAAGCGCGATCGGGTCAACATGGGCGGCGTCGTGTTCCATCTCCTCCAGCGCCGTCCAATTGACGACGACCCCTTCCACAGGGGGCCGATCTCCCTCGCCGCGAACGATTAAATCGACAACCGTCGTCATGTTCAGGACGCTCACGCCGGCCTCGTAGGCCGCCGCCACGAGCCGCGCGGTCGCATGGGGAGGATCGACGATGAACAGCCCGGGCCCGGCGTTCTTGCACGGGACGCCGAGTTTTAAGAGGATCTCTTGCGCGGGATGGGCGATCGCGGCCTTGTTCATCAAAAAACCGCCGTTCCAGAATCCTCCGCCGAGATGGTTCTGCTGCTCGATCAAGAGCGTCTTCAACCCGCCCGCGGCCAACTCTTTCGCGCAGACGAGGCCCGAGGGACCTCCTCCGACCACAATGGCGTCGGATTCAATCATCCGCTCGAACGCGCCCGCGTGTTCCCGCGCGATCGTGCGCGTGATGTCGCGCTCGCGAAGCGGATGGATCTGCCGCTCTTTGCGTTTCATTTTCCATTCTCCTTAATCATCGCAAGAGGAGTGACCCCTTTGTTGTCCATCTTGATCGCCCGCTCCGAGAGGTGCATCGAGCAGAAGCCGGCGCCGCACATGGTGCAGAAGTGGGCCGACTTGTGGGCCTCGTCGGGAAGGGTCTCGTCATGGTAGGCGCGCGCCGTCTCCGGGTCGAGCGACAGTTCGAACTGCCGGTTCCAGTCGAACGCGTAGCGGGCCTGCGAGAGGAGGTCGTCGCGGTCTCGCGCGCCGGGACGGTGCCGGGCCACATCGGCGGCGTGGGCGGCGATCTTGTAGGCGATGATCCCCTGCTTGACGTCCTCGGGATTCGGAAGCCCGAGGTGCTCCTTCGGAGTCACGTAGCAGAGCATCGCCGCTCCGGACCAGCCGGCGATGGCCGCGCCGATCGCGCTAGTGATGTGATCGTAGCCGGGGGCGATGTCGGTCACGAGCGGACCGAGGACGTAGAACGGCGCCTCGTGGCACTCCACGATCTGCTTCTTTACATTCATGTCGATCTGATCCATCGGGACATGTCCGGGTCCCTCAACCATCACCTGAACGTCGTGCTCCCACGCCTTTGCCGTCAATTCTCCGAGAACGCTAAGTTCGGCGAACTGCGCCTCGTCGGAGGCGTCGGCGAGGCAGCCGGGCCGCAGCCCGTCCCCCAGAGAGAAGGAGATGTCGTATTTTTTGAAGATCCCGCAGATCTGGTCGAAGTGGGTGTAAAACGGGTTCTGCTTCCCATGCTCTTTCATCCACTGCGCCAGGATCGCTCCGCCGCGCGAGACGATCTTGGTGATCCGCTTTTCCAGCGCCAGGTCGGAGAATTCTTGGAGGACGCCCGCATGGATCGTCATGTAATCGACCCCCTGCCGGGCCTGATATTCGATCACGTCCAGGATCAGATCGACCGTGATGGCGCGCACCTTCCCTCCGGCGATCTTCAAGATCTCGTAGATCGGGACGGTGCCGACCGGGACCGGACTCTTTTCGACGATGGCGGCGCGGATCTCCCGGATGTCTTCTCCCGTGGAGAGATCCATCAGGGTGTCGGCGCCGTACTTGGTGCACATTTCGACCTTCTTCAGCTCTTCCTCCAGATCTGATACTCCCGAGGAGTTCCCGATATTCGCGTTGATCTTGCAGGTGAAATTGATCCCGATGATCATTGGAACCAGGCTGTGGTGATTGATATTGGCCGGAATGATCGCCCGTCCCCGCGCCACCTCCGCGCGGACGAATTCGGGATCGCACTTTTCGATCTGCCCCACGTACCGCATCTCTTCGGTGACGATCCCTTGGCGCGCATAGTGCATCTGCGAGACATTTCCTGTTCGCCCCTTTACCCACTCTTTTCGCATTTTTCCTCCTAAAACGATGAAAGCCGCAGGGAAGAGCTCCTCTGCGGCTTTCTCTCCCTACGCTGGTATGACCCAGATCAGGTTCAAAGGGTTGCCGGTTCCTCCCGGCTCTCAGCCGCCATGATCTCTACCGGCGGCACCCCTACCCATTGCGTCTGATTATAATGGCGGCTTTCAAGCGGAGTCAAATTGGGTATAATAGCCCAATGCGGAAGGCCTCTGTCTCTCCAACGGAAAAAGATCTGGCCGAGCGGATCAGCGATCTGATCGCCGCCGCCGGAGGAGAGGAGAATGTCGACCTGATCCGCCAGATCATGATTACTGCGGTAAAGATCGCGCAGGACGCCCCTCTGCGCGGCGACGTCAAGATCATCCATAACGCCCTCAAAGAGATGCGCTACGCCTTCAAACTGTTCGCCCCCTATCGGGAGATGCCGAAGGTGACGATCTTCGGCTCGGCCCGGACCCTCGAGTCGGAGCCGGCGTTCGGGCAGGCCGAGGAGTTCGCCCGGCGGATGGCGGAAAACGGGTTCATGGTCATCACCGGCGCCGGCGAGGGGATCATGAAGGGGGCCCAGTCGGGGGCGGGCCGCAAGCATTCCTTCGGGATGAACATCCAGCTCCCCTTCGAGCAGCGCCCGAACGAATTCATTGAGAACGACCCGAAACTGATCCTGTTCAAATACTTTTTCACCCGCAAGCTCTTCTTCATCAAGGAGGCGGACGCGATCGCCCTCTTTCCCGGAGGCTTCGGCACGCATGACGAGGGGTACGAGGTCCTGACCATGATCCAGACCGGGAAGGCCGATCCGATTCCCGTGGTCTTCATCGACGCGCCCGGGGGGGATTTCTGGGAGAGCTGGCGAAAATATGTGGAGAAGGAATTTCTCGGCCGGGGATTTATTTCGGATGAGGATCTGCATCTCTTCAAGATCACCGACGACGTCGGCGAGGCGGTTGAGGAGGTCCTCAAGTTCTACTCCCGCTATCATTCGCTTCGCTACGTCCATGATCGGTTGATCATCCGGATGAAGCAGCCGCTCCCCGAAGGGGCGCTCGATCGCCTCAACCGCGACTTCGCCGATCTTTTGATCGAGGGGAAGATAGAGACGACCTCCCCGCTGCCGGAGGAGGGGAACGAGCCGCTGATCGCCACCCTTCCGCGTCTCTCTCTTCGCTTCAACCGGCGGAATTTCGGGCGGCTGCGCCAGTTGATCGACGCGATCAACTCCGCGCGCTAGAGCCGTGGCTCGACCGGATCGGGTCAAAGTGTTCGCCCCCGGCTCGATCGGAAACATCGGCCCGGGGTTCGATCTGCTAGGAATGGCGGTCGCCGGAATCGGGGACACCGTTATCGCCCGCCGCGTCTCCCGAACTAAAGTCACGATCGCTTCGATCTCAGGCGCGGCGCAAACCCTTCCAACCGATCCGGAGAAGAACACGGCCGGGATCGCGGCTAAGGCCGTGCTCCGCGCCCGTTCTTCCCGCGAAGGGGTGGAACTCTCTCTGACAAAAGGGGTCCCGGGGAGTGGGCTGGGGAGCAGCGCGGCCTCGGCGGTTGCGGCGGCGGTCGCGGTCAATCTCCTGTTGGGAGGGGAACTCTCTCTCTATCAGTTGGCCCCGCTTGCCGCGGAGGCGGAGGAGGCGACCAGCGGGGGATATTTTTTGGATAACGTCGGCGCCTCGCTCTTGGGCGGCGTCGTGCTGACCAATCCTTTTACGCGGGAGGTCCTGTCGCTGGGGACCATCCCCGGCGTGACCCTGATCGTCGCCATCCCCGATTTCCGCCTTTCCACTCGGGACTCTCGGGGAGTCGTTCCGCGCGATGTGGCCATGCGCGACTTTGTATGGAATATGGCGGCGGCCTGCGGTATCGTTGCTGCGGTGGCCAAAAGGGATGCCGCGCTCTTCGGCCGATCGGTTGCCGACCGGGTCGTGGAGCCTGCCCGGGCCGGCTTGATCAAAGGTTTTGCCAAGGTGAAGGAGGCCGCGATTGCCTCCGGCGCGCTCGGCTGCTCAATCGCCGGGGCCGGGGCGTCGCTCTTCGCGGTGACGGATCGGAGAGGTGCGGCAAAGCGGATCGGCGAGGCGATGCG
The DNA here is from genome assembly GCA_964606955.1 of uncultured Nitrospirota bacterium. Taxonomy (GTDB): domain Bacteria; phylum Nitrospirota; class Nitrospiria; order SBBL01; family CAZSHZ01; genus CAZSHZ01. The sequence goes on from CAZSHZ010000051.1 coordinate 10,509, forward strand.
CCGGGCCTTTGCCGCAGAGGGGGTTTCCGCCGAGATCCGGATCGCGGGGATCGAGAAGCGCGGAGCGCGGAGGGTACGGTAGGAGGGAAGATGCAGGGTGGATCGAGCAAGATCGGGATGACGCTGACAAAATTCCTCATCGAGAAGCAGCGGGAGTTTCCGGCGGCGACCGGCGATTTTACGGGGATGCTCTCGGAGATCGCCACCGCGGCGAAGATCATCTCGCGGGAGGTGAACAAGGCGGGGCTGATCGACATTCTCGGATGGGACGGGAGCCGCAACGTCCACGGTGAGGCGCGTCAAAAATTAGACGTCTTCTCGAACGAGACCTTTATCCGGGCCCTCTCGATCACGGGGCATCTGGCTGCGATGGCGTCTGAAGAGATGGACGGCATCTACCAGATCCCCGATCCCTATCCGAAAGGGAAATATATCCTGGTCATGGATCCGCTCGACGGCTCCTCCAACATCGACGTGAACATCTCAATCGGCTCGATCTTCTCGATCTACCGGCGCAAGAGCGCGACGAGCCATGCCATGCTGGAGGATTTCCTCCAGCCGGGAACTGCGCAGGTCTGCGCCGGCTACGTCATCTACGGCTCCTCGACGATGATGGTCTACACCACCGGTTACGGCGTCCACGGTTTCACGCTTGACCCGTCGATCGGCGAGTTTCTCCTCTCCCATGAGCGGATCGAGATTCCGGCGAAGGGGAAGATCTACTCGGTTAACGAGGGGAACAGCATGCATTGGGCGGAGCCGGTCCGCCGCTACCTCGACGGGCTGAAGGGGGAGGGATACACGCTCCGCTACGTTGGTTCTCTCGTCGCCGATTTTCACCGGAACCTTCTGAAGGGGGGGGTCTTCCTCTACCCCGCGGATACGAAGAACCCGAGCGGCAAGCTTCGCCTCCTCTACGAAGCCGCACCGCTCGCCTACATCGTGGAGGAGGCGAAGGGGAGTGCCTCCACCGGGACCGAACGGATCATGGAGGTCGTTCCGGAGGCGCTTCATCAGAAAGTCCCCCTGATCATCGGGAGCCGGGACGATGTCGCGCGCGCGGAGGCCCTTTTCGCGCGGGCCGGGACAAAGGCGTGACATCCGATGCGCCGGAGGATTTTTCAGAAGGCGAGCGGGCGAGGCTTCGCCCCTTCTTTACGAATCTCGACCGCGACGTCTTTGGACTGCGGCTTCCACAGGAGGTCGCCGGCGCCCTCTTTTCGCGCTACTCACGTTCGACAAAGAGCCTTCGTAGGACCTTTCTCGACGAGTTTCTCGCGGCCCTCCCTGACCTGGCGCAGACGACAGAAGGGGAGGGACTTCCCGACGCCGAATCGGCATCAGTCAAAAAGGCGAGGGAGTTCTACGACCGGGTTCTGATCGGATACGGCGACGATTCGGTCGCACAGCTCGGCGGAGCCCATATCGCGCTCGAGCGGATCTCCAACGTGGCGGCCAAGGCGGTCGAAGACGCCCGGATCGGGATCGCCCCATTGGAGAAATCGACCCGGTATGTCCGATTCGATAAAAAGGATAGGGGGGTCTGGCCCTACTATCTCGATCCGGCGATCGAGCGCTCCCGGCACGTGCGGGCGTTCGTTGAAACCATGGATGGGCTGTTCACCCTTTATTCCGAATGGATCGATCGGGTCATTGAGGATGTCGGCAGGCGGCTCCCGGTCGATCGGATCGAATACCGGCATCCGAAGAGCGGGGAGCCGATCACTTATGCCGAGATCGACAAGGACCCGTCGCTCAAGCGGTGGGCGGAGAGCGCCTACCGCTCGACGGTGCGGGCGCACGCCTGCGATCTTCTCCGAGGACTTCTCCCGGCCGCGACCCTGACCAATGTCGGGATCTTCGGCGTCGGTCAGGCGTTTGAGCGGCTCCTTGTCAAGCTCTACTCCTCGCCCATTTTAGAACTTTCGCGACTGGCCGACTCGATGCACCGGGAACTGAACCTCCTGATCCCTTCGTTCGTCAAGCGAGCGAAGCGGAGCGATTATCTGGTATCGGTGCGCGACCGGACGGCGCAGGCGGCATCGGATCTCTCGCGCGATCTCCCCGCTGAGAAGCCCGCCCCGGGCCCTTCGGCGGTCCTTGTCGATTACGATCGCGACGGAGAGAACAAGGTTGTCGCGGCGATCCTCTATCCCCACCTGGAGCATCCGTTCGAGCAGATTCTTGATCGGGTCCGCAAGATGTCTGCGGCGGAGCGGGAGCGGATTATGGAGGCCTACCTCGCCGATCGAAAGAACCGCCGCGACAAGCCGGGGCGCGCGCTGGAGAACGTTTATTACACGTTCGACTTTCTCGGAAACCTCGGGATCTATCGCGACCTCCAGCGGCACCGGATCCTCACGCAGGAGCGGCAGGCGTTCACGACGCGGCACGGGTTCGACGTCCCGCAGGAGATGGAGGAGATGGGCTTGGCCGAGCCTTTCTCGGAGGCAATGGAGGGGACCGCCCGACTCTATGAGGAGATCCGCGCCGACCTCCCGAACGAAGCGGAGTATGCGGTTCCGTTCGCCTTCCGAGTGCGATGGTATTTTACGCTGAATCTGCGCGAGGCGATCTTCATCTCCGAGTTGCGGACCATGCCGCAGGGTCACCCCGATTACAGGCGGTTAACCCAGATGATGTTTACCGAGATCGAGCGGGTCCACCCGACGCTGGCAAAATACGCGCGATTCGTCGACCGCGGGGAGTACCGTCTCGGCCGCCTCGCCTCCGAGATGCGAACGGAATACAAGCGCGAACAATTTGGAAAATAACAGAATGTCCAGCTGGACGTCGTCCCAAGGCTCGTGATATATGTTACCCATAAAAGTAACATTCCCGAGGGGAAAACATGAAATTTGCCAATGTTCGCGATCTTCGGCTCGACACAAAGAAGGTCCTCGCCAAAGCGCGCCGGCGAGACGTTCTGGTCACATACCGCGGCAAGCCCTGGGTTTTAATTCAGAAAATGACCGAGGACGATCTGGAGGACTATATTCTCACGCATCACCCAAAATTCAAGAGAGTCCTCGAAAGAAGCATCAGAGAAGAGAAAGCGGGAAGGCTCAAATCCCTGGACGACCTAGCGAAAGAGCTAGGTGTCGAACTCTAACGTTCGACTTACCCCTACCGCGGAGAAGGACGTCCGGTCTCTTCCAATGTTCGCCCAGCAGACCATTCTCCGGCAAATCAAAACTTTGGAGAACGATGTTATACCGGACGGAAAGAGGATCAAAAAATTGAGAGGATTTAAAGAGGGATTTTTCCGCCTGAGAATTGGCAATTTTCGAGCGATTTTCCGCGTGGAGTCTCAGGAAGTAAGGGTTCATCGTGTGGTCAATCGGAAGGACCTCAACCGAGTCATCTCCGGCTTGAGATGAAAACCCTGAAGGTCAGCCGGGGCGCGCTTTTTCTCTGCGACGTCTGCTACCAGATAATCGAGGAGGAGGGACAAGTGCAGGGGGAGTGGGCCAAATCCGACGCGGTGGTCGACGACCTCTGTCCGAACTGCCACGACTACAACAAACCGCTGATTGATGACCTGAAAGGGAGCTCCGAGTAGCCCCTGCCCGCTTTCAATCCTTGTAAAATCCCCGCCTTGACTTGACCATAAGCGGTTGCTAGCATCGACCGCATGAACCGCAAATGCATCGTGCTGATGTCGGGAGGGCTTGACTCGACCCTCGCTGCCAAGATCCTGCTCGAGCAGGGGATCGAGGTGATCGGGCTTTACCTGACCTCCCCGTTCGGCTGCGAGAATGCGGTCGAAAAGGTCTGCGAGGGCTTGGGGATCCGACTGATCGTCCGGGAGAAGGGCGAGGCCTACATCGATCTGGTCAAAAATCCGAAGTACGGCTATGGCCGGAACATGAACCCCTGCATCGACTGCCGGATCTACATGTTCGAGATCGCGCACAAGGTCATGGAAGAGGAGCGGGCCGACTTCATCGTGACCGGCGAGGTCCTCGGCCAGCGCCCCATGTCGCAGCGGCGCGACGCGCTTCATGTGATCGACCGCGACAGCGAAATGGGGGATCTGGTCCTCCGCCCCCTCTCTGCAAAGCATCTCGCCCCGACGCTCCCGGAACGGGAGGGGTGGGTCGATCGAGAGAAACTCCTTTCCATCTCCGGACGCGCCCGGCAGGAGCAGTTGAGACTGGCGGAGGAGTTCCATCTGACCGGCTATGAGACCCCCGGCGGCGGCTGTCTCTTGACCGACCCGATCTTCTCGCAGCGGCTTCGCGAATTCTTCGACGATCGGCCCGATGCAACGGCGGAGGAGCTGCGGCTCCTCCGCCATGGGCGCCAGTTCCGCCTCGATCCGGAGCGGGAGGGGGCCGTGAGAATCATCTTGGGCCGAAACAGAGAGGAGAATGAAAAGATCGAGCGGCTCTCTTCTCCCGCGGTGGAGGCCGGGAGGATGATCTTCTATCGGCCGATCGGCTTTCCGGCTCCGGTGGCGGTTGTGACCGGAGTCCCCGCCGCCGTCGAGGAGGAGCCGGCGGACCTCGATCCGATGGTCGCGCGCCTTATCCTCCGGTATACAAAAAAAGGAGAAGGAGAGCTTCAGATCGAGCGGCGGCGAGGGGGAGAGAGGCGGCGGATCCCGGTGCAGGGGAACGTCCCGATTCTCCGATGATCGCCAAGGTCCTGGTGGTCGGCCCGTTCGCCTGCAACTGCGTGATCCTCGGCGACGAGAAGACGCGCGAGGGGATCGTCATCGACCCGGGCGACGACGCGGAGATGATCCAGGCGGAAATCGCCCAAGAGAAACTGAAGATTCGCTGGCTCCTCCACACCCACGCCCATCTCGATCATATCGGCGCGACCCAACCGCTTGCCGAGCAAACTTTAGCGATTGCCTGTCTTCATCCAGATGACCTTCCGCTCGCCGAGCATGTCGACCGGCAGGCCGCGCTCTTCGGGCTCCCGTCGCCGCCGCACGCGCTCTTCCCCAATTTTTTGAAGGACGGGGATCAGTACCGTTTCGGGGAGAGCGTGATCGAGGTCCTGCATACGCCGGGACACACTCCCGGAAGCGTCTGTTTCCATCTCGCGTCGGAGGGGCGCCTCTTCTCCGGCGATACGCTTTTCGCGGGGAGCATCGGCCGGACCGATCTCTGGGGAGGCTCGTACGAACAGATCATCCGGTCGATCAAGGATCGCCTTTTGATCTTGGATGAGCGGACACTCGTGATCCCGGGACATGGTCCTCAAACAACCATCGGCGTGGAGCGGAGATCGAATCCATTCGTCTCGGCGTATGCTTGAAAAGAACGACGCGGCGTTAAAGGAGTGGGCGGCCATCATCGGGGCGCTTGAGAGGGGCGTCCAGACGATCCTGTTGCGCAAAGGGGGGATCGCCGAACGCGAGGGGGAGTTTGAACTTATTCATCGAGAATTTTTCCTTTTCCCGACCTACACGCACCAGGAAGAGCGTGGCCAGGCCTCCGATCGGCCCTCCGACGACCTCCGGCTGATCTCCTCTTACGCCGTGGCTTCCGATTTCCTCTTCCTGCGCGAACTTGCGCTTGTAGAGCGGCTCGCCCCATTCCATCTCTGGAGCCCGGAGGTGATCCGCGAGCGGTTCTCTTTCGGGGGAGAGCAGGGCCTCCATCTTCTTGTTCTCCGCGTTTTTCGTCTCCCCGAAAAGAGAACCCTTCCGAATCTCTCCTCGTATCGGGGATGCGTCTCCTGGGTGAAATTAGTCGAGCCCCTCTCCACCACCGGGGCGGAACCGGTCCTCTCCGATGAGGATTTCGCCTCTGCCCGAAATTCAATCCTCGGGGCGGTGGCGTGAGCGGCGCCAAGTTCCTAGCCGATCGCGTCGCGATCGTGACCGGGGGGAGCAGCGGGATCGGGTTTGCGATCGCGCGGGCCCTTGCCCAAGAGGGGGCCTCGGTCGTGATCTGCGCGCGAAACGAGGAGCGACTCTCCCGCGCCTTCAAGCAGATCGAGAAGGAGGGGAGCCCGCTGATGGCAATCCCCGCCGATGTTTCCAAGCCCCGCGAGGTAGATCGCCTCGTCTCGATGACTGTCCAGCGGTTCGGCCGGATCGACATCCTCGTGAACAACGCGGGGATCGGCTCTCACGGGGAGATCGACAAGATCACGGAGGAGTCTTGGGAAAAGACCTTCGCGGTCAACGTGGGAGGGGTCTTCCTCTGCACCCGGGCCGTCTTTCCTCTGATGAAGCGGCAGAAATCGGGCTATATCATCGACATCTCATCGCTGGCAGGGAAGACCGGGATGGGAGGCGCCTCGGCATACAGCGCCTCCAAGTTCGCGGTTATCGGTTTCACGCAGGCCCTGCTCGAAGAGGGGGTTCCGTACAATATCCGGGCGACGGCGATCTGCCCGGCCTATGTCGCCACGCCGATGGTCTCGGGCGCAACGGTTCCCGCCTCGGAGATGATTCAGCCGGAGGATGTCGGCCGGACGGTCCTCTATCTCCTGTCGCTGTCTCCTCACGCGATTGTGAGAGAGGTCGTCATCGAACGAAAGGGGGCAATCGGATGAGCACTCTTTACGGCGTGACCTGTCCTTACTGCAAGGGAACCGCCTATGTCCATGTCCCGGACACCCCCTCTGCAGCCAACGGCGAGGCCGAGAGCATCGAGGAGACTTCCTGCAACATCTGCGGCAAGGTGATCATCGCCTACACAAAATCATCCGCCGACTGGGGCGTACGGACAAAATGACGGGGTATCTGTTTGATCCCATCTATCTCGACCACGATACCGGCGCTTATCATCCGGAGGCGGCGGAGCGTCTGGTCGCGATCGACCGGCATCTGGAGGAGACAGGTCTCAAAAAAGAGCTCGCCACGATCGTCCGCAAGGAAAATGCCGCGGAGATCGAGCGGGCAATCTTCGAGGTGCATTCATCCCGGTACCTCTCCTTGATCCGCAGGATGGTCCCCAGCCAGGGCCAGGTATATCTCGATGCCGACACCCCCATCTCTCCCGGTTCTCTCCCCGCGGCCTATGCCGCCGTCGGAGGGATCCTCGCGGCCACCGACGCTGTGGCCGGCGGAAGGGTATCGAACGCTTTCTGCGCGATCCGGCCTCCCGGGCATCACGCCGAGAGCGGGCGCGCAATGGGGTTCTGTCTTTTCAACAGTGTTGCCATCGCCGCGCGGTACGCCCAGCGTTGCCACGATCTTTCCCGGGTGGCGATCGTCGACTGGGACGTCCATCATGGAAACGGGACCCAGGAGATCTTTTATTCGGACCCGACGGTCCTCTATTTTTCCGTCCACCAATATCCCTTTTATCCGGGGAGCGGCGCGGCCGAAGAACGGGGCGCGGGAGAGGGGGAGGGGACGACGATCAACTCCCCGCTTCCGGCGGGGTGCGGCGATCGAGAGTATCTTGCCATCTTCGAGCGGGTCCTTGCGCCGGCGCTGGAGGAGTTCCGGCCCGATCTGATCCTGGTCTCTGCGGGGTTTGACGCGCACCGGGATGATCCGCTCGCCTCAATGCGGGTGACCGAAGAGGGCTATCGAGAGATGAGCCGGATCGTCCGCTCGCTCGCCGAGACCCTCTGCGGCGGGAAGATCGTCTCGGCGCTGGAAGGGGGATACAACCTCGATGCCCTTCCCCGTTCCGTCGAGGAGCACCTGAAAGTCCTGTCAGCCTGATCTGGGTTGTTTGATCCGGGTTCTTCCTCCCAAACCTTCGGTGTAGCCGTGGAAAAAGGAGATCGTCTCCTCGGGATACTGCCAGCAGTAGTACCCGTCGCCGTTGTCGAAATCGACCAGCCAGAGCCCCTTCACCTCCGCTCCCAGCTCGTTGATCTCCTGGGCCCATTTTGTGATGATCTTGGACTGCTCGCTCTGGTAGAAACCCCGCCGCTCCGCTTCACCCTCCCGCAGGGCGATCATCTGCGCTGCAAGGACGCTGACCTCCTTAACCGCCTTCGCGGTGGTCTCCTGAACCGCCGGCAGGAGTACGGCCGCCTCTTTTAGAGTGAAGATCTTTCGGTGCCGGGTCATGTCGCGGGGTTGTTGAGCCGCGCCAGCTCTTCGTCGCCGATTCCGAGGAGGAAAAGGATTGCGGCCAGGTTCGTCTGTGTGATACTCGCACGCGCTTCCTCTCGGACCTTCGGCTTCGCGTTAAACGCGATTCCAAGCCCCGCGCGGGAAAGCATCGGGAGATCGTTCGCCCCGTCTCCGACCGCGACGACCTGGTCGAGCAGGATCCCCTCCTTCGCGGCGATCTCCTCCAGCAGTTCGGCCTTCCTTTTCCCGTCGATGATCTCTCCGGCAAGCCGCCCCGTCAGCCGCCCGTCGGCGACCTCGAGGCGGTTGGAGTAGGCGTAGTCGAGCCCGAGCTCCTCCTTGACCCGGTCGGTGAAGTAGTCGAAGCCGCCTGAGAGGACGGCGGTCTTAAATCCGAGCCGCTTGACCGCGCGGATCAGATCCTGGGCCCCGGGCGTGTACCCGATCCGCCACCGAACGCTCTCCATCGCCGCGACCGGAAGCCCCGCCAACAGCCGCACCCGCTCGCGAAGCGCGTCGGGAAAGGAGATCTCTCCGTTCATCGCCCGCGCGGTGATCTCGGCCACCCGGGGGCCGACCTTGGCCTCGGCTGCAAGCGCGTCGATCCCCTCCCCCGCGACCAGCGTCGAGTCCATGTCCATGACGAGCAGCCGCTTCGATTTTCGAAAGACGTTCTCCTCCTGCAGGGCGACGTCGACCGAGAACTCCCGGGAGAGGGCAAGAAGAGATTTTGCGAGCGACTGCTGGTCCAGTCCCGAGGCCGAGACCGTCAGTTCGATGCAGGAGATCTTTTTTCTCCCGATCTGCGCGATCCGATCAATCTTCGCCCCCTTCTCCGAGAGGAGGGCCGAGAGCCGGGCGACCAGCGGCATCGGAACTTCGGGGCCGAGGCAGGTCACCAGATATCGCTGTTTGGTCGGGATCGGCCGCGTCCCGGCAAGGGAGTCCGGCTCCACCGTCCGGGCATCGAGCGAGAGCCCTTCCGACTTCGCCAGGAGCGTGAGGTCCCTCACCAGCCTCTCTCCCTCTTCTTGAATCTCGATCAGGAGCGAAAGGGAGAGAAGCGAGCCTGTAACGACCTGCTCGATGTCGAGGAGCCTCCCGTTCGCCTCGGCAATCGCCTTCGTCAACCTCGCGGTGGCTCCAGGCTTTTCTCTCCCTGACACGAAGATCTGAATGATCCTGCTCATCGGCATTTTTATACCCCCAAGGAGAGAGGGACGCAAGAAGAGGATCGGATCGTTGACTAACCCGATCCTCTGTATTACTTTCTGAAACCGATGACCCGTTCGATCGCCGAAGTCTATCATCAGGGGACGAAATATTTCGAGGAGGAGATCGGCCGCCACCAGCAGCTCGACTGGTCGGCCCAGCCGGTCCCCTTCAAGGAATATCAGAGCGAAAAGCGGATCGACCTGACCCCGTATCTCCCCTTTTCAAAAAGCCCGTTTACGGGCCGGCCGCTTGAGCCCCCCGCGGAGCAAGAGGGGCCGATCACGCTCGGCGAGATCTCCCGCCTCCTCTATTTCACAAACGGGGTGACCGGCATCGTCCAGTTTCCCGCCGGCCAATCGCTCTATCTTCGGGCCGCGCCGAGCGCAGGGGGGCTCTATCCGACCGAGATCTATGTTGCGGTGCGCGACCTCCCGGCGCTGCCGGACGGCATCTACAATTTTCAGGTGAAAGATCACTCACTGGTCTTAGTCTGGGAAGGGAACTTTTGGGAAGATCTCTCACGGCATCTGTTCGGACAGGAGGCCGTATCGGTTTCGCGCCTCCTTTTCCTCTTCACCGGGATCTATTATCGGAGCGCCTGGCGCTATCGCGAGCGCGCCTATCGGCGGATCCTCCTGGATACCGGCCATGTCCTTGGAAATCTGCTCTGCTGCGCGCCTCTTGAGGGGTTGGAAGCCCATCCGATCGCCGGTTTCTATGACGACGGATTGAACAGGCTTCTCTTTTTAGATGAGGAGCAAGAGGGGATCTTGGCGGCGGTCCCGATGACACGTCCCGGGGAGGCTTCAAGGAGAAACCCGGCTCGTCCATCGCCTCTGATAAAGGAGGCCGCGGCAACCGATCTCCTCCGTCAGATTCACCTTGCCTCTCGGATCCCCAAGATGGAAAGCGGCGAGCTGATTCTCCCCCAGATCGATTATCCGGAGAATCAATGTCCGCAGCCCTCTCCTACTCTGCTCACCCGTGTGCCGATCAATTGGCGGGAAGAGGGAGAGGCAGCTCAAGAGGAGGAGGCGAAAGAGGAGGAGACAATGACCGGCGGGGACGAACGGGGGATTGCCCGGACGATTCTCATGCGTCGCTCGACCCGCGCCTTTTCCGCGGAGCCCTTTTTAGCGGACGAGTTGGGGGCCCTCCTTGCTTATGCGTATGCAGGCCTCTCCGATCTCCCGCACTCCGGCCTCTTTGATCCGACCCTCCTGCTGACGTACGTTGTGGTCCAGCGCTCGGTCGGGATCGAGCCGGGGGTCTATTACTACGCGCCCGGGAGCCACTCGCTCCGGCCGATCCGGCATGGGGACTTCATCCCCCAGACCGCGCATTTCTGTCTGGGCCAGGAACTCGCGCGCGACGCCGCCGCGGTCGTCATTCACACCGCCGATCTGCCGCGCGCCATCCGCCTCTACGGCGATCGTGCCTACCGGTATCTTCACCTGGATGCGGGCCAGATCGGGGAGCGCCTGAATCTGGCCGCGATCCGCCTCGGCCTCGGGGCGTCCGGAATCGGCGGCTTCTATGACGATGAAGTCAACGCGCTCCTGGGGCGCCCGCTGGAGGAGATCGTTGTCTATGTCACGACGCTCGGGCGGCGACGGGAGCCGTAGGAATCATGGCCGAGATCCCCTGCATTCACTGCGGCAAGGTCGCGCCGGAAATTGAGGGGGTCGCATATGGAGGCAAGTTGGGGGAGGAGATCAAAAAGAAGATCTGCGACCCCTGCTGGAAGGAGTGGATGGCGCAGTCGACCAAGATCATCAACGAATACCGGCTGAACCTGCGGGAAGAGCGGGCAAGAGAATTCTTGAAAAAACAGATGCGGATGTTTCTCAACATGCCCGAGCCGGGATCGGCCGGCGAGCCGCCGGCCGGCGGAGGCGTGGTTCCGACTGGGACCCCGCCCCCTCCATCTCATTGAAATGGGACGGATTGCGATCGGGGAGAAGGCGCCCGATTTCTCTCTTCCGGGCGTGGACCGAAAAGTCTACACGCTATCGAGTTTCGCAGAGAGCCCCACTCTCGTCGTCATGTTTACCTGTAACCACTGTCCCTATGTGCAG
>CAZSHZ010000052.1:0-3322 GCA_964606955.1 uncultured Nitrospirota bacterium
TGGTCGTCGATTCCCTCGGAGACGGCGCTCTTTACCTCTTCGACGTGACCGAGGAGGGGGGAATTTCCCAACGGGGATCTTTTGAAGCAGGGGTGGCCGGGACGTCTGGGCTCCTGCCGGTTGATCTCGATTCCGATAGCCAGGATGATCTGGTCTCGATCAACAATCAATCGGGTCAGCTCTCGGTTCGGCGTCAGATCTCTCCATTGTTCTTTGAGGAGGCGTCGTTCCAATCCGTCGGCGCCGGACCGCAGGGTCTGGCAGCGGGCGATTTTGATGGCGACGGGAAGATCGATCTCGCTATTGCCAATGAGGGGAGAACGGCCTCCGACGGCTCCCGCCAGGATGGATCCCTGCAGGTTCTTCTCGGGGGAGGGGATGGCCGGACATTCACTTTAGTTTCGCTCTCCTTCCCGTCGGATCAGCCCTATTCTGTCGCCGCCGGGCGGTTTTCCTCCACCGACAGAGACGATATCGCCCTTCTCCTTAGGCGCCCCGGAAAGATTGTTCTCGTCCGACTCGTAGATGGGGGACTTCAGCAGGTATCGGATGAGGAGTATTTCGTGGGGAAAGACCCTGTTTCTCTTTTGGCTTTCGATCTGGATGGAGATAGCCGGCAGGATCTTGTGTCGGTCAATTCTGGAAGTAATACAATTGCCATATTTGTCCATTCCCACTGATTTGACAAATATGAAGATCCGGCTAATCTTAACCCTTGGTGAGCATGGATAGATGTTTCATGGATGAAACGGACAACTTTGTGGGTTTCCCAGCCCTGTTGAAAATTTATTTGAAAACAGGCTCGGATTCCGCTAAACTCGGCCCGATCAAGTGGGCTATTCTTGCGCATAGGAGGTCCCATGATTCCTCTTGTTGACTCATATAGGCGGATGATCACTTATATGAGGGTTTCGATCACCGACCGATGTAATCTCCGCTGCGTCTACTGCATGCCGGAAGAGGGTCTCGACTGGACTCCGACAGAGGACCTCCTCACCTACGACGAGCTGACCAGGCTGGTGACGGTTTCGGCGCGTCGGGGGCTCCGCAAGGTCCGGGTCACCGGGGGGGAGCCGCTGGTCCGGCGCGGTGTCGTCGGATTCATCAAGCAACTCTCCGAGGTCCCCGGCATAACGACCATCGGGCTCACCACAAACGGCGTCTTCTTAAAAGAGATGGCGGCCGACCTCTATAAAGCGGGCTTGACGCGAATCAATATCAGCCTCGACTCGCTGAACCCCAAGACCTTTTCCGAGGTCGTCCGCAGAGATATTTTCTATAAGGTATGGGAGGGGATCGAGGCGGCCGAGCGGGCCGGCTTCGATCCTTTAAAAATCAATTGCGTCTTGCAGGCCGGCGTGAACGACCACGAGGTGATGGATTTTGTCCGGATGACGCTGCGAAAGCCGTACCATGTCCGGTTCATCGAGTTTATGCCCTGCGCCAACTGGGAGACATGGAAAAAGAGCTACAAGCCCTTCACCGCCGTGAAAGAGGAGGTCGAGGAGGTTTTCGGGAAACTCGAGCCGATCAACGGCTCCAACGAGAACGACTCCGGACCGGCCGAGAACTTCCGCGTCCCCGGCGCTCCCGGTGTGGTCGGATTCATCCACGCCGTTTCTCACGACTTCTGCGACACCTGTAATCGCGTGCGGCTGACCGCGGACGGAAAGATCCGCCCCTGCCTCTTCTCCGAGATGGCGGTCGATTTCCGCGAGGCGATGCGAAGCGGCGCCACCGACGAGCAGATCGACGGTCTGCTCAATCAGGTCATGCTGATCAAGCCGGAGTATCATGAACTCGACATGATCCCTCAGGACAAACAACTCCTCACGATGGTGAATATCGGAGGGTAAGTGCGCCTCCGCACCGCGCTCGCCCTGACCCTGATCTTGGCGGTCGGGGTTTTCTTCCCCGCTCTCCCGGCCGACGCCCAATGCTCTGTGGTCGGCGGCGTCGGCCTCCACCAGTCGAACACCAGCACCCAGTGCTTCGGAAGCGTGGCGACCCTCCTCTGTCCCAACTGTCCCGGTTTTAATCCTCGCACGAACCTGATCAAGCATATCGATCCGGCGACCGGGAGCATCCCACCCTTCTTTTCCCGTCTCGGCTCCGGCGCGGTGACCGACAATATGTTCGGGATCATCTCCGGGATCGATCCGGGGAAGGACGAGACGCTCGGAACCGCCGACGACATTCGGCCGGACGCCCCCGGCGGCCGTTGCGGGATCACGGAGGGGTCAAATTCCCCATTCAAGCGCGTCAGCCGGACCCTGGACGCCTCTGCGGCGCTCCTGCTCGATTCCAACGGCAATACGATCCCCGACCCCGGGTGGGGACTCCCCGGATTGAATTGCGGGGATCTCAGATTTGATCCGATCGCCGAAGGGATGAATATTCCGCGGATCACATCGGCCCTGACCGGCAACTCCAGCGATCCGGGGAATACCGCAAAGCCGTTCTTCAGTACGATGCCGTCGATGGCTGATTTTTGCGCCTCGGGAGAAACCGATTGCAAAGTTTCCGGAAGCCAGCAGACCAATGCACACATGGGTTTTGACCTTGTCAACACGCTCCGGTGGGCCCCCTGTGGAATCTCCACAGACCCGAATGTGCCACCTCCCCCGCCGGGTTGCACCTCCAGCACGCAGTCGGAGCGGATCGTCATTGCGATCACCGTCGGCCGGACCGACATTGCGGCCGGGACTTTGGACGCGCCTGGAACAGGCGACATGCAGTTCAACTTCACCCGTACCTGGACCGCCAACAACGACGGCGAGAGTTTCACCCCTTCTGTGATCTCCTGGACCATGCGGATCGAGATGCCGCCGACCCGGCCGGCCGCAGTCGGCGGTGGAAAGTTTTTCCAGGAGAGCTCGGACGCCTTTGAGTATCAGAAGTTCAAGCAGAGAGACCCGATCAGCGGCCGCGACCTCCTCTTCCCAATCGTCCCCTATCCGCAGGGGCCGAGCGGTTCTGGGATCACGACGCCGTGAAACGGTGGGGGGCATATCTCTTCCTCGGACTTCTCCTTTTGCCGCGCCAGGCGGCTGCCCAGTGCTCCAATCCGAGTCCCGGCGCTAAAGTTCCGGATAGCAGCAATCAGACGAACTGCCTTGATCTTCGCAACAAGGCCACTGACCGGGCCGCCCCAGGTTTCGATCCGACGAAACTTCTGAAGCACAAATTCCCGGGGGAGCCGGGTGGAACTGCCTCGATCGACTCGACGCTGGAACTTTTTGTCCTGTTGGGGCCCGGCGAGATTACCGGGAACATGCATGCCAAGATGCTGACAAAGGATGGCGTCGAGTGTACCGAGGTC
>CAZSHZ010000053.1:0-20285 GCA_964606955.1 uncultured Nitrospirota bacterium
ATCGGAGACATCTCCCCGAATCTGCAGGTCAAGCTCCTCCAGGTCGTTCAGGAGGGGGAGTTTGAGAAGGTCGGCGACTCCCGCCGGATCAAGGTCGATGTCCGGATCATCGCGGCGACCAACAAGGATCTGAAGGCTGCAATCGCTAAAGAGGAGTTCCGGCAGGATCTCTATTATCGCCTCCGGGTGGTTCCGATCTATCTCCCGCCGCTTCGGGAGCGCAAGGAGGATGTCCGCCTTTTGGTGGACCACTTTATCAACCGCTTCAACCGGGAGATGGGGAAGAAGGTGACGCGGATCTCCCCGGAGGCGCTCCAGATATTGATGAACTATGACTTTCCCGGAAACATCCGGGAGCTGGAGAACATGATCGAGCACGCGCTGGTCCTCGTGCATGGGGAGACGATCCTCCCGGAGCACTTTCAGACGGACATTCAGATCCGCCGCGCGGAGCTGGTTGCCCGCGCTGTAAGCCACCCGAGCCCGCTGCGGGCGGTGGAGCGGGAACTCTTGTCGAAAGTCCTCGAGCAGACCGGCTGGAACTATCAACGGGCCGCCTCCAAACTGCGGATCTCCAGAACGACGCTTTGGAGAAAGATGAAGAGGCATAAGATCCTCCACCCAGATGCTGGACGCGCCTAGTTTCATTTTCGGAAAAATTTTCAAATCTGAAACGCACCGGTCCCATGTCCCCGGGTCAAAACATTTTGAAATGATTCAGAACTTGCGATCGGAAGCGGCGGCACGTCTCTTGCTCTCTAAAGAGCCCAGGAAAGGGGGTGTCGTTGATGCAGTGCTCACGATGCAAGAACTTAATGCTGGAGGAGATCTTCGAGGATCTCCAAGAGACCGGGCGGCTCTATTTTTGGGGGTTTCGCTGCCCAATCTGCGGCGAGATCGTCGATCCGCTCATCCTGCGAAATCGAATGGATCGTCCGGCGCCGTTTCTGTACCGCAATCGCAAACTCCTGGTCGCCTCCAGAGCCTGACCTGTCCGTCCGGGTCCGGGGGAAACAAGGAGCGCCGTCGCTGATGTCGCCGCTGGCGGAGGTGACGCGCTATCTGGTCGAAGATCTCCCGTTGCCGGATTTCCCCAGCGTCCGGCCGATCCGTTTTAATGCATATCGCGAGTGCGGCGGATACGAGGCGCTCACACGCGCCCGCGCCCTCTCCCCGGATGCCGTTCTGGGCGAGGTCCTGCGGGCTAACCTGCGAGGACGTGGAGGGGCGGGGTTCCCGACCGGGAAGAAGTGGGAGTTTGTCTCCGCGCGATCCGGCGTGAAATATCTCTGCTGCAACGCTGCGGAGGACGAACCGGGAACCTTCAAGGATCGGTATATCCTGAAAAGGAACCCGCATCTGCTGATCGAGGGGACGATCCTCTCGGCGTACGCGGTCGGCGCCTCCGTGGCTTATCTCTATATCAACGGCACGTTCGCTGACGAGCTCGTCTTGATGGAAGAGGCGCTGGATGAGTCGCGATCCGCCGGCCTCTGGGGAGAGGGGAGCCCTTTTCCGGTGGAGCTGAAAATCGCGAAGAGTCCGGGGACCTACGTCGCGGGGGAGGAGACCGCCCTCCTTGAGGTTATCGAGGGGAGGGCCGCCGCGCCCCGTCAGAAGCCCCCGTACTACCCGGCGGTTCGCGGGCTTTTCGGCGCCCCTACGGTGGTCAACAATGCGGAGACACTCTGCCACGTCCCTTTCATCGTCCGGAACGGGGCCGAATGGTTCCGGGCGATCGGTTCCTCGGACAGCCCAGGAACGATGATCTTCACGCTCACCGGCGATGTCCGGCGCCCGGGCCTCTATGAACTTCCGCTCGGGGTTCCGCTCCGCTCGCTCATCGAGGAGCGGGGGGGCGGGGTTAAGAACGGGCGGGTCAAAGCGGTTTTTCCGGGCGGTCCTTCCAATTCGTTGGTGACCGATCGGGACCTCGATGTCCCACTCGACTTCGAGTCCTTGAAAAGGATCGGCTCCGGGCTCGGCACCGGCGCCGTGATCGTGATGGACGAGACCGCCTGCATCGTCGAGGAGACGGAAAAGTACGCCCGTTTCTTCGCCAAGGAGTCGTGCGGGCAGTGCCCTCCCTGCACGCTGGGGACGGCCCACCTAGCCGATCTGCTCAAGAAGATCGAGGAGGGGGGCGGGACGCAGAAAGATGTCGACCTGGTGGGGCAGGTCTCCGGCATGATCAAGGGGCGGGGCTACTGTTACCTCCTGACCGGCGCGGCGCTGGCGGTCGAATCGGCCTTTGTCAATTTTCAGGAGGAATTCGTCGCCCATGTGAAGGAGGGGCGATGCGTCGTAAAAAACTGATTGCTCCCGCGCCCGGGCTCTGTTATACTTCGGTTGTCGCCGTTTTTTAAAGGAGGGTGCCGCACGATGATCACCATCACGGAAAAGGCGGGATCCAAGGTCAAGGAGCTGCTTGTCGCAGAGAACAAGCCGGGGTATGGTCTTAGGGTCTATGTCAGCGGCGGCGGCTGCCAGGGATTCCAATACGGGATTGTATTCGAGGAGAAGCCGGGCGAAGAGGATGATGTATTTGAGCAGCACGGCGTGAAGCTCTTTCTCGACCCCCAATCGGCGCCGATGCTCTCGGGGAGCGAAGTGGATTATAACGACAGCCTCAATGGCGCGGGGTTCGCGATCAAGAACCCGCAGGCCAAATCGACCTGCGGCTGCGGCCACTCGTTCTCCGGCTGACGTAAGAAACGGCCTTTTCGTTTCAACCCTGAAGCAGCTCGAAGGTTCCCCAAAGGGAACCTTCTTTTTTTCGGGGCGATTTTTTTGACAACAGGGGGAAAGCCCATTATCTTTTGCCCCGACACCCATAGCAAGGAGGAGCCGAATGCCTGATCCCGGACTTCTGTTCCAGACGATCCTTCGGTGGACCCATTTTGTCGCCGGTATCACCTGGATCGGTCTTCTCTACTTCTTTAACCTCGTGAACGTCAATTTCATGAAGAGCCTGGACGCCCCTACGAAGGGGAAGGTGGTTCCGCAGTTGATGCCGCGAGCCCTCTGGTGGTTCCGCCATTCGGCCTGGGTCACGGTTCTTGCCGGGCTTCTGATGCTCATGAAACTCTGGCCGGGGCCGTCGGCCTGGTGGCAGTGGTCGATCTCGCTCGGCACGCTGATTGGGCTGGTGATGCTCTTCAACGTCTGGGTGATCATCTGGCCGAACCAGAAACGGGTGATCCAGATGACGAGCGACGCCGCCGCAAAGCAGCAGCCGGCGCCGCCGGAGATGGCCGCGTTGGCGCGACGGGCGTTTCTGGCCTCGCGGACCAACTTTGTCCTGTCGTTCTTTCTCCTCTTCTTCATGGCGGCGGCGGCCCACTTGCCCTGGTTTTAGGCGGAATTTCGAACTTTCCGTGCATTGACAGCCCCGGGGGAGCCCCATATAATCGGTTGGTTCCATGAAAATCCGCATCGAAGATATCCCGCAAGAGGGGTTGGAGCTTTCCTACGAGCAGAGCCCCGAGGCGCTCGACCTCTCGCATCTGAAAAGGGTGGCGGTCCGGATGTCCGTTCAGCGTAACGGCGCCAATGTCTTCATCCGGGGCGAGATCGACGCGGCCGGGCTCTTTGAATGCGCCCGCTGCCTGAAGCCCTTCGATGCCCCTCTTCGCTCCGACATTGAAGTCGACTTCTTCCCTCTCGCCGAACTGGGCGAGGAGGAGCGCGAACTGTCGGCCAAAGAGATGGACACCGCGTTTTATGAGGAGGGGGTGGTCTCCCTGGATGAGGTCGTCCGGGGGCAGATCCTCCTCTCCACGCCGATCCGTCTCCTCTGCCGCGCAGATTGCCGGGGACTCTGCTCAACCTGTGGGGAGGAGTTGAATCTCGGCCCCTGCGGCTGTCCGGCCGAAAGTCTCAACCCCCGCTTCTCCACCTTGAAGGACTTTTTCTCTGGCCAATCCGAAGCATAAGATTTCCAAAAGCCGGCGCAACAAGCGCCGCGCGCATCACGGGATTCATGCCCCCACGCTGGTCCTCTGTCCGCAGTGCAAGCAGCCCAAGCTCCCGCACCATGCCTGCCTTTCCTGCGGGACATACCGGGACCGCGAAGTCATCCCGATCCGGGAGGAGTGACTCGCTCCTGAAGGTTGCTCTTGACGCGATGGGGGGAGACGAGGGACCGCGTCCGATCGTTGAAGGCGCCGTCCGCGCGGCGCGCGATTTCGATGTCGAGATCATCCTGGTCGGCGATCAGGCCGCCGTGAAGGGAGAACTCGACCGTCATCAGACGGCAGGGCTTAAGCTCTCCCTCCTCCATGCCCCTCAGACGGTCGACATGCATGAGGCCCCTTCGCATGTGGTCCGGCGGAAGCGGGACTCCTCCATCTGGATCGCGACGGAACTGGTGCGCCGGCAAGAGGCGGCCGCCGTGATCTCCGCCGGGAACACCGGCGCGTGCATGGCCACCGCGCTCTTTGTCCTGGGGACCCTCCCCGGGGTGGAGCGTCCCGCGATTGCGGCGCTCCTACCGATGCTTTCGGGGACCTCCCTGCTTTTGGACGTCGGGGCGAATGTCGACTGCAAGCCGCATCATCTCTTCCAGTTCGCCGTGATGGGACATGTGTTCACGCAGCGCATTCTCGGGGTGCCGAACCCGCGCGTCGGGCTCCTCTCCATCGGCGAGGAGGACACGAAAGGAAACGAGCTGACGAAGGAGGCCTTCAAGATATTAAAGGGTTCCCCGTTAAACTTCATCGGCAACGTCGAGGGGCGCGATGTATATGCCGGGACCGCCGACGTGATCGTCTGCGACGGCTTCATCGGAAACGTCGCCTTGAAGATCTCGGAGGGGCTGGCCGAGTTGGTCATGCGCCTGTTGGAAAAAGAGATCGGAAGTTCGCGATGGAGCCGTCTGAGCTACGCTTTGGCGAAGCCGGCCTTCACCAGGTTCCACCGGCGGATCGATTATGCGGAGTACGGGGGGGCGCTGCTGCTCGGGCTCAACGGGATCTCGATCATCTGCCATGGCCGCTCGTCGGCAAAGGCGATTCGAAACGCCGTCCGCATCGCCATCGACTTCTCGGAGCGGAGGATCAACGATCATATCCGCGACGACATCGAATCGAACCGGGCCCTCTACTTTGGCGGAAAGGGGGACGCCCCCCCATGAGCGCAAAGCCCTCCCCCCCGCGCTTGCGGATCGTCGGTCTCGGCTCGGAACTCCCGAAGAAGATCCTGACCAACCGCGATCTCGAGCGGATGGTCCAAACATCGGATGCCTGGATTGCAGAACGGACCGGGGTGCGGGAGCGCCGGATCGCCCAGGAGCACGAGACGGCCTCCTATCTGGCGACCGCGGCTTCAAAGCGCGCCCTTTCCAACGCGGGGATCTCTCCTGAAGAAATCGACCTGATCATTCTGGCAACCTCGACCCCGGACCGGCTCTTCCCCTCCACCGCCTGCCTGGTCCAGCACCGGATCGGGGCCTCCCGAGCGGTCGCTTTTGACCTCTCCGCCGCCTGCTCCGGATTTCTATTCGGACTCTCCGTTGCGGATGCCTATTTTCGCGCGGGGGTCTATCGAAACGCCCTGGTCATCGGGTCCGAGGTAATGTCCAGGATTACCGACTGGACCGACCGGACAACCTGTGTCCTCTTCGGCGATGGGGCCGGGGCCGCCGTCGTGGCCCTCTCCTTCGACGGCCGAGGGATCCTCTCCTCGCACCTCCATTCGGACGGGTCTCTCTCCGATCTGATCGCGGTGGTTCCGCAGGACCCTCCGGAAGCGGGGGGCGCGCCGGGGCGGGGGACCATCCGGATGAAGGGGAGCGAGACTTTTAAAGTCGCCGTGACCCGCCTCGCCGAGAGCGCCCGGGAGGCGCTGGGCCAGGCGGGCCTTTCGGTAGACGCCCTTGACCTCGTAGTCCCGCATCAGGCGAATATCCGGATCTTAAAAGCGATCGCGGAGCGGCTCGGCCTTCCGATGGAGAAGGTTTTCACGAATCTCGATCGCTATGGGAACACATCCGCCGCCTCTATCCCGATCGCGCTCGATGAGGCCGCCCAGGCCGGTCGCCTCCGTCCGGGGAGCCTCGTTCTCCTTCTCGCTTTCGGAGGGGGCCTGACCTGGGGCTCAGTCCTGATCCGATGGTGAGATTGGAGGGATGGGTCTTGATCCTCGGGGCCTCCAGCGGATTCGGCGAGGCATGCGCTCTGGCGCTTGCCGAGGCGGGGATGGATATCGCCGGCGTCCACCTCGACCGGAAGACGACCGCGGCCAACGCCGATCGGATCGCGGCCCGGATCCGCGAGGCGGGGCGGAAGGCGCTCTTCTTCAATCTCAACGCGGCCGATCCGGAGCGACGCCCCGAGGTGCTTGATGCGATCGGGGCGGCGACCGATCGTCCCGAGCCGATCCGGGTGCTGATCCATTCGCTCGCCTTCGGGACGCTCAAGCAGTTCATTGCGAGCGCTCCCGGCGAGACCGTCTCAAAGGCGCAGATGGAGATGACGCTGGACGTGATGGCTAACACGCTGGTCTACTGGACGCAGGATCTCGTTGCCCGAAAGATGATTGGAAACGGCGGCCGGATCTTTGCGATGACCTCGGCCGGAGGGGCGCGCGTATGGAAAACCTACGGCGCGGTCTCCGCGGCCAAGGCGGCGCTGGAGTCCCATGTGAGGCAGCTTGCCCTTGAACTTGCCCCGCGCGGGATCACCGTCAACGCGATTCGGGCAGGGGTGACCGACACGCCGGCCCTCCGGAAGATCCCCGGGTATGAAGAGATGATCGGGCTCGCCCGAAAAAAGAACCCGTTCGGCCGCCTGACCGCCCCGGAGGATGTCGCCTCTGCAGTGGTCCTCCTCTCCGACCCAAAGGCGGGGTGGATCACCGGGAACGTCATCGGCGTCGACGGCGGCGAGTTCATCGTAGAGTAGCGTTTTTTTTTGCGGTTGACTTCATGAACCGATTTCATCAAGATCGAATCGCTTTTCTCTTTCCGGGACAGGGCTCTCAGCAGATCGGAATGGGGCGGCTGGCCGCCGAGGCGTGGCCCGAGGCGGCGGCGGTCTTTGAAACGGCGGGACGGGTCCTCGGATTCGATCTCGCGGGGCTCTGTTTTCAGGGTCCTGGGGAAAGGCTGAATCGGACCGAGTTTACGCAGCCGGCTCTTCTGGCGGCGAGCGTCGCGATCTTAAGAGGGATCCAGCGCGAGATCCCGGGACTGACCGCCGATCTTGTGGCGGGGCACTCCCTCGGCGAGTACACGGCCCTCGTGGCGGCCGGGTCCCTCGCTCTGGAAGATGCGATCCGGCTGGTGCATAGGCGGGGTCTATTCATGCAGGAGGCGGTCCCCCTTGGCACCGGCTCGATGGCGGCGGTGATCGGTCTTCAGACTGAACGATTGGAGGCAATCCTTCGCGAGGTTCCCGGCGTCTGGGTCGCAAACTACAACTCGCCTGAGCAGGTTGTGATCGGAGGGGAGAAGAGCGCCGTCGCAGAGGCGTTGCGCCGGGCGGCCGACGGGGGGGCGAAAAGGACGGTCCCTCTTGCGGTGAGCGTCCCCTCGCATACGCCGATGATGGAACCCGCCGCCGGGAAGTTGGCTTTAGAGCTGAAAACGATCTCCTTTACAGACCCGAAGATCCCGCTGGTCAACAACGTCGCGGCCGAGGTTGTCCGGACGGCCCAGGAGGCGCGGGAAGGAGTGATCCGCCAGCTTGCCGCCCCCCTCCTCTGGGAGAAGGGGATCCGGAGAATGCGCGAGATGGGGGTGGGGCTTTTTGTGGAGATCGGACCCGGCCGGGTCTTGTGCAGTCTCGTCAAACGGATCGACCGGGCGGCCGAGACGGCCTCCGTCTCCGACCCAGCCGGCCTGGCCGCGTTAAAGTCACTCCTTCGCGAGGTCCGCGGATGATCTTTTCCCTCGAAGGGCAGGTCGCCCTTGTGACCGGAGCAGGACAGGGGATCGGCAAGGCGATCGTTGAACGGCTGGCGTCTCTCGGCGCCGACGTTGTCGTCTCCGACGTCAATATTACGACGGCACAGGCGACCGCCGAGGGGATCTCTGCGACCGGGAGGAAGGCGATTGCGGTGGCGACGGATGTGACCGACGTGGAACAGGTGAAAGAAACGATTGGCCGGACCCTCGCGCTCGGCGGAAGAGTTGATATCCTGGTCAACAACGCCGGGATCACCCGCGACATGCTCCTCCTCAGGATGCGGGAAGAGGACTGGGACGCCGTCCTTGCGGTCAACTTAAAGGGGGTTTTTCACTGCATCAAGGCGGTGCTTCCCGCCATGACCAAACAGCGGAGGGGGAGGATCATAAATATCGCCTCCATTGTTGGGGTGATCGGGAACATTGGGCAGGCGAATTACGCCGCATCCAAGGGAGCCGTAATCGGCTTGACGAAAACGGTGGCCAGGGAGTATGCCTCTCGTGGGATCACGGCGAACGCCGTGGCTCCTGGTTTTATCGATACGGCCATGACGGCGGGCCTGCCGCAGGAGGCCCGCGCCCGGCTGATGGAGCAGATTCCGCTTGCGCGGTTGGGAACGCCCGAGGATGTGAGCGCCGCGGTGGCCTTTCTCGCCTCTGAGGAGGCAGGATATATCACAGGACAGGTTCTTCACGTTAATGGCGGGATGTATACAGGAGGTTAGCTCGGGAGCATAGGAACGGGAGCGACGGGCGTGAAATGAAGCGCCCGACAAGACGGAGGTGAGAGATTGGCAGCGGTAGAAGAGCGGGTCAAGAAAATCATCATCGAGCAGTTGGGTCTTGAGGACGACGATGTGACGGCCGAGTCCTCGTTCGTGGAGGACCTGGGCGCCGATTCGCTCGACACGGTCGAGTTGGTGATGGCGTTTGAGGAGGAGTTCGGGATCGAGATCCCGGACGAAGAGGCCGAGAAGATCCTGACGGTCCAGAAGGCCGTCGATTACATCAAGGAACGCATGTAGCGGTTGATGAAAAGAAAGGTCGTGGTCACAGGGCTGGGGTTGGTGACCCCCCTGGGGGTCGGGGTTCAGCCGACGTGGGAAGCGCTGATTGCCGGGAAATCGGGGATCGGTCCGATCACCCGGTTCGACGCTAAAGATCTCTCCGTCCGGATCGCCGGAGAGGTCAAGGGGTTCGATCCCGCGGATTTCATCGAAAAGAAAGAGATCAAAAAGATGGATACCTTCATCCAGTACGCGGTCGCGGCGGCCCAGATGGCGATGGAGGACTCCCGGCTGAAGGTCACCGCCGAGAATGCGGAGCGGGTCGGCGTCCATATCGGCTCCGGCATAGGGGGTCTCCCCGCGATTGAGCGCTACCACCGAGTGTTGCTGGAGGAGGGGCCCAGACGAATCACCCCGTTCTTTATTCCTATGACGATCATCAATCTCGCTGCGGGTCAGGTGGCGATCCGCTTCGGCGCCAAAGGACCAAACTTGGCGGCCGTGACCGCTTGCGCCACTGGGAATCACTCGATCGGAGACGCCTTCCGGCTGATCCAGAGAGGGGAGGCCGACGCTATGATCGCGGGGGGGACCGAGGCGGCGATCTGCGCCCTTTGCGTCGCCGGTTTCGCGGCGGCCCGCGCCCTCTCGACGCGCAACGACGAGCCGACCCGCGCCTCCCGTCCGTTTGACCGCGACCGGGACGGATTCGTCATGGGGGAGGGGGCGGGCGTGGTGGTCCTCGAAGAGTACGAAATCGCACTTGCGCGAGGGGCGCGGATCTACTGCGAGGTAGCCGGGTACGGCATGACCTCGGACGCCTACCATATTACCGCTCCGGCGCCGGGGGCCGAAGGGGGGGCGCGCTGTATGCGGCAGACCCTCTCCGACGCGGGGATGGCCCCCTCCCAGATCGATCACATCAACGCCCATGCGACCTCGACCTCGGCCGACGCCTCGGAGACGGCCGCGATCAAGAGCGTCTTCGGGGAGCAGACAAAGATCCCAATCTCCGCCACGAAATCGATGACCGGCCATCTTTTGGGAGGCGCCGGAGGGATCGAGGCGGTCTTCTCCGTTCTTGCCCTGCACCACGGGATCCTCCCCCCGACGATCAATCTCGATCAGCCCGATCCCGAGTGCGACCTCGACTACGTCCCGCACAAGGCCCGGCAGGCGCGGGTCTTTGCGGTCCTCTCCAATTCCTTCGGTTTTGGCGGAACGAACGCCAGCCTCATCTTCCGACGCGTTTTGCCAAATGCTTGATGGCCCCGCGCGGCGATCTTGAAGAGAGACTCGCATACCCCTTTCGAGACCAAAAGATCCTGACAAGAGCGCTCACCCACGCCTCCTTTCTCCATGAAGCGAAGGCTAAAGAATCGGGCGAGGACAACGAGCGGCTCGAGTTTCTCGGGGACGCCGTCCTCGATCTGGTCGTCTCCGAGGAGTTGATCCGCCGCTATCCCTTTGCATCGGAGGGGGAGCTCTCCAAGATGAAATCGCGAATCGTCTCTGGGACCGCCCTCGCGCGCGTGGGGAGGGAGATCCGGCTCGGAGAGGAGTTCCTTCTCGGACGAGGCGAAGAACGGACCGGCGGCCGGGAGAAGAGCTCGCTTCTGGCGGACGCGATGGAGGCGGTGATCGCGGCCGTCTATCTCGACGGGGGACTTTCTGCGGCGCGCGAAGTCGTCCTCCATCTTTTCGCGGCAGAGATGAAGGAGATGGAGAAACCGGAGACGGGCGGGGATTACAAGACCGAACTCCAGGAGCTCTGCCAGAAGGGCTACGAGGTCCTTCCGGTCTATTCGGTAGTTGCCGAGTCGGGCCCGGACCACCAGAAGGTCTTCGAGGTCGAAATACGGATCTCAGACCGCCTCTTCGGCGCCGGCGCCGGGCGGAGCAAGAAGGAGGCGGAGCAGAAGGCGGCGAAGGAGGTTCTCGAGAGGCTCCGCCGCGAGCCCCCTTGAGGGGAAGGCCCCCTCAGCGGCTGACCTACCGAGCCTCCGGGGTCGATATTGCAACCGGTGATCGGTTCGTCGAGGCGATCAAACCGCTTGTCCGAAAAACATTCCGTCAGGAGGTCCTGACCGATCTCGGCGGATTCGCCGGCCTGTTCGCCCTGAAGCGCCGCTGGCGCCGCCCCGTCCTCGTCTCCGGCACGGACGGAGTTGGCACCAAATTGAAGATCGCCTTTGCGGCCGACCGCCACGACACCGTGGGGATCGACCTTGTCGCGATGTGCGTCAACGACATCGCGGTCACCGGCGCCGAGCCGCTTTTCTTCCTCGACTATTTTGCGACAGGGAAGCTCGATCCGAAGCGGGCGGTACGGGTGGTCCGCGGCATCGTGGAGGGGTGCCGGCGCGCAGGCTGCGCCCTGATCGGCGGCGAGACGGCCCAGATGCCCGGCTTCTACGACGAGGGGGAGTACGACCTTGCCGGATTCGCCGTCGGCGTGGTCGAGCGGGACCGGATCATCGACGGGAAGCGGGTCCAAATCGGCGATCATCTGATCGGCCTCGCCTCCTCCGGCCTCCACTCAAACGGCTACTCTCTGGCCCGAAAAGTTCTCTTTGAAAAGGAGGGGCTCTCGGTGGACGATCCACTTTCGTTCGCCCCCTCGAAAACGGTCGGAGAGCTCCTCCTTGAGCCGACCCGGATATACGCCAAGACGATCCTCTCACTGGCCCGCCGGTTCGATCTTCGCGCAGCTGCCCATATCACCGGTGGGGGGATCACCGAGAACCTCCCCCGCGTTCTCCCTCGGGGGATGGGGGCTTCGGTCCGATTGGGATCGTGGCGCATCCCTGAAATCTTCGGCTATCTTTCCAAGGCCGGCGGAATTGCAGAGGCGGAGATGTTTAAGACCTTCAACATGGGGATCGGAATGATTCTTATCCTCCCTCGGGGGGAGGCGCCGGGCGCCGTCGCAGCGGCGCGCAAAAATGGGGAGCGCGCATATCTGGTTGGCGAGGTCGTTCGAGGGAGGGGAGTGACCTATGCGTGAGCCGCAGTTTGAGACCCCGTTCCCTCTCGGAGTTTTGGCCTCGGGGCGCGGCACGAACCTTCAGGCGATCCTGGACGCCATCGAGGGGGGACTGCCGGCGCGCGTGGCGATCGTCCTCTCGAACAGATCGGATGCGGGGGCGCTGGAGCGGGTGCGGAAGGTGAACATTCCGGCCGAGTTCGTCGACCCCGCGCTCTACCCCGATCGCCGCTCCTATGACGAGGTGCTGGCGGATCGCCTGACCCGCAGCGGCGCCCGGTTGATCGTCCTGGCGGGGTATATGCGCCTCGTGACCCCCGAATTCGTCAGACGCTTCCCCAATCGGATCATTAATATCCACCCGAGTCTCCTCCCGGCCTTCCCCGGCCTCCATGCCCAGCGGCAGGCGATCGCGCACGGAGTGAAGCTCTCCGGTTGCACCATTCACCTCGTCGATGAAGAGGTGGACCATGGCCCGATCATCATCCAGGCGGCCGTCCCGGTCCTGGAGGAGGACACCGAGGAGGACCTGTCGGCCAGGATCGCCGTCGAAGAACACCGGATCCTCCCGCTTGCGATCCGCTACATCGCCGAAGGAAGGATCGTCGTCGAAGGGAGGCGGGTCAAGATTATTGAGAAGAGGCATTCATTGGGCGGAGCGCCGAGGAGGGCCTGATGGCGGAGATGAAGGCGGATGATTACCTTCAGCTCGGCCTCGCCTATATCCAGGAGAAGAACCTCTCCGAGGCGATCGGCTGTTTTCGGCGGGCGATGGAGGTATACGGCGAGAATCCGCCGGCCGAGCTCCTCTCCTATTACGGCTACTGCCTTGCGACCCTGGAGGGGCGGATTGCGGAGGGTCTCAACTTCTGCCAGAGGGCGCTCCGGATGGAGATGAACCGGGCCGACTTCTTTCTCAACATCGGACGGGTCGAGTTGAAGGGGGGCCAGAAGTCGCGGGCGGTGCAGGCCTTCATGCGCGGGATGCGGATCGACAAGCACAATCGGCAGATCGTCGAGCAGATGCGGGCGCTCGGTTTCCGCTCCCGTCCGGTCCTCCCCTTTTTCCCCCGGAGTCATCCGATCAATAAGTTCTTGGGCCGGCTCCGCTACCGATTGAAGTTCGGCCGAAAACCAAGTAGGATCTGACTTCTTCTCTCTCGGCGTGGGGGGTTAGCTCAGTTGGGAGAGCGGCTGGTTCGCAATCAGCAGGCCACCGGTTCGAAGCCGGTACCCTCCACCAACCTTTTCAGGGGGTTCTGGGGAAAGGTCCCCAAAGCCCCTACCGATCTCTGTTCTTGGGCGCCGAAAGCGGCTTGACTCCGCAGGACAAACCGCTTATTTTAAGCGCCCGTCCGGCCAACTCCTCCCTTTCCCAATTGGATATGGCACCCGTCTTTTTGGGGGACCGGCCGATGACCGCTTAAGTCAGGTCGCTTATGAGATCCCTCCAGAATCGGGGGCGATCTGGAAGGTGACGCGGACCGCTTCGTAAGATCGGACGCCAGGTCACGGGGCGACGGCCTGGGAACCGACCTTGGTATGGGAATGGTCATGGAGATCGAGTCCAGAACGACTTTCCTCTACGGCCTTCTCGGCCGACGCCTCTCACGGGAGAAGCGAGCGTGGCTCGGCAACACCCTGGCCGTGTGCCGGTCTCTGTTTCAACAAAACGACTTCTTGGATTCGTTTTCAACCGCGGGACGCCGGCTCGGGAGACTCCCTCTCTCTCTTGTTGCCGAAGAAGAGAGCAAATTGGCGCGTCATGGTATTCGATGCCCCCTGGGAGGTTGGGGGATCGACGAATTGGGGCGATCCCTGCTTCTTCTCAATGCGTCGCTCCGCTTGTCTGAATGCGAGTTCGTCAGACTTGTTGAAACCTGCTATCGCCGGGGGGAGGGGCGTGAGCGGCAGGCGGTCCTTCGCGCTCTCTCCTTTCTGCCCAAGCCGGAATCCCTTCTTCCGATCGCGCTCGATGCCTGCCGAAGCGACATCCGGCCGCTCTTTGAGGCAATCGCCTGCGAGAACCCTTATCCGGCCGCCTGCTTTCCGGAGCTGAATTTCAACCAGATGGTCTTAAAGGCGCTCTTCACCGGCATCGGCTTGCATCGGATTCTCGATCTGGATCGGCGGATCACGCCGGAGCTGATTCGGATGGCGGAGGATTACGCGAGCGAGCGTCGGGCGGCGGGTCGGCCGATTTCTGCCGACATCGGCCTTCTGATCCAAGCGAAGGAGGTGCGCCATGAGGCTGTTTGATCCCCATATTCATATGACCTCGCGGACCACCACCGATTACGAAGCGATGGCGCAGGCCGGCATCGTTGCGGTCGTCGAACCCTCCTTCTGGCTCGGCCAGTCGCGCACGCATGTCGGGACCTTCGAGGATTACTTTCAATCCCTGCTCGGGTGGGAGCGGTTCCGCGCCAGCCAGTTCGGCGTCGCCCATTTCTGCGCCCTCTCGTTAAATCCGAAAGAGGCGAACAACCCGCACATCGCCCAAGGGGTGATTGATCTCCTTCCGCGCTATCTTTGCAAGGACGGAGTCGTGGCCGTCGGGGAAATCGGCTACGATGAGATGACGGCCGCGGAGGAGAAATACTTCGCCGTCCAGATGGAGCTGGCGCGCCGCTTCGATCTGCCGGTGCTGGTCCACACGCCGCATCGGGACAAGAAGAAGGGGACCGAACGGAGTCTGGCGCTGATTAGACAGATCGACTTTCCAGAGGAGCGGGTGCTGATCGATCACAACAACGAAGAGACCCTCCCCCTGGTGCTCAAGACCGGCTGTTGGGCGGGCCATTCGATCTACCCGAACACGAAAATGGACGAGGATCGGATGGTCGCGCTCGTCAAGAAGTACGGTCCCGAGCGAATTCTGATCAACAGCGCCGCCGACTGGGGGATCAGCGATCCGCTCAAAGTCCCGAAGACCGCGGCCAGGATGCGGGAGAGCGGGATCTCGGAAGAGGCGATCGAGAGGGTTGTCTTACGAAACCCAATCGCCTTTTTCGGCCAAAGCGGTCGCCCGGACCTCTTGGATGTCGAGGCGGGCCCATCGATCGATCAAACGCGGCTGTGGGAGGGGAATTCGGTCCTTCGTGGACAGACGCCGATCCTGGCGGCGCGCCGTCGCGTCGAAGGCGCCGAGGCCCCGCCGACCGATCCGTCAGGAGCGTTTTGAACGCCTTGCATCCGAACACCTTGCATCCGCTGGCGGATCTTCAATCCAGAATAGAACAGGGCCCCCCGATCCGGCCTTACCTGGAATTGATCCGCCTGCCGAACCTGACGACGGCCGCAGCGGACGTCCTGGCGGGATATGCCATCGCCGGCCTGCCGAGCGGCTTTAGACTCCCTTGGCTGCTTGCCGCGACCATCGCCCTTTATGGAGGGGGAGTGGCCCTCAACGATGTCTTTGACGCCGGTACGGATGCCGTCGAGCGGGCCGAGCGGCCGATCCCCAGCGGCCGGATCGCGCGCGCCGCCGCCGCACGATTGGGGGCGCTTCTGCTGATCGCCGGCGTAGGGTTCGCCTCTTTCGCCGGCCCGATCAGCGGCCGGATCGCGCTCCTGATCGCGCTGTCCGCCGTTGCGTACGACGCCTGGGGAAAACATCACACCCTGTTCGGACCGATCCTCATGGGTCTCTGCCGGGGGTTGAACCTGCTGCTCGGGATCAGCGCAGTCCCCGCGCTCGTCCTGGAGCGTGGGGCCCTCGCACTGATTCCGTTCACGTACATCGCCGCGGTCACCCTCGTCAGCCGCGGGGAGGTCAAAGGAGGGGGGCGTCCGCACGCCGCGATCTCTCTGACGCTGATCGGCCTTGCCCTGATCGGCCTGATCTTTCAGGCAGGGCGTCCGGAGGTCCGCTTTGCCGTTATGCTCCCGTTTCTCCTCATCTTCTCCTGTTCCGTTGTCCCCGCATTTTGGCGCGCGGCCCTGGACCCTCAGGCCCGGACAATACGGCGAGCCGTTAAGACCGGCGTCCTCTCCCTCATACTCCTGGACGCCTGCTTCTCCGCGGGATACGCCGGATTCGCCTACGCCTCTTTGGTCCTCCTTCTCGCATGGCTGGGGAGGGGACTGGCGGATCGGTTCGCTGTGACCTGATTTCTTGAAGCCGGGGATGAACATCATGCTGTCCATCGAGCAGACATTCGCCGCGCGGTTCCGCTATGTAGTCCATTTCACCTCGGATCTCTTCTCCCTGAAGAACCCGCTCTTCGGGGAGGTCATCCAGAAGGGGGGCCACGAGCGTCCGCCGAAGATCCTCTTTTTGATCGATCAAGGGGTCTGCGCGCATCAGCCGCAGCTGGGCGGTGCCATCAAGGCGTATTGCGAGGCGCGCCCTGGAAGCCTTTCTCTCGCTCTCCCGCCCCTCATCCTCCCGGGCGGGGAGGAGGCGAAGAATCGCCCGGAATACGTCGCGAGGGTTCACGCGGCGATCCACGACTCCGGACTCTGCCGACACTCGTATCTCGTGACGATCGGCGGGGGTGCCGTGGTCGATATGGCGGGGTTCGCCGCGGCGACGGCGCACCGGGGGATTCGTTTGATCCGGATCCCCACCACCGTCCTTTCCCAGGGCGACGCGGCCGTCGGAGTCAAGAACAGCGTCAACGCCTTCGGGAAGAAGAACTTCCTCGGCACGTTTAGTCCTCCTTACGCCGTGATCAACGACGATCGGTTTCTGACCTCCCTGTCCGATCGGGACTGGCGAAGCGGGATCGCCGAGGCGATCAAGGTCGCGTTGATCAAAGACCCCCCCTTTTTTGGGTTCCTCGAGCGGCACGCCGGACGGCTCGTCCGCCGCGATCCGGTCTTGATGCGTCGGCTCATTTTTCGAACCGCCGAGCTGCATCTACATCACATTGCCCGCGGCGGCGATCCGTTTGAGGCGGGCTCCTCGCGGCCTCTCGACTTCGGCCACTGGGCCGCGCACATACTCGAGCCGCTGAGCGGCTACCAATTGCGTCACGGGGAGGCGGTGGCGCTGGGAATCGCCCTGGATACGACCTACTCGTATCTTTCAGGCCTTTTGGCGAGGGAGGAGTGGGAACGGATCCTCCTTTTGATGCGTCGGATCGGATTCGACCTTTTTGCGCCCCAGATGCGCCTGACCCGCGATGCGCGCGACCTACGACCGCGCCTCCTCGAGGGCCTGGAGGAGTTTCGCGAACACCTCGGCGGGACCTTGACGGTGATGCTCTTGAAGCGGATCGGTCTCGGCATTGAGGTGCACAAGATTGATGAGGCGCTCATCGCCAAGAGCCTGGACCTTCTCGAGGCGATCTCGTGTCAGAACGGGAAACATCAGGCGTGGAGAGATCGATCGTTTCACCTCCTCTCGCGGCGGGCCGTCAGGGGGTAACCGATGCGCATCGGGGAGGAGAGACAATTCCATCTCACCTACTGCTCCAACATCCACCCGTCGAGGGGATGGAAGGAAATTCTCGGAAATCTCGAACGCTATGCCGTCGCCCTGAAAATGCGGCTTGCCCCCGATGTCCCCTTCGGCCTCGGACTACGCCTCTCTTCCGACGAGAGTCACGAGGCCTTGGAGGGGGATCGGCTCGGCGCGCTCCGCGCCCTTCTCGATGAGCGCCGATTGTATCTCTTCACCCTCAACGGCTTCCCGTATGGGGCCTTTCACGGCGAGCGGATCAAGGAGCGGGTCTTCGCGCCCGACTGGTCGGATCCCGCACGGCTCGACTACACGCTCCGCCTCATCCGAATCTTGGCGGCGCTTTTGCCGGAGGGGGTCGAAGGGAGTATCTCCACCCTTCCCCTATCGTACAAAAGGTGGATCGCGGATGGGGGCGATCCAAGGTGGGATCGCATCATCGACCACCTGGTCGAGGTCGCCGCCGCGTTGGTCCTGGTTAGACGGACGACGGGGAGGGAGATTCATCTTGATCTTGAACCTGAACCGGACGGCCTGATCGAACGGTGTGATGAGGTGGTGGCCTTCTTCGAACAGCGGCTCCTTCCGATCGGCGGGTCTCGGCTGGCCGATCGGCTCGGGATCGCCCGCGGCCAGGCGGAGGCGCACCTTCGCGATCGGATTCAAATCTGCTTCGACACGGCTCATCTGTCGGTGGCGTTCGAAGAGATGGATCGGGCGGTCGACCGGTTGATCCGTGCGGGGATCCGGATCGGCAAGGTCCAGATCAGCAACGCGCTGGAGGTTGCGCTCACCGATCGGGGAGGGGAGCGTGACGAACTCCTGGACGCGTTGAGGCCGTTTGCCGATGCAACCTATCTACACCAGGTCATCGGCCGGGACCGACAGGGGAGACTGTCTCGATATCCGGACCTCGGCGAAGCCCTCCGGCATCTCAAACAGGCCGCGGAAGGGCGCTGGCGGATTCACTTTCATCTCCCGCTCTTTATGAACGGGACAGAGCCTCTCTCCTCAACAAGAGAGGACACCCAAACCCTCCTCCGTCGCCTTCGGCGCGAGCCGTTCACGCAACACCTGGAGATCGAAACGTATACCCAGAGCGTCCTGCCCTCTAATCTAAAGATGGATCTGACGACCTCGATCGAACGCGAGTACCGCTGGGTTCTGCATCATTTCAACGCGAAGAGGGAGTCGACGAGCAATGCCGATGCATAAAACCGTCGTCGTAAATGTCGTCGGGCTGACCTCCCGGCTGCTCGGCCCGCATACCCCGGAGCTGACGGCCTGGGCATGCAAGGGGAGGCGCGCCGTCATCCAGCCAGCCTTTCCGGCGGTCACCGGTACAGCGCAGGCGACCTATCTGACCGGAAAGAGGGCGGAGGTCCACGGCATCGTCGGGAACGGCTGGTACTTTCGCGAGGAGTGCGAGATCAAGTTCTGGCGGCAGTCGAACAGATTGGTTGGGGCGCAGAAAATCTGGGAGACGGCCCGCCGGCTCGATCCGACCTTCACCTGCGCCAATCTCTTCTGGTGGTACAACATGTACTCCACCGTCGACGTCTCGATCACCCCCCGGCCGATGTATCCGGCCGACGGCCGGAAGATCCCCGATCTTTACACCCATCCGGCGGAGATCAGAGCGGCGATTCAGAAGGAACTGGGTCCTTTTCCGCTCTTCGAGTTCTGGGGACCGGCGACCTCGATCCGATCCTCCCGGTGGATCGCCGAGGCGGCGAAATGGGTCGACGCGCGATACCGGCCGACCCTGACGCTGATCTATCTTCCCCATCTCGACTACAATCTTCAGCGGCTCGGACCGGATCACCCCGACACGATCCGGGACCTTCAGGCGATCGACCTCCTCTGCGGCGATCTGATTCGCCACTACGAAGCGCAGGATGCACGCATTGTCATCCTTTCCGAGTATGGGATTACGCCGGTCTCCCGGCCGATCCATGTCAATCGGCTCTTCCGGGGAGAGGGGTTGATCGTTGTTCGAGAGGAGTTGGAACGCGAATTGCTCGATCCCGGGGCCAGCCGGGCCTTCGCGGTCGCGGACCACCAGATTGCGCACATCTACCTCAACGATCCGCAGAGACGAGACCGGGTCCAAGGCCTTCTAGAGAAGACCCCGGGCATCCAGATCATCTTGAACGGGGAGGAGAAGAAGAGGTGGGGAATCGACCATCCCCGCGCCGGGGATCTCATCGCGGTCGCCGAGCCGGACGCCTGGTTCACGTACTATTACTGGCTCGACGATCGCCGCGCCCCCGATTTTGCGCGAACCGTCGACATCCATCGAAAGCCGGGCTACGATCCGGTCGAACTCTTCATCGATCCTGCTATCCGCTTCCCCCTATTCAAGATCGGACTCACCCTCTTGAAGGGGTGGCTCGGTTTTCGGACGTTGATGGGCGTCATTCCCCTCGACGCGGGCTTGGTCCGAGGATCACACGGGCAGCCGACCCTCTTGGATCTCGATCGTCCGGTTCTGCTGACCCGGCAGGAAAACCTGCTCGGCGCCGACCGGATTAACGCGGCGGAGATCTGTCAACTCCTCCTCGCCCACCTCGCCTTCGAAGGGGAGCGGGACCGTTGAGGGGTTCTTCTCTTTCCGCCGGGCGTACCCGTTGGAGGTGTCCCTCGACCTACGCCGGCGGCCGGACGATCCGGCATGGGCGCATCACTAAACAGGGCTTGCGCCGACTGCGTTGGGCGCTCATCGAGGCGGCTGACCCGCGCGCCAGGGAGTGGTTGGTCCGACTCTACCGTCGACCTGCTCACCGCCGGGATACGAAGATCCCGCGGGTGGCGGTGGCCTGTGAGCTCTGCACGGTGATCTTCCACTACAAGGCGGTAGACGTCTCAGATATTTGTTTCAAGTTCTACGCTGTGAAAGGGCCCTCTTTTGGGTCGTTTTCTACCACGGTCCGGCCCCGACGTGGCTGTCAGGCGGCTTTTTCCAGCCGCCGCTTCACC
>CAZSHZ010000054.1:0-14315 GCA_964606955.1 uncultured Nitrospirota bacterium
GAGAGGAGCCGGAGAGTCGTCCCGAGCCCCGGCCTGATTCCATGAAACTGAAGCCGGTAGAGGTAATCGACCGTCTCGCTGTACGCAGGATCGAAGGATGACACTGCGGCGGGTATAACACAGAGGGGAAAAAGATTTCAACGGACCCTGGAAGAGAGATAGAAACCCAACAGGATGGATGCCAGGATGGCATGCTCCTGTTTCCAGGGGGTGCCGAAAAAGCCTGAGACGACCGGGACGATCAGCGCGCCCGCCGCTGCAACACATTGCCATTCTCCCGGTCGGACATCGCCGAAAATCTTATACGCCCACAGGCCGAGCAAGAGAAGAAATGCGGCTAGCCCGAGGATCCCCTCTTCCGCCCATTTGGTTAGAAAAAGATTGTGCGCGTGCGTCAGGCGGAACGGATACGCCTTCAGCGGGGGATCGAACCGGAGGCGTTCCACGTCGATCGTGTCGAATTTCCTCGGCCCGACGCCGAGCAGAAAACGATCCCCCTCCGTCGCCTGCGCAAAACCGATCCGCCACAAATCGAAGCGGATCTGATCGTTCCGCGTGTAGAGATCGTAATTCCGCTCGATCCGGACGCCGAAGACGACAAGCATCTTATCGAACATCCGGTTATGCTGGAAAAAGCCGGGGGCCGCGAAGTAGGAGAGCGACCCGAACGTGACCGCCGCGATCCCGACAATCGCGACCTCTCTTCTCCTCTTCGACAGCGATGGCGCCGCGATGATCAGAGCCGCCGCGGCGACGGCCAGCAGTCCGCCGCGGCTCCCCATCAGGACCAGCCCGGACGAGAAGATCAGCAGGGCAGCCCACCAGAAGGCGCGCTCAGGGCGGGAGGAGAAACCATTGGAGAGGAGCCGACCGCCTGCCGCGATGAGGACGATCCCTAAATAGATCGCAGACTGTGTGACGAAGCCGGCCGAGTTGAATTCCAGCAGCGGCCGCCTCTGCGTATAGACCTGCCACGCCCCCCAACCGAGCCCGAACAGAGCGCCCGCCGTGATGAAAGAGAAGACCCGTTTCTGCGTGGCCTCGTCGTAGCCTCCCCGGTAGGCCAACCAGAAGAGGCCCAGCCATGTGACAGTATCCCGAAGTCCGCGGGTCTGATCTAAAAAGCGGACCTCTTTGAACGACCAGTTGCTCGTCGTGCTGGCAAGGGCCACGATCCCGATGACCAGCAGGAGAGACTCGATCGGATCGGGGCGTCTCCAATGAAACTCGCGATTTTTGATTCTAACCGCGATCCAGCAGCAGGCATAAGCCAGAAGGGCAATGGTCTTGAGAGATTCAAAGAGCGGGAGAAAAAAGGCCAGCAGGCAGAGGAAAAAAATTTCGGGCCCCATCCGGCGCCAGTCTAGCACATCTTGACTTTTGATTTTTTCCGGGACTATATCAGTGAAAACTAATGAACCTTCTTCAAAGGAGAACAAGGATGAAGAGATTTTCTCTCTCGATATTTGCGATCGGCGCCGTCCTCGCGCTTACCGCCTGCTACAGCCGCCCGGGCGGAGGGGGAGGGTCGACGGAACGCGCCATCATGTCCCCCGCCGGTTTCCCCAATGCAGCCGCGGCGACCGACAACGACGAAGGGGTCGATCATTTCGGATCAGGGCATTGGGATATTTCAAGGGAGCATTTTGAAAAGGCCCTGGCCAAGGAGGGGTCCTTCGCGGAGGCCCATTTCAATCTTGGGCTGGCCCTGGATCAGATGGGACAGCACGAGCAGGCGACGGAGCATTTCCAAAAGGCGAAAGAGCTCGCTCCGAACAACGAGCGGATCACCCACTCCGAGACCCTTAAAAAACACCTCGAAGGGTGATCCCTTCCCTAATCCCTCTCGCCCTCGCTCTGGCGATCATCGCGTCGGCCTGTGCGGAAGCGGCGGCCTCATTCTGGTCCGAAAGGGCCCCGGTCCCTCTTGCGCGCACGGAGGTCGCCGGGGCTCTGCTTGATGGGAAAATCTATCTGATCGGCGGCTTCGATGCCGAGGGTCAGACGACCGCTGCCGTCGAAATTTACGATCCCTCCACAAATCGCTGGAGCCAAGGCCCCCCCCTCCCCGTTCCCCTGCACCATACTACCGCCACAGAGCTCTCGGGGACGCTTTATCTGATCGGCGGATTTCAGGAGGGGTGGATCCCGACCGGCGCGTCATTCCGACTCAGCGCCGACGCCTCCGGATGGGAGCCGATCGCTCCGATGCCGACGGCGCGCGGGGCGCTGGCGGCGGCGGCGCTCGGAGGTTTTCTCTATGCGGCTGGAGGTTTTTCCGACCGGGACCTGGACCTGCTTGACCGCTATGATCCCGCATCGAACCGCTGGGAGCGGCTTGCGCCGATGCCGACCGCAAGAAATCATCTCGCGCTGGGGGTCGCTTCCGGACGGCTCTTCGCAATCGGCGGTCGTACCGGCCGGGTGTTAAACAATCTTGGAGTCAACGAGGCGTTCAATCCCTCGATCGGGCTATGGGAGAAAAAGGCCCCTCTCCCGACCCCGCGAAGCGGGATCGCCGCTGCGACAGTTGCAGAGCGAATTTATATATTCGGAGGGGAGCGCCCCTCCTCCACATTTTCCGAAAACGAGAGATACGACCCGCCGTCTGACAGGTGGGAAAGGATGCAACCGCTCCCAACCGCGCGCCACGGCCTTGCCGCCGTCGCAGCGTTCGGCCGGATCTACGTCATAGCCGGCGGGCCGACCCCCGGCTTGAGCGTCTCCTCTGCGAACGAGGTCTTCACCCCTCCGCCATAGCGAGCAGGGCGAGCGTGAGGGGGAGGCGTTTTGCGGGGTCCCCGAAGGCCGAGCCTTCGGGGTAGAATCCGGCCCTGCCGGTGGAGGGGGCGACGCTGGGGGTCCCCGAGCGCCGCGCGCTTGGGGCAGAAGCCCCTATAGAGGGATCTCCCCAGCGAGCAACGCGAGCGTGAGGGGGAGGCTCCATCCGGCTCTGCCGGTGGAGGGGGCGACGCGAGCCCCTATAATAGACTTCGGCGTCCCGGTCCTCTAAAATGCGCCTGCGTATGAAGGTCAAGACCGCATCGGCCAGCGACGTCGGGAGAGTCCGCAAGGAAAACGAGGACGCAGTCGGCCTGTTCGAGGATCTCGGCCTTTTCATCGTCGCCGATGGAATGGGAGGGCACGCCGGGGGAGAGATCGCCAGCCGACTCGCGGTCGCTGCCACGCGCGAGCATTTCTCCGGGCTGCGGAACCTCCCCCTGCCCAAGCGCCTTTTAGAGTCGCTCAGTCGCGCGAACCACGATGTGTTTGAACGATCCCGCCAGGAGCGGAAATTAGCCGGGATGGGAACGACGATCGTGACGCTCGCCCTCGGAGACCAGGAGGCGTATCTGGCTTACGCCGGGGATTCCCGTGCCTATCTGATCCGCTCCGGAGAGATCGAGCAACTTACCACCGATCACACGCTCGTCGGCGAATACCTGCGGGAGGGGCTGATCAACCAGGAGGAGGTGGCGCGTCACCCGATGCGCCACGTCTTAACGCGCGCCCTGGGGACCGCCGAGACATTGGAGACCGATCTTCGGCCGCTTGCGCTCAAAGAGGAGGACCGGCTCCTCCTCTGCACGGACGGGCTGACCAACATGCTCGACGATCGCTTAATCTTGGAGGTCGGCTCCTCCACGAACGACCTCGACGCCGCGGCCGCCCTCCTCATCGAGAGAGCCAACCGCGCCGGCGGAGCCGACAACATCACCGTCCTGCTCATCCAGGCCGGCTGACCCCCTCAGAGTCTCCTGCGGGGATCCGATTCTTCGTCGGCCCGTGGAAGAGAAAACCGCTCGATATACTTGGCGACCAAGTCCGCTTCCAGATTGACGGTTTCCGCCACCCCCTTGACGCCGAGCGTCGTCGCCTTAGCCGTATGCGGAATGATCGACACGGTGAACTCTCGCTCTGCAACGCTGTTGATCGTCAGGCTGACCCCGTCCACGGCGACCGATCCCTTCGCAACGCAGTAACGGAGGAGATCGCGCGGCGCCTCGATCGCTACGACCAACGCGTTCCCTTCCGGGCGCCTTTCTCGGATGATGCCGGTGCCGTCGACGTGCCCGGAGACGAGATGCCCGCCGACCCGATCGACCAACCGCATCGCCCGCTCCAGGTTGACCGCCCCCCCGATCTTCAGGCTCCCCAGGTTCGTCACTCGGAGGGTCTCCGGCGAGACCTCCACCGAAAAGGTCCTCTCCCCCTTTGCCACAACCGTCAGGCAGACACCGTTGACCGCGATCGAATCCCCCGTCTCAAGATCCTTCAGGACCTCCCGCGCCATGATCACAAAAGTCGTCGAAAGGCCCCGATCGGTCCTCTCCACCACCCCCATCTCCTCGACGATCCCGGTGAACATCAGGCCTCCTCGGCCCCATGAAAGACCTCCCGACGTCGGTACACATAGATCAGGAAGATTACCGAACCGACGATAAAGATCGAGCGGATCCAGCCGAAACCGATGACGGCGTAATTCACCGCCGCGTTCACAATCCCGAACAGCATATAAAAGAGGAAAAGGTAATATGCCCAGAGCGAAAGGCTCAAGAATCCCAATCCGAGAAAGGTGTGGATGAATGGGGATTGCAGCTTGACGATCCATCCGGCGGCCCCGCTAAACTCCGTCCCGAAGATCTTCAAGCCGTATCGGGGAAAGGCCATGATGATGTAGAGATCGAACAGGGCAGACAGGAAGAAGAGGACCCCCAGGGCGAGAATGTCGGTCGGCCGTTTGCGAAACTCACCCTCGCGGATGCGGTACCCCCTCCGGAGCAGAGCGTGCACCAACTCTTCATTGGCATAGAAGGGGGCGACGAACCAGGACATCCCAAAGGTGACCAGGAACGCCGCGCTCCAGAAGAGGAAGCGGCCGTAGAGGCCTTTCCCAAAAAACCAGAAGACGCCCAGAGACAGGGCGGGCCAACTGAATCCCTGCTTCACCCGGAACTCGGAGGCGCTTTGCGGCTGTTCGAGGATCCAGAACCGCTTCACGGCGCCACCTCGATCGGGAGACGCGCCGAAAAAAGCATCCCACGGTCCCTTCGTCTCTTCGCCTCCACGAGCATCGTCCGGACGCTCTCCGGAACGATTCCCTCGAAGCGTTTGACGCCGTTGACCTCGACTCTCACGGGACGCGAAAGATCGACCAGGGACCGATTGAGGAAGAGGATAAACCGCCCCACCCGATCGCTCTTTACTTCGATCCGGTTTCCCGTGATCCGCGCCGCGATCCGCGCGAACCCATCCCTCAGGCGTCCCGCCTCCTCAATCGCAATCCAGAAAAATGGGGAGAGGTGATCCGCATCCCGGACCGATACGATCTCCTTCGGATAGGGCTGCCGCCTCTGCTTGCCGAACCACTCCAGCAGCGCCGGAAGCTCCTCCCTCGGGAAGTAATGCCCTCCCGCAACGGGATGCTCGCGGTCATGGCGCCTGAAGACGACCGGAACTCCGGCCTTCTTCATCTGCTCGACGATCCGCTCGGACTGCTCCACCGGCATCACCTGATCCTTGCTCCCATGGATGATATACGACGGTGTCTGCTTCAGTCCGTCCAAGAATGGGAAGATCTCTTCCGGAAGCGCGGCGGCCATCGGAGAGAGCGCGGCGAACCGATCGGCCTGAAAGATTCCGATGATCAAGGTTCCGATCCCGCCGTTGGACATTCCGGTCAGGAAGATCCTGTCCGGGTCGAGGTTGAACCGCCCCTCCATCTCCCTCAAAACGGCCATCACAAGATGCTCGCCGCGCGCCGTCCACCAAGCGGCCCGAGGCTCGGAAGGACAGGCAAGGAGATATTCCTCGTTCAGGCGGGCCTGCCAGCGCTCGAGGTAGGTGTCTCCGTCGAATCCCGCACCATGCAGGCAGATAATCAGAGACCAGGCGCGGTCGGGCCGATATTCTTTGGGAACGTAAAGGCCGAAGGAGCCCGCTTCCCCGGCCAACGTCAGTTTCTGGGAGGGTCTCGATCCGGTCGGCTGCGGGAGAAAGGTCTTCCCCGCTTTCAGCAGCCTCTCGACCTCGGAGAGCACCGGGGCCTCCCGTTCGATCTCATTTAGGAGAGCCTCGGACTGGGCAGAGTCCTCCGAGGCGAGATAAAGTGCGATCTTCTCCCCCAACGACGGAGGAAGGGGCTGCGCGACTGCGAGAAACGCCAGCAAGAACGGGATCACTTGAGGTATCCCTCGACCATCAGGTCATCTCCTACCTTGCGGGTGCTGACCTCTCGGAGCAAAAGCGCCTCGGAGAGCCGTTCCCCCCGCGTTCCGCCGATCGCTCCCTTTCCCCGCGGCCCCAGAATTTTTGGTGCGATAAAGAAGATCACCTTGTCCACGATCCCCTCGTCAAGCGCGGCACCGCCGATCTCGGCCCCCCCCTCGATGAGAACCGAAGCGATCTCCTCCGCGCCGAGGCGCGCCATTAAAGAAGACAACCGTATCCGCCCATGACGGTCCGGAAAGGACCAGACCCGGACCCCGCGCGATCGCAACAGTTCGGCCTTCTTGCGCGAGGCGCGGCCGGTCGTCGCGACGATCGGCGATCGCCGCGGATCGCCGGCGGGGGTCAGCACGCGCGCGCCGAGGGGGATCCGCAAGCGCGAATCGACGACCACCCGGATCGGATCGCTCTCCTCCCGCGAATTCCGACCGACCCGAGAGGTCAAAAGGGGATCGTCCGCCAGAACCGTCCCGATCCCAACCAGCACCGCCATGCACTCCCGTCGAATCCGATGGACGACCTCGCGGGCGCGCTCACCGGTGATCCAGCGCGACTCCCCGCTCCCCGAAGCGATCTTCCCGTCGAGCGTCACGGCGATTTTGAGAAGAACAAACGGCCGCCGGGAGGTGATATACCTGGTAAAGACCTCGTTGAGCCGTTCGGCCTCTTTCCGAAGCATCCCGATCTCCACTTTGACCCCGCCCTTTTCCAGCGCCTGAAAACCGCAGCCCTGCACTAACGGGTTCGGGTCGGGCATCGCCGCGACGACTTTCGCGATACCCGCCGAGACGATCGTCTCAACGCAAGGGGGGGTCAGTTTTTCCAGATGACAGCATGGTTCCAGATTCGTATAGAGGGTCGCCCCGCGCGCCGCCGGGCCGGCCGATCTGATGGCCACGGCCTCCGCATGGTCCCTCCCGCGCTTTCGGTGATAGCCTGAGGCGATGATCCGGCTCTCTTTGACGAGAATCGCGCCGACCATCGGATTCGGCGCGACCTTTCCCCGGCCGCGGGCTGCAAGGCGAAGGACGATCCGCATGTAGGAAATGTCGTCAGGCATGGCCGGGAGAATCGGAACGGGTCAGACGGTCGCGTGTAGCCCTTTAGCTCCGCGCTTCTCCTTAAGCACCGCCTGCGCGGCGGCAAGACGCGCAATGGGAACGCGATACGGAGAGCAGGAGACATAATGAAGACCGATCCGATGGCAGAACTCGACCGAGGAGGGCTCCCCTCCATGCTCGCCGCAGATCCCCAGTTTGATCTCCTTTCGGCTCTTCCTCCCCCGCTCCACCGCAATCTTCATCAACTCGCCGACCCCCACCTGATCGAGCGCGACAAAGGGATCGGCCGTGAAGATCCCCTTGCCAAGGTACGCGGGGAGGAAGCGGCCGGAGTCGTCACGCGAGAGGCCGTATGCCGTCTGGGTCAGGTCGTTGGTCCCGAAGGAGAAGAATTCCGCCTCCTTCGCGATCTCGTCCGCGACGAGCGCGGCGCGGGGGAGTTCGATCATCGTCCCGATGCTGTAGCGGATCCTTCTTGCGCAGCGCCGCATCGTTTCATCCGCGATCCGGACCAGCAGTTCTTTCATCACCGCAAATTCCCGGGGGATCGCCACGAGCGGGATCATGACCTCCGGATAGATCTTCAACCCTTCGGCGGCCAGCTCGCAGGCCGCCTCAAAGATCGCCTGCACCTGCATCTCATAAATCTCGGGATAACTGATCGCCAAGCGGCAGCCGCGATGCCCCAGCATCGGGTTGAACTCCTGAAGCGAACGGTTTTTTGCCGCAAGCGCGTCGGCCGGAACCCCCATGTCCCTCGCGATCTCCTCGATCTCTTCCATCGTATGCGGGAGGAACTCATGCAGCGGAGGATCGAGGAGACGGATCGTCACCGGCAGCCCGGACATTGCGCGGAAGATCCCGATGAAATCCCCCTTCTGCATCGGAAGGAGTTTCGCCAGGGCCTTCTTCCT
The DNA here is from genome assembly GCA_964606955.1 of uncultured Nitrospirota bacterium. Classification (GTDB taxonomy): domain Bacteria; phylum Nitrospirota; class Nitrospiria; order SBBL01; family CAZSHZ01; genus CAZSHZ01. The sequence goes on from CAZSHZ010000054.1 coordinate 8,204, forward strand.
CTCGTCGGTCGTGTCAGCGAGGATCATCTCGCGGACGGTTCGGATCCGATCCCCTTCGAAAAACATATGCTCGGTCCGGCAGAGGCCGATCCCCTCCGCCCCGAACTCCCGCGCCACGGCGGCGTCGCGAGGCGTGTCGGCGTTCGCCCGGACCTTCAACCGCCGGACACGATCGGCCCAACCCATCAGCGTCTTGAACTCTCCGGAGAGCTTCGGCTCCACCAGCGGGACCTCTCCAAGAAGCACCTCGCCGGTCGTCCCGTTGAGCGTGATGAACTCGCCGCGTTTGACCGTCGTGCCGCCAACCGAAAATATCCCGCGCGCCTCGTCAATGTTCAGTTCGCCCGCCCCCGCGACGCACGGCTTCCCCATCCCCCGCGCTACGACGGCGGCGTGACTTGTGAGACCCCCCCGCGCCGTCAGGATTCCCTGCGCCGCGTGCATCCCGCCGATGTCCTCCGGTGAGGTCTCCGGCCGGACCAGGATCACCTTTCCCCCCTCTTTTGCCCCCTCCTCCGCCTCCTCCGCAGAGAAGACGACTTTCCCAATCGCGGCCCCGGGCGAGGCGGCAAGCCCTTTTGCGATCACTTTCGCAGGGGCCTTCGGATCGACCGTCGGGTGGAGGAGCTGATCGAGCTGCGCCGGATCGACCCGCAGGATCGCCTCCTCTTTCGAGATCATCTTCTCCTTGACCATGTCGGCCGCGATCTTCACCGCTGCGGCGGCGGTCCGCTTCCCGACCCGGGTCTGAAGCATATAGAGCTTCCCTTCCTGGACCGTGAACTCGATGTCGAGCATGTCCCGATAGCGGCGCTCCAGTTTCTTGTAGACCCGGATCAGATCCTCGTACGCCTTCGGGAACCGCTTGGCCAGCGCCTCGATCGGGAGGGGGGTCCTGATTCCGGCGACCACATCTTCCCCCTGAGCGTTGAAGAGGAATTCGCCGAAGAATCGGCGCTCCCCAGTGCCCGGGTCACGGGTAAAGGCGACCCCGGTTCCGGAGCCTTCCCCCAGATTGCCGAAGACCATCGCCACCACGTTTACCGCAGTCCCCCAATCGTCGGGGATCCCGTGAAGGCGCCGATATATGGCCGCACGCTTTCCGAACCAGGAGCCAAAGACGGCGTTGATCGCCAATTTCAACTGCTCCATCGGATCAGAGAGAAAGTCGCGCCCGCTCTCCTTCTTTACGATCTGTTTGAACTCCACCACCAACCTCTTCAGGTCGGCCGCGGAGAGATCGGTGTCCTGCCGGGCGTGGCGCTCCCGTTTCTTCGCCTCAAGCGCGTGGTCGAACTTCTCCCGCTCAATCCCCATGACGATGCTTCCGAACATCGAAATAAATCTGCGATAGGCATCGTAGACGAAGCGCTCATTTCCGCTCTTCGCGCTCAAACCACGAACCGTCTCCTCATTGAGGCCGACGTTCAGCACCGTGTCCATCATCCCCGGCATGGAGGCGCGGGCGCCGGAGCGGACCGCGACGAGGAGCGGATTCTTCGGGTCGCCGAATTTCGCCCCCATCAACTGCTCGACGCGCGAGAGGCCTTTCGCGATCTGATCCCAGAGCCCTTCCGGATACTTATTATTTTTCTTGAAGTACTCGACGCAGGCCGCCGTGGTAATCGTGAAGCCGGGCGGAACCGGGATTCCGAGGTTTGTCATCTCCGCCAATCCGGCCCCCTTGCCACCTAACAGGTCTTTCCTCTCTCCGTGACCGTCGGCCTTCCCGCCGCCGAAGAAATAGACCCATCTCTTCATCGCTTCGCCTCCATCAGCTCAATATCCACGCGCGCGCGCGCACCGAGGGGGGTGAGGATAACCCCGTTGGCGTTCCCCTCCCCGACCGGCTCGTCCGGGTCGGGTTTCCCGTTGCCGTTCCGGTCGATGAATGCCCGCAGGTAGTAGACACCCGCCTTGACCTTGATCGTGAAGGACCCCGGAGCGTCGAGCCTGGCGCTCGCAACAGGACGCCTCTGGAAGTCCGGATTAAGAAAGGCCTCCACGATGACCGAACCCTTTTCATTCCCTTTGTAAACGACGTTCCCGTTGATGAAGTCCGGAGCAGAGGGGGCGAAGCTTGATCCGGGCTGGGCCTCCGCCCCTCCGGCCCAGATAAAGATCAGAAGCGCGGCGATAAAGGTTCTCATCCCTCCTCCGTTCCGGAAGCGACGATCTTCGAGAGATCCCCGAATCTGTCGAACAGCCTTCGAACGCCGGCTAAAAGGGCAAGGCGGTTGTTCCGCAGATCGGGGTCCGGATCCATCACGAGCACCGCATCGAAGAAACGGTCGATCGGCGGTTTCAACTCGTTCATCTTACGCAGCGCAGCCTCAAAATCATTTCGCGCAAAGAGCGGCGCCGTTTCCGCCTCCAGCCGCTCGACCGTGTCAAAGAGATCTCGCTCGGCGGGGTGCGTAACCCCGGAGGGCCTCCGCTCAGCCGGAAAATCCTTCGGGATGATCCGAATCGCCCTCTTGAAGGCGACCATCGCCTCTGAAAAAACGGGATCCCGAATCAGCGCCGCCAGCGCGCGAGCCTTTAAAAGAACCTGGTACGGCCGGTCGAACCCCCCTGCCAGCACCGCCTCCGCCATATCATAACGGATTCCCTCTGTTGAAAGAAAGGAGGCCATCCGCTGGCGGAGAAACGCCAGCACCTCCGAGACGACCTTTTCCGGCGATCTCGTCGGAACGAGGCTCGCCGCCTGAGCCGCCGTCGCGCGTAGAGAGATCTCCCATCCGGCATCGCAGAAGATCTGGATGATTCCCAACCCCTGCCGGCGGAGGGCGTAGGGGTCCTCAGAGCCGCTGGGGATCAAGCCGAGCGAGAAGCAGGCGGTGATCGTATCGATTTTGTCTGCGATCGAGACGATCCGGCCGTGGTGCGTGGTCGGAAGCCGATCGCCGGCATACCTGGGGAGATAGTGCTCGAAGATCGCGCGGGCAACCAGCTCGGGCTCACCGTCCCGGCGCGCGTACTCAGACCCGATCGCCCCCTGAAGATCGGGAAATTCCCGAACCATCCCGGTGGTCAGATCCGCCTTGGCGAGAAGCGCCCCCCTCCTCGCCTCCGCGCCGATCTGGGGCCGGCCTGTCTCGCGCGACAACCAGTCGGCGAGATCCGCCATCCGTTTTGCCTTGTCCCGGATCGTCCCGAGGCCGGCGAGAAAGGTGATCTCGGCAAGCGCCTCGATCCGCTCCGCCAACCGGAGCCCCCGGTCTTTGGTGAAGTAGAACTCGGCGTCCACCAGCCGCGCCCGCAGGACCCGCTCGTTTCCCGCAATCATCTTCGAGCGGCTTTTCGGCGCGTTGTTTGCGGCGGCGATAAAAAACGGGAGGAGCCCGTCCCCTTTCCTCTCGCGGACGACGAAATATCCCTGCTGGTTCATCACGTCGCTTAAGACCTCGGAAGGAAGGGAGAGAAACTTCTCGTCGAAGCCCCCCGAGATAACGCAGGGATACTCTACGAGATCAACGCTCTGGGCAAGGAGCGCCTCGCTGATCTGTGCGTTACCCCCGAGCCGTTCGGCCTCTTGCCGGACCATCCTCTCAATCTCTTTTCGCCGCTCCTGGGGATCAACGATCACCCGCCGCCGCAGCAGCACGTCGGAGTATCTCTTCAGATCGGCGGAGATCTGGAAAGGACGGCTCGAGACGATCCGATGCCCGTACGATTTATTTCCGGAGCGAACCTGGCCGAACTCGAACGGGACAACCTTCCCGTCCAAGAGCGCGGCGATCCAGCGGATCGGGCGGACGAACGAGACCTTCCCTTCCCACCGCATCGCCTTGGGAAACGAGAGGGAGGAGATCAGATCAGGGAGGAGCCTCCGCAGAATTCGCTCGGTCGGCTCCCCTTTTTCCTGTCTGATCAGCGCGGCGTACTCCCCCCTCTCGCTCTTCTTACGGACCAGCGCCTCCACGGGAATCCCTTGAGAACGGGCGAAGCCGACAGCGGCGGCGGTCGGGCGTCCCTCCGAATCAAACGCGGCCTTCGCGGGAGGCCCGAGGATCTCGGTCGAGGCGGTCGGGCTTGCCGCGGGGAGCCCCGAGGCCCAAAGGACCAGCCGTCTCGGCGTCCCGAGGGCCTTGATCTCGTCCGGAGCGATCCCCCGCTCCTTCAGGAGGCGGCGGCCGTTTTCCAAAAGTTGCGATCTGACCTGAGGGAGGAGTTTTGCAGGCACCTCTTCCACGCCGATCTCAAGGAGAAGTCGTTTTTTCACGGCAGAAAGGAGTCAACGGTAACAAGCGCCCCGGCGCGCTGTCAAGAAACGGCGGAAGAGGGGGCCGGGGCGCCCAGATATCCTTCGGCGACCCTCTTGGCCAGACCCCGCATGACTCCGATGAATGAGGCCCGCTCGGCCACCGAAACGGCCCCGCGGGCGTCGAGAAGATTAAAGATGTGCGAACATTTGATGCAGTGGTCGTAGGCCGGGAGGATCAGGCCCACCTCGATCAGCGCGCGGCACTCCTCCCGATGGAGATCGAAAACGGCCTTGAGCCGCTGGACATTGGCCGCATCAAAGTTGTAGCGGGAGAATTGGACCTCGTCCTGTTTATGGACCTCGCCGTAGCGGGTCGTCTCGTTCCACTTGAGATCGAAGACCGATTCGACCTCTTGCAGGTACATCGCGATCCGCTCCAAACCGTAGGTCAACTCCACCGAGATCGGATCGAGCGGAATGCCGCCGATCTCCTGAAAGTAGGTGAACTGCGTGATCTCCATCCCGTCGAGACGCACCTCCCAGCCGAGCCCCCAGGCGCCGAGGGTCGGAGACTCCCAATCGTCATGGACAAAGCGGATGTCATGCTCGGCCAGTTTCAAGCCGAGCCGCGAAAGGCTTTTCAGATAGATCTGCTGGATATCGGCAGGCGGCGGCTTGATGATCACCTGATATTGATAATAGTGCTGAAGCCGGTTCGGATTTTCGCCGTAGCGGCCGTCGGTCGGGCGGCGCGAGGGCTGGACATAGGCGGCGGCCCAGGGCCGCGGCCCCAGCGCGCGCAAGAAAGTAGCCGGGTGAAAGGTCCCCGCCCCCACCTCGACGTCGTAAGGCTGGACAATCAAACACCCCTGCGACGCCCAGAAGTCGTTCAACTTGGCGATGACCGACTGGAAGGTGGAGCGCGGCTTTCCCCTCGTGCGATCCCGTCCTCTCACGCGTCTCCCTGCATCGCTCTTTAGAATATCCTGTCGGAAAGGATGGAGTCCAGCGTCAGGCCTAGACTGGTACTGGTCAAGTTTGAATCGGCTGGTCATAGATTCCTCTTGCATCGGGATCAAGACTATGGCATATTTAGCCTATGCCTACCCGCGAAAGCAAGAAGAAGGATTTTAGCCAGATTGCCCTTGAGGTAGTCGAGGCCGCAACTCGATCTGAAATAACCTCACAGAAGCCAACCAAAGAAAAGCCAAAAAATCCAGCCGCCATTGCCCTTGGAAAGCTCGGAGCAAGCAAGGGCGGTCATGCCAGAGCAAAAGCTCTTTCAGCCAAAAAACGCAAGGAAATCGCAAGGAAAGCTGCCATAACAAGATGGGGTGAAAAATAACACTTGACAAGTTAAATGCAAATGTTATATGTATGATACACTAAATTTAGAAATGAACCTCCTCGTTTCTTATGACACGGGGAGAGAGATATAAAGGGGCTGCTTCTCTTGAGGTGGCCCCTTTTTTTTAAACATCATCTTAGGGAGGACACCAAATCATGGGAACCGCAGCCGCATTTATAGATGGTGGTTATCTGGATAAAATTATGTATCACGATCATACGAATCAAAGAATAGATTATGGAAAATTAGTTAAAGAAATGATTGCCACAGATGAACTTTTACGAGCTTATTATTATCACTGTATGCCCTATCAAGGCAACCCTCCAACGGATGACGAGAGACAAAGATATGCCTCGATGCATCGCTTCACTACTGCTCTTACTTATATTCCTCGATTTGAGGTTAGGCTTGGCCGACTTGCGCTTCGTGGAACCGACAGGAATGGCGAGCGTATTTTTGTTCAGAAGCGCGTTGACTGCATGTTAGGTGTTGATATGGCTTTATTGGCCGGTAAAGGCAGAATTACAAATGTGATCCTATTAAGCGGAGACAGCGAT
>CAZSHZ010000055.1:0-21654 GCA_964606955.1 uncultured Nitrospirota bacterium
CCGAGTCGGGATCGGTGTTCGAGCACTGCGTGCGCGCGATCGACCGGGGCCTCACGATCGGCGCCCATGGTCTCCCCCTGATCGGGAGCGGGGATTGGAACGACGGAATGAATCGCGTCGGCTCTGCGGGACGGGGGGAGAGCGTGTGGGTGGGATGGTTTCTGTATACCGTGTTGGAGTCCTTTGCGCGCGTGTGCGAGCGCCGAGGGGAGCGCGCGCGAGCCGTCAAGTACCGGAACGAGGCCGGCCGCCTCGGGGGCGTGCTCGAGTTGGCGTGGGACGGGGACTGGTACCGCCGGGGGTACTTCGACGACGGAACGCCGCTGGGCTCGGCTCAGAACGACGAGTGTAAGATCGATTCGATCGCGCAGTCGTGGGCCGTCTTGTCCAGGGCCGCGTCCGTCCAACGGGCGAATCGCGCCATGGACGCGGTCCGCTCGCATCTCGTGCAGCGGGGCTCTCGCGCAATTCTGCTCTTTGCCCCTCCATTCGACCAATCGGCTCAAGACCCCGGCTACGTGAAGGGCTATCCGCCTGGGGTGCGGGAAAACGGAGGCCAGTACACCCACGCCGCGATCTGGACGGTGATGGCCATGGCCCAATTGGGGAGCGGGGACGAGGCGATGGAGCTCCTCCACCTGCTCAACCCCATCAACCACACGCGGACCCCCGCTGACGTCGGTCGTTATAAAACCGAACCCTACGCGGTCGCTGCCGACGTCTACGCGCACCCGGCTCACGCCGGCCGGGGCGGCTGGACCTGGCACACGGGGTCGGCGGGGTGGATGTATCGCGCCGGCCTGGAGAGCATCCTGGGCCTGCGGCGTCACGGAACACATTTCGAGCTCGCCCCCTGCATCCCCGCGGTGTGGCCCGGCTATTCGATCATCTGGCGCGTGGGTCGCACGCGCTACGACATCAACGTCCACAACCCCAAGCGGCGATGCCGGGGCATCTCGGACGCCAAGCTGGACGGCAAGCCGGTCGATCCGGCCGCGATCCCCCTGATTGACGACGGAGAAACCCACCGTGTGCAAATCATCTTGGGGGAGAGCACAAAATAAAAAGGGCCGGCTCACGGCCCCTTTTTATTTCCAGTTCAGGTGTCTTGAAAACTCGCATGGTGGCGCTTGTACCGAAAATCGAATGTTCCTCTCTCCGCCGAAGGCGGATTCGATTCGAGGTAAAGGAACGACGCGACGATGCGACACCTTAGTGATTGAGCCAACGGAGGGAGTCTGCCGAAGGCAGTCTCCCGAAGTTGATCATGCGTGAGTGAGCGTGCTATGCGGGGCGATTTTATCAGTATGAATGAGTGATGTCTTTGTCCTTAGAGGCGGCGGCCCCTGGCAAGAGAGGAACAGCGCAACACGGTGCCGAGGGCACGAGCCTTGCGGCTCACCGGGGGCTCTGCCCGCAGGACACGGAATCCGCCGGAGGCGGATGAAGCCGAGGACAGAGACCCTGAGAGCCGATGCAATCCGCCGAAGGCGGAGAGTGACGGAGGCCAGGCGTCAGGCGTATTCGGATTGGAAATAGATTCGGATCTCGTCAGGATGGCTGGGGGACCAGGATTCGAACCTGGATAGGCAGATCCAGAGTCTGCAGTCCTGCCGTTGGACGATCCCCCAGTCGCTCGGAAATTAGCCGATCCGAAGCGCTAAGTCAACGCGAAATCAGCGCGTGAAACGCGAGAGCCTCCGCAGCGTCTCCTCTTTGCCGAGCAATTCCACCACCTCGTAGATCCCGGGGGAGACGGTTCGGCCGGTGAGCGCCACTCGGACCGGCTGGGCGAGATCCGAAAGTTTGAGCCCCTCGACGGCGAGCAGCTCGCTGAACGCCTTTTCGATCTCGGAGATCTCCCACCGCTCGATTCGCGCGAGCCGATCCGCCAGTCGCGCAAGCCGCGGGCGCGTCTGCGCGGTTAGAAATTTCTCCTCTGCCTTCGGATCGATCGGGTAGTCGGGAGAGAGAAAATATCCCATCGACCCCGCAAGCTCCACGAGCGTGCGCGAGCGCTCCCGCAGCGGCACGACGATCCGCGAAAGCCAATCGTCCGAGATCGGCGCGCCGGGCGGAAGAAACGGCCGGACCAGTTCGGCCAGCCGCGCAGGCCCGGCCCGATGGATATACTGGCCGTTGAGCCAGAGGAGTTTCTCCGGATTGAAAACGGCCGCCGATTTCCCGACGTCGGCCAGATCAAACTTCTCGATCATCTCCTCCATCGAGAAGATCTCCTGATCGCCGTGCGACCATCCGAGCCGCGCTAAATAATTATTGAGCGCCTCGGGGAGATACCCCTGATCCCGATACTCGGTGATCGAAGTCGCGCCGTGCCGCTTTGAGAGGCGGGCCTTGTCCGCTCCGAGGATCATCGGGAGATGCGCGAACTTCGGCGGCGGATAGCTGAACGCCTCGTACAGAAGCAACTGCCGCGGGGTGTTGTTCAGGTGGTCGTCCCCCCGGATGACATGGGTGATCCTCATCGTCACATCGTCCACCACGACGCAGAGGTTGTAGGTCGGGGTCTCGTCCGAACGGAGGATGATCAGATCATCCAGGTTCTCATTCGGGAAGACGACCCGGCCGTGCAGAAGATCATCCACCGCCGTCTCGCCGGCGATCGGCGCGGCAAAGCGGATCGCGGGTTTGCGCCCCTCACGCTCGCGCGCGGCCCTCTGGGGCGAGGAGAGATCGCGGCAGCGCCGGTCATATTTCGGGATTGCCCCCGCAGCCTGCGCCCCCTTCCGCCGAGCCTCGAGCTCCTCGGCGGTGCAGTAGCAGCGATAGGCCTTCCCCGCAGCGACGAGCCGGGCGACATGCTCTCGATAAAGTTCGAGCCGCTCGGTCTGGCGATACGGCCCCTCGTCCCATTTCAGTTGAAGCCAGGTGAGGCCGTCGAGGATCTGCGCGATCGACTCCTCGGTCGAGCGGGAGCGGTCGGTGTCCTCGATTCTCAAAATAAAAGTCCCGCCATGATGGCGCGCGAACAGGAAATTAAACAGAGCGGTGCGGACCCCGCCGATATGGAGATGGCCGGTCGGGGAGGGGGCGAAGCGGACGCGAAGCATGGGGCGATTATGCCATCAAAATGGGGTGACGCTCAAAAAATCGGGCGGCGGAGCAAAATCTAAAGGTCCGAGATTCGACGCGACCGCCGGCTGGTATTCAATGATGAACGTATGGAAACTGTGGTCGTTGAAGACGACTCGTCGTGGGAGGGAAGACCCGGGAGCCTCCCAGACCATCAGATGCTCGCTCCCGTTCTTAAGGAGAAGAAGCGAGTAGGAGACCTCGCCGATCATGGCGGTCCCCAGCGGGATCCTAAGGTGCGCCGATATTCCCGGCGCCCACCGCTCCCGCTCCGCTCTCTTGACTAATTGCGCGTTTATCTCGTTCTCAAAATAGAGCCGCTCGGAAGGGAGGATGCGATAACTTTTCCGATGGGCAAAGTCGTAGAGCCAGTACTCCGACGGCTGGTACTGGATCCGGACAACGAGGCCGGAGCGCGCGATTTCCACCGTCTGGGAGACCTGGGGCTCGCGCGGGGAGAGGATCGTGATCTCTTGGGTGAAGGCGGCCGCCTCAAAGATCCCCTCTCCGATCTGAAGAAGAATGAAAAGGGGGAGAACGTTAAACGTTCAGGTTCCCCCGCCGATACCCTTCGAGGTCGAGCGTCACGAAGGTGAAGCCCGCCTCTTTGATCCGCGAGATCACCTCGTGCCGGAGCGATTCATCCAGGAGCCGGTGGATCTCGGCTGGAGCGACCTCGATCCGGGCGATCTGATCGTGGTGGCGGACGCGAAATTCGCGGAATCCAAGAGCGCGCAGGGCCTCCTCCGCCTTCTCGACCTGTGAGAGTCCCATCAACGTGATCCTCGATCCATACGGAAAGCGCGACGAGAGGCAGGCCGACGCCGGCTTGTCCCAGACCGAAAGGCCGAGGCCGCGCGCCTCCTCCCGGATCATCTTCTTCGTGAACCGCGCTTCAACCAGCGGGCTGCGGACCTTCCAGCGCCGGGCTGCCGTGATGCCGGGCCGGGTATCCCCGAGATCGTCCAGATGGGTCCCATCCGCGATGAATGAGAACGACTCGGAGGCGGCCAGATCGGAAAGTTTTCCGTAGAGGTCGTCCTTGCAGAGAAAGCAGCGGTTCCGATCATTCTCCGCGTATCCCGGAATCGAAAGTTCATCCGACTCGACGAAGAGGTGCCGGGCGCCGATCGCAGCGGCGAACTCCCTGGCCTCGGAAATCTGCGAGGCGGGGACGGTCGGTGAGAGCGATGTCGCGGCGGCTGCACGATCTCCCAGGGTGTCGCGCGCGGCCTTGAGCACCAGCGCGCTGTCGATCCCGCCCGAGAAGGCGACCAGGACCGATCCCATCTCCCGGATCACCGAGGTGAGCCGCCCGTATTCCGCCGCTTCGCTCACGGCTCCTCGTCCGCGGATCCGCCGGAGATCCCCGCCGTATCGATCTTCGCCTGGCTCTGGTTCGCCACCACCACGAGGGCGTACCGTTGCGGGTCGAGATACTTCCGCGCCACCTTCCGCACGTCCTTTTTCGAGACCTTCTGAATGTAGGTCGGGTACTTCTCCACGTAATCGAGGCCGAGGCCGTAGAACTCGATCACGGAGAGGAGATTGGCGATCTTGGTCGTGGTGTCGATCCGCAGCGGGAAACTTCCGATCAGGTAGGACTTCGCCTCGGCCAGTTCCGAGTCGGTCGGCTCCGATTCCCGCATCGCCGCGATCTGCGCCAGGACCCCCTGGATCGCCTCTTTGGCCGAGGCGTTCTTCGTCTGCAGCGAGACGGCGAACGCGCCCGGATAGAGGTTGGCGGCGTAGCGCGAGTAGATCGAATAGACGAGCCCCCGGTTGTCCCGGATCTCACTCATCATCCTCGAGGAGAATCCCCCGCCGCCGAGGATGTAGTTCATGATGGTCACGGTATAGTAGTCCGGATTCTTCCGATCGATCCCGACATGTCCGAGCAACACGCTCGCCTGCGTCAGATCTTTGTCGATCAGTTCGACCTTTTTCTTCTGCAGGCGGGGCGGGGGGGGGATCGCCGGGAAGCGAATCTCCCCTTTCTTCCACCCTCCGAGGAACTTTTTGACCGCCTCCTCGGCCTCGGCGGGGGTGAGGGCTCCGACGATTGAGATGGTCGCGTTGTTCGGCCGATAGTAGGTCTCGTGAAACTTGGCCAGGTCGTTCCGCGTGATTTTCGGCACGCTCTCCTCAAGCCCGCGGACCGACCGGTGATAGGGATGCCGGCCAAACACAAGATTGTCAAACGCTCGCTGCGCGACGATCGTCGGCTCATCTTTTTCGGATACGATCTCGCCGATCACGTTCTTCTTGACCCGCTCCACCTCTTTTTCGTCGAAGGCTGGGTTCTGCGCGATGTCGGCCAAAAGATCCATTCCGATGGCGAGATCTTTTTTCAGGATCTTCAGTGAAATAGTGGCGTAGTCCTCGTCGGCCGAGGCGGAGAGCCGCGCGCCGATGAAATCGACCGCGTCGGCGATGGCGGTCGCGCTCCGCTTCTTTGTCCCCTCATCCAGCAGAGAGGAGGTGAGATTGGCGAGCCCCGCCTTCTCCTCCGGGTCGAGGATCGATCCCGCCTTGACGAGGAGGTTCACGCTGACGATCGGGAGGGTTGGGCGTTCGAGGGTGAGAAGGACGATCCCGTTGCCCAAGACCTTCCGGACCGGTTTGAGTTCGGCGGCGGCCGCGCTCCGGACAAAAACGAAGAGGAAGATTGCTGCGAGAATGCGGGTTCTCACTTGGCGCTCGGATGCGCCGCTGAGCCGTCCGGCGTCTCGGCCTTCTCGGCCGCGGGCTGGGAGCGGATCGGAATGAGCGTCCCGACGTTGCGGCGGTCCTCGATCAGGTAGGTCCGGGCGACGCGGAGAATGTCTTCGGTCGTCACCTTTCGGATGTTCGGGACAAAGTCGGCCACATAGCGCCATCCCGCGCCGACGGTCTGGGCCATCCCGAGTTCCATCGCCATGAAGAAGTTGGAGTCCTGTCCGAGAATGAACCCGGCTTCTACCTGGTTCTTCGCCTTTTGGAGTTCCTCTTCGCTGACCGGCTCATTCGAGATCCGCTCGATCTCCTCGTAGAGCGCCCGTTCGATCTCGTCGGGCCGTTTTCCGGGCCGCGCCGTTCCGTAAAGATAGAAGAGTTGCGGGTCGGCCGTGAGCCCCTCGTACTCGCCGCCGGCGTCGAGCGCGATCTGCTTAAAGTAGACGAGCCCGCGATAGAGGCGGGAGCTCTTCCCGGCGGAGAGGAGATTTGCGAGGACCGTCAGGGGGTAAACGTCGGGGCTCGTATAGTTCGGCACCGGATAGCCGACGAAGACGAATGGGAGCTGCGCCTCCTTTTTCACGATGCTCCGCCGCTCGCCCCGCTGCGGAGGCTCGATGCTCCCGACCTTCGGCGGATCGGGGCCGCGCGGGATCTTTCCGAAGGCCCGGACGATCCGGGGGAGAAGTTCGTCGGCCGAAAAATCTCCGACCACGACGATCGTCGCATTGTTCGGGACATAGTATTGCCGGTAGTGGCCGAAGACGTCGTCGCGGACGAGCCGCTCGAGATCCGTCATCCAGCCGATGACCGGATTACGGTAGGGATGGACGGCGAACGCGAGGGCGTAGAGTTGCTCGACCAGAAAGGAATAGGGGTCGTCGTCGGTCCGCGACCGCCTCTCCTCCTTGACCACCTCCCGCTCAAGTTCGAACTCTTTCGAATCAACCAGAAGATTCTGCATCCGGTCGGCCTCCAACTCGAGCGAGAGATCGATCCGATCGGAGGAGAGATTTTCAAAGTAGGCCGTGTAGTCGTTTCCGGTGAAGGCGTTCTCGGTGCCGCCGTTCTTCGCCACGATCCTGGAGAATTCCCCCTTCCCATGATTGGCGGTCCCCTTGAACATCATATGCTCGGTGAGATGGGAGAGGCCGGTTTTTCCGGTGACCTCATTTCGCGATCCCACCTGATACCAGAGCTGGAAGGTCACGACCGGGGCCTTGTGCTCTTCTAGAAGGAGGACCTTCAGGCCGTTCTCCAGCGTCTGCTCGCGGACCTCGAGCGCGAAGGAGAGCGACGGGGTTAGAAGGAAGCACAGGATCAGGCCGGAGCGGATCAGACGCATCGGAGCGGATCGTATCAGAAAGGAGGGGGGATCATCAACGGTTTTGAAGCCCGGCGAGAATGGCCTCCGGCTCTGAGAAGCGGGCGAGCTGTCCGCATGCGGCCAGGATCTCGCCGCCTCTGCTTTTGCGCACGGTAGCGGTCAGCCCGGCGGCAAGGAGGATCTTCTGGAAGGCGCGGACGCGCGAATCCGGAGGGCGGGTATAGGCTGATCCGGGAAATTCATTGAAGGCGAGGAGATTGACCTTGCATCGGACCCCGGAGAGGAGCGAAACGAGCCGCCGCGCGTCTGCGTCGTCGTCGTTGACCCCGGCGAGGAGGACATATTCAAAGGTGATCCGACGGCGGGGCGGGAGCGGATAACGGCGGGAGGCGGCGATCAACTCGGCGATCGGATATTTTCGGTTGATCGGCATGATCTCATCGCGGACCTCGTCGGTCGCGGCGTTCAGCGAGATCGCGAGGTTCACCTTCTGCGGCAGCGCGCCGAGCCTTTCGATCCCCGGCGCCAGTCCGGCGGTTGAGACGGTGATTCTCCGAGGAGAAAATCCGCAGGCGCGCGGATCGCAGAGGATCTCGAGGGCGGCGGCGAGATTCGGAACATTCGCGAGCGGTTCCCCCATCCCCATCATCACGATGTTTCTAATCCGGGTCCCTTCTTCCGTTGCGGCATCTGCGGCGCCGGGGAGAGCGCGGCGCGCGACCAGATACTGGCCGACGATCTCCGCCGCTTTCAGGTTGCGCTCCATCCGCATCGAGCCGGTCAGGCAGAAACGGCAGTCGAGCGAGCAGCCGACCTGGGTCGAGGCGCAGAGGGTGTATCGTCCCGATTCCGAATCCATTGGAATGAGGACCGACTCGATCGTCTTTCCATCCGAGAGCGAAAGGAGCAATTTTCGCGTCCCGTCCGCGGCGGTGTCTTCGCGGGCGATCCTCGGGGAATCGATCTCGGCCCGTTCGGCGAGGAGGGCCCGGTCGGCTTTCGAGAGATCGGTCATCTCATCGATCGACCGGACTCCCTTTTGGTAGACCCAGGCGAGGATCTGATCGGCGCGGTAGCGGGGCCAGCCGAGGTCGGCGACCAGGGCCTCGGCCTGCTGCCCAGTGAGGGAGGCGAGATTCATTTTGCCTATTCTCGGTTCTATTTTTTTTGTTGTCAACGCGCCGGAGGTGCGTTAGCATACGCGCACAAAAGGAGATCAGCGTGAGCGATCCGTCGCTGGGAGCCCTCGAGGGGAGGGTCAAGGGGATGATCCGGGCCATCCAGAAGTTGAAGGGCGAAAATGAGGGCCTGGAGCAGCGGCTTGCCGTGATCCATCGCGAGCATCGGGAGTGGAGGGTGGAGCGGGGGCGGCTCGGCACGCGCCTTAAGAAAATTCTGAAGAGGTTGCATGAAGTCGAAGGAGAAGTTGCAAAGGGAGAACGCCGGACCGATCGAGGTTGAGATCTTCGGCCGCCGCTACCAACTGAAAGGGGGCGATCCGGAATACGTTCGAGCGCTCGCCCGCTACGTCGATACCAAGATGCGCCAGATCGCGCAGGCCGCCGGGAACGTTTCCGAGGCGAAGGCCGCACTCCTGGCGGCGATCAACATCACCCATGAACTCTTCGCCGCCCGGGGGGAGCGGAAGGAGAAAGAGCGGGACATCGCCAAACGGACCCGCGATCTGATCGAGAGCATCGACGAGCATTTCGAGGAGTTCCGTCCCAACGATTGACCGGCTGATGCCATTGCGGTTCCCCCTTTTTTTATCTGGAGAATGAGAATGGACGAAGTGGAGCGGGGAGAGGCTAGGCCGCTCGCCTGGCGGATGCGTCCGCGGACGCTCGATGAATTCGTCGGCCAGGAGCATCTTCTCGGGCCGGGGAAACTTCTCCGCCGCCTGATCGAGGCCGATCGCGTCTCCTCGCTGATCCTTTTCGGCCCTCCCGGATGCGGCAAGAGCGCCCTGGCCCGTCTGATCGCCGCGACGAGCCGCGCCCTGTTCCGCGAGATCAACGCCGTCACCGCCGGCGTCGCCGATATCCGTCAGGTCCACGCCGAGGCCGAGAAGGAGGGCAAGAGCGGCCGGAAGAGCCTTCTGCTGGTCGATGAGATCCATCGGTTCAACCGCTCCCAGCAATCCGCGCTCCTCCCTGATGTGGAGAAAGGGGTCGTGACCTTCATCGGGACCTCGACGCAAAATCCTTTCTTCGCCATCATCCCGGCCCTCTCGTCCCGCTCGCAGCTTCTTGAGATGAAGCCCCTTGCGCCGGAGCATCTGATCGCGCTGATCCGCCGCGCGCTCTTGGATCCTGACCGCGGCTTTGGAAAATTGAAGGTCCGGCTTGCGCCCGATGCCGAGGCCTTTATCGCCCAGCGGTCGGAGGGGGACGCCCGCCGGGCCCTCAACGCCCTGGAGGTCGCCGTGAAGACGACCCCTTGTCAGCCGGATGGGTCCGTTCAGATCGGTCTCGATGTTGCCGAAGAATCGATCGGGAAGAAGGCGGTGATCTACGATCCGGGCGACCCGCACTACGACACGATCTCGGCCTTCATCAAAAGCCTCCGCGGCTCCGACCCCGACGCCGCGATCTACTGGCTGGCCAAGATGCTCTACGCCGGGGAGGACCCGATCTACATCGCGCGGCGGCTGATGATCCTGGCGGCGGAGGATATCGGATGTGCCGACCCTCGGGCGCTGCCGCTCGCGGTTTCGGCCCTGCAGGCGCTCCAGGCGATCGGTCTCCCGGAGGGGAAGATTCCGCTGGCCGAGGCAACGATCTATCTTGCAATGGCTCCCAAGAGCAACGCCGCCTACATGGCGCTCTGCGAGGCCGAGGAGGAGATCAGATCCGCCCCGGTCCGGGAGGTCCCAGGCGCGCTGAAGGATGCACACTATCAGGGGGCGAAGCGCCTCGGACGGGGCGAAGGATACATCTATCCGCACGATCTTCCCGGCCACTGGGTTGATCAGGAGTACGGAGCCGTGGGAAGGGTTTACTATCGGCCGAGCGACCAGGGGGAGGAGAGGTTGATGGCCGAGCGGCTTCAGCGCTTCCGGCGGCTCATGCAGGAAGGGACCGGCGAGGGGGAGCGCTCGTGAGGGCCTTATTCATTGGGGATATCGTCGGGGAGCCGGGTCGGGAGATCGTCCGCAAGATGCTCCCTACGCTGATCCGCGAGCGCGGGATCGATTTCGTCGTGGCCAATGGAGAGAACGCCGCCGCCGGATTCGGGATCACCCCGAAGATCGCCGAGGATCTCTTCGCCTGCGGGATCGACGTGATCACCGGCGGGAACCACCTCTGGGATAAAAAGGAGATCATGGAGTATATCCCGCGGCAGCAGCGGCTCCTCCGGGCCGCGAACTATCCATCGACCGTTCCCGGAAACGGCTCGATCGTCCTCTCGCTCCCGGGACGGGGGATGAAGATCGGTGTCCTTCACCTGATCTGCCGGACCTTCATGCCGACGGTCGACTGCCCCTTTCAGATCGGGCGCAAGGAGGTCGAAAAGATGAGGAGCGAGACCCCGATCATCCTGGTCGATCTGCACGGGGAGGCGACGAGCGAGAAGCAGGCGCTTGGCTGGTATCTCGACGGCGAGGTGTCGGCGATCGTCGGGACCCACACGCACGTCCAGACGGCGGACGAGCGGATCCTCCCGGGCGGGACCGCCTATCTGACCGACCTTGGGATGACCGGCCCATACGATTCGGTGATCGGGATCAAAAAGGAGAGCGCGATCGAGCGCTTCCTCACCGCGATGCCCCGCCGCTTCGAGACGGCCGCAGGCCCGGCGCAACTCTGCGGCGCCGTCGTTGATATCGCCCCGGGGACCGGCCTCGCCCGCTCGATCGAGCGGATCTTCTTGCGCGAGGGTCAATGAAGATCCTGACCGTCTGGGAGCTCTCCGAGCGGATCAAGGGGACGCTCGAGCGGGAGTTTTCCGATCTCTGGGTGGAGGGGGAGATCTCCAATCTCCGCTCGCATCCCTCCGGCAATCTTTATTTCACCCTGAAAGACGCGCGCTCCTCGGTCCGGGCGGTGATCTTCGCGAGCACCGCGCGGATTCTGAAATTCCCGCTGAAGGAGGGGGGCGCGGTCCTCCTGCGGGCGCACCTCTCCGCATACGAGCCGCGCAGCGAGTACCAGTTATTGGTGGACTACATCGAGCCGCGCGGGGTCGGCGCTCTGCAGGCGGCCTTCGAGGCGCTCAAAGAGCGGCTGCGGCAGGAGGGGCTTTTCGATCCCGCGAGGAAGAGGGCGCTCCCGCTTCTGCCGAGAAGGGTCGGGATTGTCACCTCCCCGTCGGGTGCGGTCCTGCAGGACATGTTGAAGATGCTCTCTCCCGATCGCGGCCTGATCGGGCTGACCCTCATCATCTTTCCCGTCCAGGTCCAGGGGCCCGGCTCCGCCGAGCAGATCGCCCGCGCCCTCGACGACGCCTCCGGCCGGGATCTCGATCTTGTCATTGTCGCGCGCGGCGGCGGTTCGCTGGAGGACCTCTGGGCCTTCAATGAGGAGGTCTGCGCCAGGGCGATCGCGGCCTGCAAGGTCCCGGTGATCTCCGCCGTCGGGCACGAGACCGACTACACGATCGCCGATTTTGCGGCGGATCATCGCGCCCCGACGCCGACCGCTGCGGCGGAACTTGTCGCCTCGCGTCATATCGACCTGAAGATGCGGCTTGCGGCGACTCTCCCGAGGCTGGAGGAACTGATCCGACGGCGCCTGGAGGATAAAAAAGGGGCGCTGCGCGCGGAGGCCCGCCTCCTTTCGGCGCCTCGTAGGAGGATCGAGGATCTGGCCCTCCGGGCCGACGACCTGATCGCGCGTGCCGGCGCGGCGCTGATCCGGACCCTGGCGCTTCGGCGCGAGCGCGCGACCTCGCTTGCGGCGCGGCTCGACTCTCTCTCCCCCCTTGCCGTCCTCTCCCGCGGATACGCCGTCGTCCTCAGAGAAGGGGCGGTGCTGCGCGATCCAGCTTTAGTTTCTCCCGGTGATCCCCTCTTGATCAAGGTGGAGAAGGGGGACCTCCATGCGCGCGTCGAGCGCCCATTTCCGCTCCCTGAAAAACCTTGACCGTTTGCGCGGATTTCGTATAGATTGGGCCACCGATGAAGTTCGAAGAGGCGCTTGCCCGGCTCGAGCAGGTGGTCAAAGAACTTGAGAGGGGAGATCTTCCTCTCGAGGAGTCGATCGTCAAATTCGAGGAGGGGATCGGCCTCACCAAGACCTGTCTTTCGATCCTCGAGGAGGCCGGGAGAAAGGTCCAGATCCTTGTCGCCGATCGGGACGGAAAAAAGCGCGAACGGCCCTTTACCGGAACCGAAGGGGAATGAGCCCGAACGGGGGGAAGAGCGCTCTCCCCTCCTATCTCCATCGACAGCAACGAAAGATCAACCAGGCCCTCCAACTCCTTCTCCCGGCTCCCGGCGCTCCTCCCGCCGTTCTCCACGAGGCGATGCACTACTCGGTCTTTGCCGGGGGGAAAAGGCTCCGCCCGATCCTTCTCATCGCCTCCGCCGAATGCATCGAGGGACGAAAGCGCGCGGGTCGAACGACGCAGCCCGGGGTTCGCTCGCCGCTTTTTGCCGTTGCGGCCGCGGTTGAACTGATCCATACCTATTCGCTCGTCCATGATGATCTTCCCGCGATGGACGATGACGATTTTAGGCGGGGGCGGCCGACCTGCCATCGGAGATACGACGAGGCAACGGCGATTCTCGTCGGCGACGCCCTGCTGACATTGGCGTTCGAATCAATCGCGGCCCAGGCGGATCGCCTCCGGCCGCAACTGGCGGCACGCCTCGCCGAGGAACTTGCGGGGGCCGCGGGGAGCCGGGGGATGATCGGCGGGCAGCAGATCGATGTGCATGCGGCCCGCCGGAATCTGTATGTCGTTCCGGCCGAGGCGGAGGTCCGCTCGCTTCATCTGAAAAAGACGGCGGCGCTCATCCGCGCGTCGGTCCGGATGGGGGGGATGATCGCCGGCGCGGAGGGAAGCGGGCTGAAGCGCCTCTCGACCTTCGGCGAGCGGATCGGCCTGGCATTCCAGATCGTTGATGATCTCCTCGACATCGAAGGAGATCCGGCGACGATGGGGAAGCCGGTGCGTCGCGACGCCGCGCAGAGGAGATGGACTTATCCCGAAGCGGTCGGGGTGGATCGGGCCAAGAAGGAGGCGACGGTGCTCAAGGAGGAGGCGCTCGGCAGCCTGGCCCCCTTCGGCCCCTCAGCCGAGACGCTCCGGGCGATCGCCCGGTATGTCGTGGAGAGGGAGTCGTGAGCCGGCCTTCTCGGAGCCGCTTGGACCTTCTCGTCGTCCGCCGCGGCCTCGTCGAGAGCCGCTCGCGCGCCGAGGCGCTGATCCGGCTCGGCGCGGTCCGCGTCGAAGGGACGGTGGTGACCAAGCCCGGCACCCCGGTCCCCGAAGAGGCGCAACTGTCGGTCGCGCCCAAGCCCGCGTACGTTTCCCGGGGAGGGATTAAGCTTGCCCATGCCCTGAAGGTCTTCGGCATCGATCCGGCGGGGAAGAGCGCCATCGACGTCGGGGCCTCCACGGGAGGGTTCACCGATGTCCTCCTTCAGGCGGGGGCGGCGCGGCTCTTTGCGGTCGATGTCGGCTATGGACAGTTGTCGGAAAAGTTACGCCGCGATCCGCGCGTGGTTGTCCTCGACCGCAGAAACATTCGGTATCTGGATCCGAAAGAGATCGGGGTCCCGGTCGATCTGGCGGTCATCGACGTCGCTTTCATCTCGCTGACGAAGGTCCTTCCGAGAGTGGCCGAACTCCTCGGCCCGGCCGGGGAGGTGGTTGCCCTGGTCAAGCCGCAGTTCGAGGTCGGGAGGGGGCTGGTCGGGAAAAAGGGTGTGGTGAAGAGTGAGACGGCGAGGCGGGGGGCGGTCGATGGGGTGATCGTGGCTGCGGAGCGGCTCGGCTTTTTCCCAGCCGGGATTGAGCCCTCACCGATCACCGGCCCGGAGGGAAATATCGAGATCTTTGTCCATTTGAAGCGGAAGGGCGAACGGGAGGCGGCCCCTGCCTGAGCGACGGATCCTCGTGACCGGAGGGGCGGGGTTCATCGGGTCGCACCTTGTAGAAGCCCTGCTGCAGCGGGGGGAGACGGTGATCGCCCTCGACAACTTTGATCCCTTTTACGATCCGGAGGTGAAACGAAGGAATCTTCGGGCCGCTCGCAAGCAGGCCGGCTTTCGCCTGATCGAGGCCGATATCCGCGATCGGGGGGCCCTGGCGAAAATATTCTCAAGCGAACGGATTGAGACGATCTTCCACGGAGCGGCGCGGGCGGGGGTTCGCCCTTCGGTCGCCGATCCGCTCCTCTATGCCGACGTGAATATCGGCGGGACGCTGAATCTCCTCGAGGCGGCGCGGGAATGGGGGGTCGAGCAATTTGTCTTCGCCTCCTCCTCGTCGGTATACGGGAGCAGCAGCCGTCCACCTTTCTCTGAAGACGACCCAGCCGCCGCACCGATCTCTCCCTATGCGGCGACCAAGCGGGCGGGAGAGCTCCTCTGTCATACATATCATCATCTCTTCGGCATCCCGATGACCTGTCTGAGATTCTTTACGGTCTACGGCCCGCGCCAGAGGCCGGAGATGGCGATCCATAAGTTCGTCCGCCTGATCGAGGAGGGAAAACCGCTCCCGGTCCATGGGGACGGCTCCTTCCAACGCGACTACACCTACATCGATGATATCATCGGAGGGGTGCTGGCGGCCCTCGACCGCACGGTTCCCTTCGAGATCATCAACCTGGGGGGATCGCAGCCGATCTCCCTGACGGAACTGATCTCGCTGATCGAGCGGGTGACCGGCAAGCGGGCCGAGAGCCGGGTGCTGGAGCCTCCCCCCGGCGATGTGCCCCTGACCCATGCCGATGTCGCGAAGGCCGAGAGGCTCTTGAGTTTCGCGCCGAAGGTCGGGATCGGGGAGGGGATCGAACGTTTTGTGAAATGGTTCAGGACGGAACGGAGGGGGGCATGAAAGTGCTCGTCACCGGGGGGGCCGGGTTCATCGGATCGCATATCGTCGATCGGCTGATCCAGGAGGGGTACGAGGTCGTTGTCGTCGACAACCTCTTGACGGGGAAGAGGAAAAATGTCAACCGCACGGCGCGATTTTACAAGGTCGACATCCGCAGCCCGCGCCTGGCCCGGATTTTTAAAAAAGAGAAGCCCCAGATTGTGAACCATCACGCGGCCCAGATGGATGTCCGGAAATCGGTCGAGGATCCCCTGTTCGACGCCGATGTGAACGTCCTGGGGATGCTGAATGTTTTGAAGTGCGCCGTGGAGAACGGCGCCCATCGCTTCCTCTTCGCCTCTTCGGGGGGAGCCGTCTACGGCGAGCAGGGCCTCTTTTCCGCTCCCGAGACGCATCCGACCGACCCCCTCTCTCCGTATGGAATTTCGAAGTTGGCCGGGGAAAAATATCTCTCATTCTTCGAGCAGTCCACCGGCCTCTCCTCGGCGAGCCTCCGCTACGAAAACGTCTACGGCCCGAGGCAGGACGGCTTGGGGGAGGCGGGGGTCGTCGCGATCTTCACCGAGAAGATGCTTGGGGGGGAAGAGCCGATCATCAATGGGACGGGACAGCAGACGCGCGACTATATCTTCGTCGAGGACGTTGTTGAAGCGAACATGGTTGTTCTCAACAAGGGCCTGCGCGGCGTCTTTAACGTCGGGGCCGGCGTGGAGACCTCGGTGGTCGCGCTCCACCGGTTGCTATCAGAGATTGTCGGGCGGAGGATAAAGGAGGTCTTCGGCCCCGCGAAAAAGGGGGAGCAGATGCGGAGCCTCCTCGACTCGGGGTGTCTCCGCAAGGAGGGAGATTGGGAGCCGCGCGTGGCGCTGGCGGAGGGTCTAAAACGGACCGTCGAATACTTAAGGCGAGCGTGAGGGGGAGGCTCCATCCGGCTTTGCCGGTGGAGGGGGCGACGCTGGGGGTCCCCGAGCGCCGCGCGCTCGGGGCAGGAGCCCCTCTAATAGAAACGATAGCGCCAGCGTTCCTCCTTTTGATCTTGGCGCTCTCCGCTTGCGCCGGCATCAGCAAGGAGCGGAAGGAGGCTGAGCAATTGGGCGCGCAGGGACGGTGGGATGAGGCGGTCGACGCGTACCAGCTGGCGATCAAACGGGAGCCGAGCGACAAGGATCTTCGCGAGCGCCTCTCCGAGGCGAAGACGCGGGCAGCCGACGTCCATTTTCAGGAGGGGAAACGCCTTGCCGACCGGCGCCGATTTGCCCCCGCGATGGATGAATTCCGCAAGGCGATGGCGTTCGACCCGGGACGGGCCGAGATTCAGATTGCGATCGCGGGAACCCTGAAGAAGAAGGATGCCGAGGAGGAGTTGGCGATCGGAAATCGGTTGGTCCGGGCGGAGCGCCGCAGCGAAGCAAAGGAGCATTTCCAGCGTGCCGTCGAACTGGATCCCTCTCTGGCCGAGGCGAAGACGGCGCTCGCTTCCGTCTTAAGGCAGGAGCCGGAGACCGACGAACTATCGCTCAAGTCGAGCCGCCCGATTACGCTCCGGTTTCAGAACGCGCGGCTGAGGGAGGTCTTTGAAGTCCTCTCCAAGATCTCGGGAATCAATTTCCTCTTCGACAAGGATGTCCGCGACGATCCGCTCTCGATCTTCGTGAAGGACGCGCCGTTTAAGGACGCGTTGAACCTCATCCTCGCGACGAACAGCCTTTTCATGAAGAAGATCTCGGAGGAGACCGTCCTGATCATTCCGAAGACGAGGCAGAAGGTCGATCAGTACCAGGACCTTCTGATCCGGACCTTCTACCTCTCGAACGTCCGCGCCAAGGATATGGTCAATCTCCTGCGAACGATGCTGGAGACGCGCCGGGTCTTTGTGAATGAGGAGGTCAACGCGATCATCCTCCGGGACACCCCGGAAAAGATCAAACTGGCGGAGAAGATCATAGAAGCGAACGACCGCAAGGTCGCCGAGGTGATGCTCGACGTCGAGATCCTGGAGGTCGACCGGACCAAGAGCCTTAAGTACGGCTGGAACTTCAACCCGGCGCGGCTGAGCGCGCGGATCGGGGGGAGCGCCCAGACG
Organism: uncultured Nitrospirota bacterium; assembly: GCA_964606955.1. Lineage (GTDB taxonomy): Bacteria > Nitrospirota > Nitrospiria > SBBL01 > CAZSHZ01 > CAZSHZ01. The sequence continues at coordinate 17,229 of CAZSHZ010000055.1, forward strand.
ACGACCGGCGAGGTGGCGATCGAGAGTCTCCGCGATCTCGGGGCGAACAATATCTTCTTCGTCCTCCCGAGCATCATCATCGATTTTCTAAAACAGGATTCGGAGGCGAAGACCCTGGCCAATCCGAGGATCCGGGTGATCGACAACAAATCGGCGAAGGTGAACATCGGGGATCGGGTCCCGATCCGCCTGACCTCGACCACCTCGGCGGTTGCCACCGGGGTAACCCCCGGTGGGGTGACGACTACCACCAGCATCGAATTCAAGGATGTCGGGATCAAACTGGTTGTCGAGCCGAACATCCATCTGAACAACGACGTGACCTTGAAGATCAACCTGGAGGTGACCTCGCTGGGCGATCTGGTCGATCTCGGCGGCGGGGATCGCCAGTTCAAGTTTGGCACCCGCAACACCGAGACCGTTCTATCGGTGCGGGACAGCGAGACGATCGTGATCGGCGGGCTGATCCGGGATGAGGATCGGCTCTCCGAAAACAAGCTCCCCGGCTTCGGAGACCTCCCGATCCTGGGTAAACTCTTCGGCAACACGGAGAAGGGAAAGGTGACGACCGACATCTTGCTCACCCTCACCCCCCATATCATCCACCAGATGGTGGCGCCGGAGCAGGATCTGCAGTCGTTCTGGTCGGGGACCGAGGAGACGTTCTCGACCCGCCCGCTCTTCTCGGATTTTCCGACGACCGGGGAGGTCCGCCGCGAAGGGGTCCCGCCGTCCGGGGCTCCCGGGCCGGAGCCCCCAAGGGAGACGCCCCCTTCCCCCCCCGGCCCTTAGGAGATCCGATGGGGCTCCGGAATGACCTATCTGGTATATAATTAATAAGGATGAGGAGAATGCGATGAACGAGAAAGGTCTGACCCTTCTCGAACTCCTTATCACGCTCGTCATCATATTTATCCTCGCCTCCATCGCGCAGCCGATTTCGCGGGTCTCGGAGCGCCGCGTCCAGGAAGTCGAACTGCGGCAGGATCTTCGGGCGATTCGCGAGGCGATCGACCGGTTTAAAGAGGAGTGGGATCAGAAGAAGATCTCGCATCTGGAGACGGACGTCGCGAATGAGGAATCCGGCTATCCCAAACGCCTGGAGGTGCTGATAGAAGGGGCCCCGTCGTCCGCCGCGGAAGGGGGGGTGCGAAAATTTCTCCGGCGGATTCCGGTCGATCCGATGACCGGATCGCGTGACTGGGGGCTTCGATGCCACGAAGATGCCCCCGACTCCGCGGTCTGGTGCGGCGACGACGTTTACGATATCTACACGAAAAGCGGGGAGACCGCGCTCGACGGGACCCGTTACGATCAGTGGTAGAGGGAGGGAAATGGAAAAGAAGGATATTGGAAAGGTCATCGGCGAACTTAAAAAGCAGGTCGCGGAAAAAGAATCTCAAGCGCACTTGAGATCGGAGAACGGGGAGCGGATCGGCGAACTGCGGAGGCTGAAGAAAAGGCTGAAGCGGGCGCAGCGGCGCAGGAGAAAGGCGCTGGCCGCCCAGCGGCGGCTGGCGGAGCGGAGAGAGGGGAAAACCCGGAAGGCGACGGCGGAGCCGAAGAAGAAGGATGAAGGCGTTTAAGGTCGGATTAGCGCTCGGAGGGGGGGGCGCGCGGGGGTTCGCCCATCTGGGCGTCTTGCGCGTGCTTGAAAAGGAGGAGATCCCGATCGACATGATCGCGGGGACCTCCTTCGGCGCGATCATCGGCGGCCTTTACGCCCAGCAGCCCGACGCGGAGCTCGTGATCGCGAAGGTCAAGGAATTTCTTGAGAGCCCTCGTTTCCGCCGGGCGCGGGTGTTTTTCTTAAAGAAGCACTACCAGGAAGAGAAGGGGACCGGCTTCATCCAGAGCCTCAAGACCTATCTGAAGCGGGGGATCTTCTTCGGGATCTCTCTGCAAAAGGAGTCGTTCATCAAGGAGCAGGACTTTGTTGAATCGATCAACGGTCTTCTGGAGGAGAAGGGGATCGAGTCCTGCCTCCTTCCGTTTTACGCGGTGGCCACCGAACTGGTCGAAGGGACCGAGGTGATCCTCGATTCAGGGCCGATCCGCAAAGCGGTCGCCGCCTCCTGCGCAATCCCGGGAATCTTCCCACCGATCCGGCTCAACGGCTCGCAGTTGGTCGACGGCGGTTGGGTAAACGCCATCCCGGTGGAGCCGCTCTTCAGACGGGGGGCCGACCTGGTGATCGCGATCGACACCTCCGAGGAGAATGTGACGATCCGATCGTTCGCCAACGGCCTGGAGATCGCTCTGCGGGCCGACGACATCGCCCGACGGATCCTCTCGCGAATGCAGGCCGACAAGGCCGACGTCCTCATCCAGCCGGACATCGGCAATCTCCACTGGTCCCATTTCGATCGGATGGAAGAGGGAATTGCGAGGGGGGAGGAGGCGACGCGCCTGAAGATCGATCAGATCAAGCGTCTCGTCTGGAAGAAGAAGATGAAGAAACTCCTCCTGATAAATGTCTGAACCTGCGCGCTGGCGCTACCGGATCGAGGGGCTCGCCGCCGTTGCCGCCGACCAGATCGTCAACCAACTCGATTTTCTCGGGGAGGAGGGATGGGAACTCGTGGCGGTCCTCCCGCCTGAAATCTTTGCTTCCGAAGAGGGCAAACTTCTCCACTGCGTCTTCAAGCGCCCTGCTTCTCCTTAGCGCCGGCTCCTCTCCGGTCCAACCGCCTGATTAAATTCCCCGCCGCATAGGTCCGGACGCCCGGGTCGGGGTCTGTAAGGGCCTGTTTTAAGATGCCGGCCGCGTCGGGTCCTCCGATCCGGCCGATCGCCCGGACCGCCGCGATCCGAACGCGCGGGGCGGAATCTCCCATTGCCTGGACAAGAAGCGGAAAGGCCTGGGGGCCGCCGACCTTCGCGATCGAGCCGAGCGCGAAGTGCCGGACCCCATAGTCCGGATCGGCCAGCGCGGCGCGATAGGGCTCCTCCCTCCACTCCCCTATCCGGGCCAGCGCCTCCGCCGCAGCGACTCGGACCTTCAGATCGAAATCCCTAAGAAGCGCTCTGATCGTCGGCTCTCCTCGGCGCTCGCCGATCTTTCCAAGCGCGGATGCGACGCCCCCCCGGACCTGCGGATCGGGGTCTTTCGCCCTGCGCAGGAGAGGCGGGATCGCTTCCGGAGAGCCGAGATCGCCGATCGCCTCGGCGGCGTAGGAGCGGACGAGCGGCTCGGGTCGCTCTAGAAATGAGAGGAGGCGGGGGAGAAGCCGGGGATTCTTGGTTCGTCCAAGTGCCGCAACGGCTGCCGGGGCCTCTTCTGCGGACGCGGCCAAAACCGATGAGACCAAACTCTCCTCCGCCGAGCGATCTCCCCTTCGCGCGCGCGCCGCGAGCGCGAAGAGACGGACGGTGAAGTCGGAGTCGTTTGCGAATAGGACGAGGAGCCGCGCCGCCGTATCCCCCTCGATCCCGTCGAGCGCCTTGACCGCGGCGACCCGGACCAGCGGGTCGGGGTCTTTCTGCGCAACCGCCAGGAGCGGGAGGGCGCCGGGGCCGCCGATCTCTCCGATCGCCTCTGCCGCAAAGAAACGGACGAACTCGGATTGGTCGGCGAGTCCTTTCGCAACCAGCGTCAGGTTTTCCGGCTCTCCGGTTTCGCCGAACGCCTTGACCGCCGCGCTCCGGGTGAAATAGTTCTCGTCTTTCATCGCCGTGCGGATCTGGCCTAAGGCGATTCCCTTCAGCAGCACGCGCTCCTCGGAGATCCCCCGCTCGCGCAGGTACGCCTCGTAGAGCGCAAGCGACTCGGCGATCGATCCGGCCGCGGCCGCGGCCCGGATCTTTAAAGAGAGCGCTTCGAAATTGTTCGGCTCACGCGAGAGGACCTGTTCCGCAGCGCTGCGCGCCTTACCCGCCTCTCCGGCGGCCAGCAGCCGCTCCCCTTGAGCAATCGGACTCTCTCGCGCGCAGGAGATCAGGAGTAGCGTCGCTAGGATCGGCCCCCTTTTCAGCGACGGCCGCCCCAGCCGAAATCCTTTAAAAGCGAGCCGAAGACCATGAGGCGCATGGCCGCATTCTCAGCGAGCGTTTAACCCAAAGTCAAGAATTGGCCGCTTGACATCCGGTTTATCTGCTGCGAGAGTCGAGCGCGAGTCTGCTCCGATGATCCCGCTGAAAGACGACATCCCGACCCGCCGATTCCCGCTTCTGACGGTCTCGATCATCGCGGCCAACATCACAATCTTCTTCTATCAGATCTCGCTCGGGCCCCAGGTCGGGGAACAGTTGGTCTATCGCTTCGGGGCGATCCCCTCCGAGCTGGTCCAGGGGTTTTCGGTCGGATCGCTCTTCCCGGCCGCGACGACGATCTTCACCTCGATGTTCCTCCACGGCGGGCTCTGGCATGTCGGCGGGAACATGCTCTATCTCTGGATCTTCGGGAACAACGTCGAGGACGCGATGG
>CAZSHZ010000056.1:0-18134 GCA_964606955.1 uncultured Nitrospirota bacterium
CAAGGGCAGAGACCACGGTGGTCGATTATAGCATCCGGCCGAGGCCGCAAGTATAATGGCTCTGCATGCCGAAGAAGAGAGAAAAGAAGGCCTCCCCTTCCCCGGTCGGCCTTTCGGCCGCCGAGGTCGCTGCCGGCGAGCCCTCCCCCGAGGTCAGGGCCCTTGAGGAGGGGGTACGGGCGGATGGAGGATCGGTCCTCGCCCATTACCGCGAGCCCTTCGGAGGCCGGTGGCTCGTTTTAGCATCGCTTCCGATTGAGCAGGTGGAGCCGACCCCGTTCCAGCGGGATCTTTCGAAGCCACACGTCGGAAGGCTTGTCAATGTGATCGGGCGGATCGGCCGATTTTTAGATCCGATTATCGCCGTGCGCGAGGGGCCGGGGAGATACTGGACGCCGAACGGTGGGCATCGGCTTGCCGCCATGAAAGAGATCTCGGCAAAGGCGATCTTGGCCCTTCTGGTGCCGGAGCTCTCCGCCGCCTTCCAGATCCTCGCGCTCAATACCGAGAAGGCCCACAACCTGCGAGAGAAATCGCTTGAGGTCATCCGGATGTATCTGGAACTTGCAAAAGGCTCCAAACGCGCCGAAGAGGAGCATGCGCTTGAGTTCGAAGAGGCCTCCTACGTGACGCTCGGCCTCTGCTACGAGGCGCGCCCAAAATTTTCCGGCGGGGCCTACCATCCGTTCTTAAAGAGGGCGGATCAGTTTCTTTCGCAGCCTCTTTCGCAGGCCCTCACCCTCCGCCGCCAACGGGCCGAGGCCCTGCTGGCGATCGACGATCTCGTCACCGCCAAGGTCGAGCGTCTGAGGGCCCGCGGGTTTTCAAGCCCGTACTTAAAAAATTTCGTGGTTGCGCGGATCAACCCGATCCGATTTCAAAAAAAGGGGAGCGAGCCGCCTCCTTTTGAGGAGGCGCTGGAGCGGATGCGGAAATCGGCGGAGAAATTCGACCCGGAGAGGGTCCGGCCCGACGACCTCTCTCGGCTCGGCGGCGCGCCCGGCGAAGAGCTTTCTTGAGTTTCCATTTTTCCGCTGTTAGCATGCTCCGCAGATGAGAAGAACCGACAAAAGGCTTTTTCAAGATATCGCATATCTGGAGGGGCTCCTTGCAAAGGTGCTGGTCGAGCAGGGGGGAGAGGAGCTTCTCGGAACGGTCGAGCAGTTCCGCCGGATCTGCCGCGATCTGAAGGAGCGTTACAGCCCACGGCTCGAACGGCGTCTGTTAAACCTGATCGGCTCGCTTGACCTTAAGACGGCCAGGAAGATCGTCTCCGCCTTCGACATCTCATTCAACCTCCTCAATATCGCGGAAGAAAACTTCGCGATGCAGCAACGGCGGGACCTTCAGCAGAGAGGGGGCATGATCCCGGGGTCCCTCGCGGAATACTTCTTAAGCCTCTCACGCTCGGGCGGGAGCGCGGCGGCGCTGGTGGACCTCTTCCCGCAGATGACCATCGTTCCGGTCATGACGGCCCATCCCACCGAGGCGAAGCGCCAGACGATCCTGGAGAAGTACCGCAAGATCTATCTGTTGATGCTCCGGAGGGAGAACCCGCTCTGGACGCCGAGGGAGGTCGAGCGGATCGGTGAAGAGCTCCTTTCCGAATTGACAAAGCTCTGGCAGACGGGAGACATCCATCTGGAGCGCCCGACGGTCCTGGAAGAGGTGGAGAACGGCCTCTTCTATTTCAAGGAGACCTTCTACTGGATCCTTCCGGAGATCTATTCTGAGCTCCGCTACCGAATTCTTGGGCTGATCTCCCATCTCGACTCCCCCCTCCCTCCGCTCCTTTCTTTCGGCTCATGGATCGGCGGGGACCGGGACGGAAATCCCTCAGTCACGGCCGAGACCACGGTGCGGACCATACAGCGGCAAAAAAAGTTGATCCTCGATCTCTATCAGGAGAACCTGGATGAACTGATCGGGAGTCTTTCCCAGTCCCGGCACATTTCCGATTTTACGCAGGAGTTTCTCGATTCCCTCCACGAGGATATCCGTTCCGCGCCGGAGGTGGCACGCCACGCCGAGAAGAGAAACCCGCACGAGCCGTATCGGCAGAAGTTAACCTTTATCAAGGCACGGCTGGCGGAGAGCGGACGGGAGATCGATCGTCGTCTCGGCGTGGAGACGGCGGGGCCGCAGGAGCCAGGCCCTGCGGCTCCGCCGTACCGCGCCGTCTCGGAATTCATCCTGGATCTGGAGGTCGTTCGCCGCAGTTTGACGCAGAATCAGGCGGCCCGGCCCGCCGAACTCGAGCTGGACGCGCTGCTCGTCCGCGCGAGGGTCTTCGGATTTCATCTGGCCTGCCTCGACGTCCGGCAGGAGGCGCGGCGGCACATGCAGGCGCTGGTGGAGATCTTCTCAACGCTCGAGATCTATCCGGCCTTTGCCCGGGCCGGCGAGGAGGAGCGGGTGAAGATCCTGACCGGCGAACTCTCACTCGCCCGGCCGCTCCTTCCACGCGGCGCCCGCCTCTCGCCGGAGAGCGAGGAGGTGGTGAATACTTTTCTTGTGATCCGCCGGATTCAGGAGGCCCTCGGGCCGGAGTCGATCCGATCCTACATCATCAGCATGGCCTCGCGGGCAAGCGACGTCCTTACCGTCCAACTGCTGGCGAAAGAGGCCGGCCTCTGCCCGGCCGAAGGGAGTTCGACCCTCGATCTTGTCCCGCTGTTTGAATCGGTGGAGGCGCTTTCCGCCGCTCCGTCAGTCATGAGGAGCCTCTATCTAAACGACGCCTACCGGCGGCACCTCGCGACCCGCGGGATGCGGCAGGAGATCATGCTTGGCTACTCCGATTCATCCAAGGACGCGGGGATCCTCGCCTCTTCCTGGGAGCTCTACAAGGCCCAGAAGATCCTCTCCCGCGAGGCGCAGGAACAGGGCGTATCGCTCCTCCTCTTTCACGGCCGGGGCGGCGCCGTCGGCCGGGGCGGAGGGCCAACCCACCGGGCGATTCTTGCCCAGCCGAAGGACACCGTGCAGGGCCGGATCAAGATCACCGAGCAGGGGGAGGTCGTCTCCTCCAAGTATGCCAATCAAGGGACCGCCCTTCATCACCTCGAACTCCTCGTGGCGGGCGTCTTGAAGGCGACCTATCCGCACGCCGCAGAGAAGAAGCCCGGCCAGGATCGACAGGAGGCGCGCTACGAGGAGGCTCTGGGGGATCTGGCGCGGATCTCCCATCGGCTCTATCGGGAGTTCATCACAGACCCGGATGTCCACCGATACTTCCAACTTGCGACGCCGATCTCGGAGATCGGAACGCTGAAGATCAGTTCCCGTCCGGCGTCGCGCCCCGGCGCGGACGGAGAGTCGTTCGAGGCCCTCCGCGCGATTCCCTGGACCTTCTCCTGGACGCAGAGCCGGCATCTCTTCGGCGGCTGGTTTCCGCTCGGTTCTGCCTTCGCCCGCTTCGTCCAAAAAGATCCGAAAAACAGGGATCTCCTTCGGGAGATGTATCGGAGGATGCCGTTTTTCGAAAATCTGGTCGACACAATTCAGATGAGCCTGGCGAAGGCGGACATGCACATCGCCCAGCACTACGCCGAACTCGTCCCCGACCGTGCGCTGCGGGAGAAGGTCTTCGGGCGGATCCGAATGGAATATGATCTGACCGTCAAGATGTTCCGCCTCATCACCGGAGTGGCGCGGCCGCTCGACAACGACCCTCCCCTTCAGCGATCGATCCGGCTAAGGAACCCTTTTATCGATCCGATCAACTACATCCAGGTCAACCTGCTGAAAAAACTTCGCGCAAGCGGCGGCCACAAAAGGGAGCGGGACAGGCTGGGGGACGCCGTCGCCCTGACGATCAACTGCATCGCCGCCGGGATGCGGAACACCGGCTAAGATGGACAGGTCACAGGTGGGAGATTCCAACAGGCCGCCGATTTGTAGTGATATGGGCATGCTGGTATCCTCTCCGGCATGCCCCAGGTCGACCGCCGGTTTCTGCAGGAGTTTCTCATCCGTCTGGCAGGACTATTGCGGAACCCGGCGACGGTCTACCTGACCGGCGGAAGTCTTCTCATCTATCACGGGATCCGGCCGGCCACCACCGACATCGACTTCGGATTCGACGCCTCCGGCGAGGACCGGGAGGCCCTTCCGGAGCTTGCGCAGCAGGCGGCCGGGTCGGAAATTTTGGTCCAGTGCGCCCAGGAGATCGCCGGCTGGTCGATGATGCCGATGCCCGGATACCGTGAGCGCGCGATCACCCTGCTTGAGCACGGCCCGCTCACAGTCAAGGAAATCCATCCGGTCGATCTTGTGATGGCGAAGATCCACCGAGGCCTTGCGGAAGATATCGCCGACGGCCGGTCGCTGGCAGACTATTTTTCGATATCGAGGCGGGATCTGGAGGAGAGATTTAAGGAGATTTATTCCGCCTTTCCGGCGTCCACGGAAAAAGGGGGTTTTCGAAAACGGTTTGAGCGATTCATCCATGAACGAAATTGACGATCTCTACGGCAGCGCCGCCTACTACGGCGCGCCGCTGTCCGTCGCACCGGAGCGTCGCTACGGTTTTTCGGCCCTCGTCCTACAGATCCTCGAGTGCGGGGATGCGCGGCTGAAGAACCTTCTCCCGGTTCTTCTTCTGAAAAACGGAAAAAGCAGGCCGGACTCCCTCCCGCCGGAAGTCTGGGAGTTCACGTTGCTTGCGAAAAAGCAGGTCGCGGCCGAAGAGTGGACCGAAGAGGACCGCCGGCGCTGGCGATCCTCATGCAGCGCTGTGGAGCAGCTCGGAGTTCACCCCCGGCGGGCGCTCGAAAACATCCGTAGGTTCCGCCCACCCGAGTAATTCCCCTAGCTTCATGAGCCGGTTCGGGCCTCCTCCACAAATTCCTTCAGGCGCGCAAACCATTTGAAGATCTCCGACGCTGGGTAGGCGGCGTTGCGACGGCTCGGAGAGGGGAGGGCGAAGAGACGCGCAGCGCCGATCGTCTCGGCGATCGGCCCGGCTGCCACGGGGCGGCCGACCATGACCGAGGCGACCCGCAGAGCGGTGAAGCAGACGACCTTCGGTCGAAACCGGAGGATGAGCCGGCGGATCCGTCTTCTTCCCGCCTCAAACTCCTTCGGGGAGAGATCGTCGATCCCGCGCGAAGGGCGTTTGATAATATCGGTAATGCCGATCCCAAACGCAAGCAGCCGGCGATCATCTTCCGGCCCCAGCGGGAGCGGGATTAGGCCGCTCTGCGAAAGGGCGCGCCAGAAAAGATTCCCCCTCCTCGCGTAGTAATGTCCTTTTTGGGCGGAATAGAGGCCCGGATTGATTCCGACGAACAGGAGTCTTAGCCCCGGCGCCAGATAGTCTGGAAGGGGCCTTGGGGGTCTCCCCCCTTCCGCCTTACTCCGCCTGCTGCGCTGGGCGGAGCGGCTCGTGACAGACTTCGCAGTACGTCGCCGTCGGGTCGTTCTTATGCTGGCACCCCGGGCAGAGGAGGAAACGGGGGAGGTTGGAGGGAAACTCCGCAAGGCATTCGACGCACCAAGAGACGTCGCGATCATTTTCGGCGCCGCATTTTGGACAGAGCATTGCGCCTCGGGGGTTGGTTTTTGGAACTCTAGTCTACTTTACCGGAGCGGCTGCGGCAGCCGGGAGATCCTTGATCGTATCCTTGAATCCGACCTTGCAGATCTCAAAACCGTCTCGCAGATCGGTGATCGCCACCATCTTGATCGCATGGTGCTTGGCAAGGTTGTCGCAGATCCCGACGCAGATCTCGCACCCCTTGCAGCGATCCACCGCGATGTATGCGGTGTTTCTCGCGTTGTCGTAGAGGATCGTGTTCGACTCCGGACAGAACTGGGTGCAGAGACGGCACTTCGTGCTCGCGCAGATCTCAACATCGACATGCGCGACGGCGTACATTAAGCGCTCTTTCCGACGGCTACGGCCTGCGGCTGGGCCTGAACCTCGCCGGCCCATCCCTGGGCGACGACGAACTCCCACGCCGCCTTGACCACCGCAAAATTTTTCTCGATCAGCTCGGCCTTCTTGGTAAATTTCCGGTCAAGCACGTTATCGAGCGCGGCCGTTCCACCCGAGACGACGAACCCTTTGCCGAGAAACCGCTCCTTCACCGAGGCTTGCAGGGCGTCCAGCGTCGGCATCCCCATAACCGCCGACATCGCGCCGACCATCCCCATGTTCGTCGCCAGCTCCGTCCCGGCGTGCTCGACCGCAAGTTTGGTCGCCGGGATGTACATGAGCCTCGCGCCGATCTGGTCCAGTTCGGCCTGGTGCTCGGGAGTCATATTCATCTGCGCTTCGCTGTTGATCAGCACCTTCCCGCCCTTTTTGAGCCCCCAGAAGAAGGGATTCGTGTACGACTTCCCATGCGTGATCACCTGCGGGTGGAAGATCATCAGCGCGTTCGGATAGATGATCTCTCCGATCTCGTAGATCTTATCCTCGGCGATCCGGACATAGGATTCGACCGGCGCCATCCGCTTCTCCGACCCGAAGAAGGGGACGAGCGTCGATTCCCCTCCCCAGAGGATCACGCCGTTGGAGAGGACGTGAGAGGCGGTCACCACCCCCTGTCCCCCGATTCCGGCCATCCGGATGTTATAACGCTTGGCTCTCTTCTCCTGCCCGGTTGCCATCTGCTACTCCTGCGCCTCGCCTTTCGCCTCCGACGCCACAGCCGCCTTCTTCTTCCGCTTCTCTTCGTCGATCGCCGTCAGATAGGCCTTCGCCTCATCCGAGATGATCTCAACAAAGCCGTACCGGGCCGTCTCGACCGCCCGGGCGTCGTCCATCACTAAGGGGGTCGGGATCGCGTACTCGATGTTGCAGGAGGTGTAGGCCTGAATGTAGGTCGGCCCGATCTCCCGGGCGATTAAGACCGCCTTTCGGATGGTATTGTAGACACGCGTCGGATTCGTCGGGACCACCCGCGCGATGTAGGCGCAGCCGGCCACCTTCGCGAGTCCCATCATGTCCATCTTCTCGAACTTCTTCCCCAGGGGAGACATCTTCAGGACCATCCCTTTCATGGTCATCCCGGACTCCTGGCCGCCCGTGTTTCCGTACACCTCGTTGTCCACCATGATCGTCGTAAACTTCTCTTGACGGAACCAGGAGTGCATCACCGCCGAAAAACCGATGTCGGCGAGCCCCCCGTCGCCGGCAACGACCACGACGTCCTTCGGCTTCTCCTTGCCGAACCGGATCGAAAGTCCGCGCTTTAAGCCGCTGGCGACCGCGTTGGTGTCCCCATAGTTCCCGTAGATGAAGGGGGTCGCCCCTTGCGACAGCACCAGACGGGCGCAGCCCGCGGTGCCGATTAAGACCGTGTTCTCCAGGCTCGGAAGCGCTATATACATGGTCCGCAAGAAAAGGGTCATCGCGCATCCGGCGCACATCGGATGCTCCTCGACCGCCTCCTTGAAGGCCCCCATCTCGGAGACCTTCCGCTCCTTGACGAACGGCCCGTTGGCCACAAGATCTTTATACTCCTGAGGGAGATACGGAAAGAATCCGGGAGAAGGACGAACTGTTTCTAGCGCCATGCTGACCTCCTTTGCTTCCCCAAAAGCGTGACTTTCGGGGACCCCAATTTAGACCCCAATCCGTTCTTTCCCAAAGAGATATTCCAAGATCAGTTCGGTCGGCATCGACATCCCTCCGAAGACGCGCGGGCCGTCGATCACCCGGGCATTCCGATCGAGGATGGATTTGACCTCTTTCGCGAGCCATCCGACATAGTTGAACTCGGGGACGATGATCTTCTCGGCATGGTCAAGCGCTTCAACGACCTCCCGCTTCGGGAAGGGGCGCAGGGAGCGGATCTTGACCAGACCGACCTCCTCCCCCATCTCCTCTGCCTGCCGGACCGCCTCCCGGGCCTGGGAAACCGCGGCCCCGGAGGCAACAATCATCGTCTTCGCGCGAGGGTTCACCACCTCGATCGGCCCACCCATGTAGCGATCGATCCATTTGCGCGCCCGCTCCTGGGCGGCCCAGATCTCCTGCTGCCAGGAGGCGTGCATCTGGTAGGAGATGAAGTTCGATTTCTGGATCGGAGCATCCCGGGAGATCCGCGCCGGCGGGTTCTCATAGTCCATCATCGGAACCGCCTCATGATAGCAGTCGCGCGGAGGAAGTTTGTACTCGGCCGAGGGCATGGAGACCCACCCGCGGGCGTGCGTGACGAAGAACCCGTCCATCGCGACCGCCGCCGGGAGCGTGACCTCCGGCTTCTCCCCGATAAGGAACGCATGCATCGTAAAATCGAAGACGTCCTGCTGGTTCTCCGCGTGGAAAAGGAGGCATCCGGTATTCAGCATGTAGGAAAGTTCGACATTATCCGGCTGGATCGCAAGCGGCGTGTTGACAACGCGGCACATGATCAACAGGACCAGCGGCATCCGCCCGCCGGACCAGGAGGCGATCACCTCCATCCCGCGCATCAGACCGGGACCGGCGGTCGCGGTCAGGCAGCGGACCCCGGAGCGGGAGGCGCCGGCGATCGCCGACATGACTCCGTACTCCTCCTCGCCGCGGTAGTAGTCCTTGACGTATCCCTCGGCGTAGAGATAGCCGACCTGCTGCATCGTCTCGGACTGCGGGGTAATCGGATAGGAGATCGCGATATCGACATTGGAGCGGCGGATGGCCTCTTTTCCCGCCTCGCTCCCGGTGATGAAGACCCGCTCGCGCGGGGCGTGAAGAAAGAGCCACTCCGGGTCGGCGACCTTCTGCTCGATCTTTTTGGTCTCTTTCGGCGCGACAGGGGTCGCGGTGATCACATCCCCCTGCGGGTTTGTTTTGACCTCTTCCCCTTCGCTCATCGTCGCTCCCTCGATTACTCCTCGTTTTCGTCCAGGCCCTGGTGGAGCTCCCCGGAAAACGCGGGTGCCGCCTCCAGCGCGTGCGCTGTTTCGGCCGGCCGGCCGGAACCGTTCAACCCCTCAAGGGCCGCGCGCTGCGACCACCCGGATGGGATAATCCCTTTCCCCTCATAAAGGGGCTTGACCCCTTCTTTCTTCACCCTCCGGAGCATGTCGCGGAACCGGATCAGTTTTTCAAGATCGCACTTCGGAAGGGAGGCCATCGCGTCCTCGTGGCCCGCCTCGGCGCAGAGCGCGATGGTATAGCAGTTCGTCCCAGCGCGGATCATCTTCAACGTGATATTCGCAAAATGGCAGTGGACCCCGATAAAGATACAGACCTCGATCTTGTTGTGCCAGATCGTCAGGTTCGGGTGGCAGGGGTTGATGACCGCCTCAGGATCGATTTTCGGGTAGATCGGCCGGTAATCGGTCATCGGGATGATCCGGACCCCGGGGATCTCCGCTGCAATCTCATGAAAGACTTTCGCTTTTTCCTGGGTATGCTCGGTCCATCCCCAGATGATCATCGGCCCCGGAAAAAGGGTGGGGACCCGGCGGGTCAGCATCTTGGTGGCCATGACCCTCATCGCCTCCTCTTCCGGAACGATCTCCCCTTCCACGTTCCCCTCTCCATCCTCCGGAAGCTGGCAACCCACCGTCGCCGCAGCGGGCGGAAGGAGTCCCTCAGGACCGACAAGAACTTTATATTTTGAATTCTGACTCATTACAAATTCGGTTTTGTTAAAAATCGCTGGTGGTTGCTTATCTTATAGTAGGATTGGACTCCTTGTCAATTTAAAAAAAGCATCGCAAGACCGAGTTTTAGGAGCTCCCGATCGCCCGCACCGGAAGGCCCGATACAACGATCTGGGGGGCATAGATCACCGCGTCGGAGGCCCAGAGGGGCGTCCCCTTTTTGCGCCTCCCGACAGCCAGGATCCCGTTTAAAAGGAGGCGAATATTCCCATCGATCCGAATCGTATTCGGCCTGATCGGCGCCGCCAGCCTCCCGTTGGCGATCCGGTAGGAATCCCCGACAACCGTGCAGGTAAAGTCGCCGGCGGAAAGTCCGTTGATCGGATAGGTATACCAGATCCGGCCGATGTAAAGGCCCTCTTTGACTAAAGAGAGAAGCCGCTGCGACGAGGCTTCCCGGTTCCCTTCAAGAAAGACGTTTGTGGCCGAGATGTCGGGGGGCTGGTCGAACGCCCTCCCGCCGCCATCGGAGAAGCGGAAACCGTTTCGTGGGACGATTCCTTCTGCCGCCTTATTCGGATCGATCCCAAGTTTCAACTTTGCTCGAGGGTCGCGAAGGATCCGCTCCCTCTCATAGAAGTTTGAAAGGGCGCCGACGAAGATCCCATCTTTGATCAGCTCCGTCCGGCCGGTTGCAAGCCCTTCGCAGGTGATCCCCTTGCTCCCGATGAACCCCTTTGCGGCGCCGTCGTCGTAAAGCGAGAGATCCTCCGAGGCGATCTTTTTGCCGAACATTCCGAGAAATGCGGAGCTCTCGGCGTACAGATTGGCGAGATTCATCGACGGGAGAATCAGGTTGTTGAGAAGATCGGCCACCGGCTGGCTCCCGAGGAGCATCCGATAGACCCCATCCTCCACACGCTCCCCTCCGATCGCCCGGAGCGCATTCTTGGCCGCCTCGCTCCCCGCATCGGCCGAAAAGTCGGAGAACCGGACCGCGGTTGCCCAGCCGCTCCCTTTGGCCTCAAGCCGTTCGATCATCGCCGTGATGGAAGAGATCAGTATCCCCGATTCATCCGACTGTACCTGCGGCATCGCGGTGGAGGCGATCGCCATCCGCTCCTGTACCGCGGTGACATCCCCGCTGACGATCAGGCCAAGCGAGGCAAGATCGACCCCCTGGGAGCGGGCCGCTCTCCTCAAACGCTGAGAACGGGAAAAAACAGAGAGGGCGCCGTTGAGAACCTTCCAGCCCGAGGCGACCAGATCCTCATCGCTCATCCGGAGGATTCCGGGATCGTGATATCGAGAGATCCTTCGCGGCTCGCCGGTCGGTCGGGGGAGGGTCGTCATCTCCGGATCGCGGACGGCGCCCCGGCGCGCCTTATCAAGGGCCAAGAGGACGGCCTCAACCGAGATCCTTCCCGGTTCGCTCCCGAAGCCGACCGCCGTTCCGTCGCGCCCGCGAAAGAGGGCGCGGACCCCAACCCCGAACGATTCAGTCGATTTCGGCTCCTCCAGACCGTCGCAGGGGATATGCGAGGTGTACGCAAGACGCGCGACCAGGTGGGCATTGGATGAGACGAAGATCTCCCCTTCCATCAGATCCTTCACCCGATGAATCGCCTCAAGCCCCTCGCGCGCGGCCCGCTTAAGATCCGCGATCGACTTCATCCGGCAGGGCCTCCGGTCAGCCGTGCCCGGCTCCGCAGTGTCGGCCCCCCGTTGCCGAGCCTCTTCGACTGCATCGGAACCCCCTTCCCGCAGTTCGGGATCGGGAAGAGCCTGAAATCTTTTCCGACGGCGTCGATCGCCATCAAAAAGTCGCGGCTGTCGGCGGTGATCCCGCCGTCGCGGAAGAGCCGCCCGATCTCTCCCTTTCGGATCTCGTAGACCTTCATCGCGGTGATCCGGAAATTCTCGCGCGACTCCGCGATCGAGGGGATCCGATGCCTCACCAGATAATATCCCTTATCGACCTCGGAGATGATCTTCGAAGGGTCCGACTCCCCGGCCGCAAAACAGGTGTTCGACATCCGGATCAATGGGACAAGCGCCGAGGAGTTGGCGACGTATGAGCCGTTCGGCTCCGCGTCGAACCCGGCCCCGCTCAGCACCGCGGCCGTCTGCCGCGAATTCATGAATCCCTTGAAGATTCCGCGGTCGATGTGAATCACGCGTTTCGCTAAAGTCCCCTCATGGTCATACGCGTAATGCCCAAACCCGGGAAGGGAGGGGTCCGAGAAGGCGGTCACGAGGTCGGAGGCGATCCGCTCCCCGACCTGACTCTTCTTAAGATTCGACAAAAGCCAGCTCCGCCCGGCATAGGCGGTTTCCCGCTTTAATGCCCGATCCAGCTCGCAGGGATGGCCGATGATCTCGTGCGCCAGAAGCGCATTGAAATGAGGATCGGTCACCACGACCACTTCACCCTCCCCCGCCGGAAGCGGCGGCGCGTTGGAGAGATCGGCGGCATCCCGCGCCAATCCTTCCGAAAATGAGGCGAGATCGGGGAATGAGAGCGGGCCGTCGGAGGCGCCCGACTCGATGATCTCCCATCCCCGTTGGTGTCCGATGGAATCGTACAACTCCGAAGAACCGGATGACCCGGAGGCGACGACGTAACAGCTCCCCTGCGTGATCGCGAAGGACTGATCGATATCCCCCCCCTCGGAAGAGACGAACAGGCGTCGGCGGAGAGTGGTCGAGCCGCTTACAGCGCAGTAGGAAATCTCGGATCGGGAAGCCCTCACCCGACGTGAAATTCCGGCGATCGTCTGCGACATCGCCTTCAATGAGATCCCACGCGGATCAACGACGAACATCGCCCCGATCGTCTCGCGGCGGATCTCGATCGGAGCAAGCCTGCAGGCGCTGATCGCCTCGCCGAGAATCCCCTTTGTCCTCCCCTTCCAGCGGGAGTTGGCCAGCGCGCGCTCGTAGGCATGGCGGATCCCCTCCTGCAGGACTCGCTTAAGATTTTTCCAGTCATCGGCTCCGATTACCCGGCCGAAGTAACCCGGCGCGGCCGGTCCGCCGGCAGCCTCGGCGATCACGCGCACGCCGAACGCGACCGATTCCCCCTGCGCAGCCGACTTCTCCATCCCGTTCTCCGAAGAGGCCCCCTTCCCCTCCTCGACCTCCAGGCGCAGATCAATGTATCGCGCCCCCCGCAGGCGCGTCCCGGCGGCGCGGACGAGTTCCGCAACCCGTTCCCGGACGGCGGAGATCCGTTCCACGCTGATCGATTTCTGCATAGCCCCCAAATTTATGAGAAGCATCGGTAACAGTCAACCTTGACAGGCGAGCGAAGTTGTGGTGAACTCTAGCCCTTCCCAGCCCCCCGATGAGACTAACTCTTTCAAATACCGGAAGTTATCCGAGAATCGGAGATACCAAAGAACAGCAGCGCCTGCGCACCGCCCACGCCCGCCTCGACAAGGGGGGGATCTCGAAGGCGGATTTCGAGAAGATCCAGGATCAGGTCACCCTCGAGGCGATCCGCGAGCAGGAAAAGGCGGGGCTCGATATCGTCACCGACGGGCAGATCCGATGGGGCGATCCGGTCTCTCACATCGCGGGGCGCCTCTCCGGCGCCTCGATCAACGGCCTCCTCCGTTTCTTCGATACCAACTTCTATTTCCGCCAGCCGGTCGTAAAGGGGAAGATCCGGCGCAAGGGACCGATCGTGGCGGCAGAATGGGAACGGGCGCGGCGGACCGCCCGCAAGCCGGTCAAGCCGGTCCTGATGGGACCTTACACGCTGGCCCGCCTTTCAATCGTGCAGACCGACCGCTATCGCCGCCTGGCCGCCCTGGTCGCCGACTACACCTCCGCCATCTCAGAGGAGGTCGCCGCGCTCTCCCAGGCCGGGGCAACGCTCATCCAGATCGATGAACCGGCCATCCTGAGGAACCGGCAAGACTTTCCCCTTTTGAAGGAGGCGATCGAGGCAATCGCCAGGAAAAAAGGTAAGGCAAAACTCGCGCTGTATACCTATTTCGGCGACGCCGCCCCCCTTTACACCCGTTTTCAGTCGCTGCACGGCGTCGATCTCCTCGGTCTCGACTTCACCTACAGCCCTTTACTCGCCGGCCAGATCGCGTCGGAGGGGAGCGAAAAAGAGTTGGGGCTCGGAGTGATAGACGGCCGTAACACGCGCATGGAAACGGCCGAAGAGGTACGGAGAGTCCTCGACAGGATCGCCGGGAAAATCTCCCAGGCCCACCTCGGTCCCTCCTGCGGCCTGGAATATCTTCCGCGCGAACGGGCCTTTGAAAAACTTGCCAATATGGCCAAGATCACCCGGTCCTCATAACGCGGATCCAGAGGTTCTCATGAGCAGATCTAAATTGGAACGTCTCGGCATCAAGCTCCCCCTCTTCCCCACCACGACGGTCGGAAGCTTCCCGAAGCCGGATTATCTCCTTGAGGCCCGCTCCAAGGCCGCCAAAGGGGCGCTCCCAAAAAAGGAGCTGGAGAATCTGGAGAAAAAGGCGACGGAATTCTGGATGGAAAAACAGGAGGAGATCGGGCTGGACGTTCTGGTCGACGGCGAGATGTACCGCGGCGACATGGTGGACTATTTTGCGCAGAACTGGAAAGGCTTCAAGCTCGGCGGCCTGGTCCGCTCGTACGGAAACCGCTATTACCACAAACCGATCATCGCCGGCAAAGTCGAATGGGGAGGTCCGCTGACCGTAAAGTGGTGGAAGTTCGCCTCAAAACTTTCGGCTAAACCGGTCAAGGGGGTGCTCACCGGACCTTATACGATCATGGACTGGTCCTTTAACGAGTACTATCCCGACCGAAGGGCGGCGTGCATGGCGCTTGCCCGCGAAATCCGCAAGGAAGTGGAGGCGCTTGTCGAGGCGGGGGCAAAAATCATCCAGATCGATGAGCCGGCCCTCTCCGTACGGCCGGAGGAGCTCTCCGTCGCCATCGAAGCGATGGACCTGGTGACGAGAGGGATGCCGGCCTATTTCATCACCCACGTCTGCTACGGGGCCTTCGAGTTCATCTATCCGAAGATGCTGAAGCTCCCGGTCGACAACTTCGATCTTGAGATGTCGAACTCCAACCTCGACCTTCTGCATCTCTTCTCCGAAAAACCGTTCACAAAGGATCTCTCCTTCGGGGTCGTCGACGTCCATTCGCACGAGATCGAGCCTCCGAGCCGGATTAAAAAACGGCTAGAGTCGGCGCTCGGGATGCTTCCCAAGGACAGCATCTGGGTCGATCCCGACTGCGGACTGAAAACCCGCCTGATCGAAGAGGCGGAGGGAAAACTGAAAAGCATGATTGCCGCGACCGAAGTTGTCCGAAGGAGATACAACGGGCCGCGCCCGGCCTGATTTGACCGACCCTTTTCTCTCCCTCTTCGCCCGCCAGTTCGAGGAAAATCGCGCCTACCGGAGCTACTCCCTCTCGATCGGCCGCGTGCCCGATTCTCTAAACGATTGGCGTCGGATCCCTCCACTGCCGACCCTCGCATTCAAGATGGCCGAGGTTGCCTGCCGCCCTTTCAGCGAGGCGGTCCGGATCTTCCTCTCCAGCGGGACCTCGATCGGCCCGGCGGCGCATAGCCGGCATCCGATCTTCGATCTTGTTCTAATCCGTGAAGCCATCCTCCGAGGCTTCGCCTGCCACCTCCTCCCCGACCTCGCACCCTCCGAGCGGATCCCGATGCTCATCGTTCATCCCTCTGCGGCCGAGGAGCCCCACTCCTCCCTCTCGTTCATGTTTCAGACGGTCCTGGAGACCTTCGGCGATCGCCAGAGCGAATTCTTTATCGTTGGAGGGAAGCTCCGTCTCGGCCCCCTGCTCGAGCGCCTGGCGCGGATTGATCGGGCGGCGGCCCTTCTCGGCACCTCGCTCGCCCTTGCGAGGGTTATGGAGGAGATGGAGAGCAGGACCCTAAAGATTCCCCTCCCGCCGGGGAGCCGGCTGATGGATACCGGCGGGTTCAAGGGGAAGAGAGAGATCCCGCGCGAGACGCTGGTCAGACGCTACGCAGATCGCCTCGGAATCCCGCCGACCTATTGCGTCAACGAGTATGGGATGACGGAGCTCTCTTCCCAGTTTTACGACCGGGTAATCGGGGAGGGGTCGTTCGGCTATCTCCCCTCCGAGGGGTTAAGGACGCTTGTCCTCGATCCGAGGACGCTTGAGGAGGAGCCGACCGGGGAGGTTGGAGTTCTCGCACATTTTGATCTTGCCAACGTTGGCTCGGCCGTCGGGGTCCTGACGGAAGATCTCGGCCGGGCCCTTCCAAACGGCCGGTTTGAACTGATCGGGAGAGCGGCCGGTGCGGAGATACGGGGATGCTCGCTTTCGATCGAATCGATGCTCTTGCCCCGCTGATCGAAGCGCGCAAGCGACTTTCCACCTGGCCGGCGGAAAAGGTCGCGAGGCGCCTGGAAGAGGCGGCCCGGCGCTGGCTTGATCCCGCGGATCCGCTCCGAAGGGAGGCGCTCGCCGCGATCGAGCAGGAGTCCCCCTTCACGAGACCTGCGCTTGAAATCGCAATCGACCGTCTCTTCGGAAAGGTTTCAGCGGACGGAATGCTCCGGCTCCTCCCACCCGCCGGAGCCCATGTCAATCCGATCACGCTCTACATCCTCGCCGGAAACGTCCCGGGCGTCGGGCTGACCTCGATCCTCTTCACGCTACTTACCCCCTCGGCGGTCCTGATCAAGCCCCCCTCAGCCCAGCCCCGGCTCGCCCAGTTCTTTGTCCGATCACTTCGGGAAAGCGCTTCGGAGCTCGCCGACGCGGTGGCGGTTGTCCCATCGGCGGAAAATTTTTTCGAGGAACTCGCGGCAGCCGGAGGCGCGGTCGTGGCGTACGGACGTGATGAAACGATGAAGGCAATCGCCGCCCAACTCCCTCCGGTTCTCCGCTTTTTGCCTCAAGGAGAGCGGATCTCCCTGGCGATCGTCGCAGAGGAGCGAATCGATCTGGATGCCGCGCGCGCGGGGGCGTTCGACGCCTCGCTGTACGACCAGATGGGCTGCCTCTCCCCGCAAATCTTCTATGTGGAGGGGGAACTAAAAACTGCCGAACGGTTCGCCGCTCTTTTGGCCCAGGAGATGGGCGCGCAAGAAAAAGAACTCCCGCGGAAGCCGCTCGACCTTGCGGCCGCCTTGCGCCTGCGGCAGTATCGCGGGGCCTTCGCCGCACGCGGCGCCGCGCTCCTCGGGCCGGTCAATCGGCTGGAGTGGACCGTCGCTCTCGATCCATCCGAGGAGTTCATCCCCTCTCCCCTCGGGCGCTTCGCCATCGTCAAACCGATCGGGTCGATCGGACGGCTCCCGGATCTCCTTTCGCCCGTGGCATCGAAGATCTCCACGATCGGAATCGCCTCTTCCCCCGATCGGCGGAGCGAGTTAGAAGGGGTCGCGCTCCGCTGCGGCGCCTCCCGGGTCTCGCTACTGGGGGAGATGCAGGACCCGCCGCTCGGCTGGCATCTGGAGGGACAGGTTGCCCTCGCCTCTCCATAACGATTTTCTCGCTCACCTCTGCCGGACCTCTCACCATCCGATCGGCCTGGATGTCGTCCGGGCCGAGGGATCCTGGATCTACACCCGCGACGGCCGCCGCTACCTCGATTTCATCTCTGGGATCTGCGTGGCGAACGTGGGGCATAGGCATCCGAAGGTGGTGCGGGCGGTTGCCGAGCAGATCAAGCGCTACCTGCACGTGATGGTCTACGGCGAATATCTTCTGGAGCCGCAGGTCAAGCTTGCCGCGCGGCTCGCCTCGCTCCTTCCTGACCCCCTTTCGATCGTCTACCTGACCAACAGCGGAACCGAGGCAAACGAGGGGGCGCTCAAGACCGCCAAGAAACATACCGGGCGCTCGCGGCTGATCGCCTTCGAGGGGGGATTCCACGGCGACACGCACGGTTCCCTCTCGGTGACCGGCCGCGAGGTCTACCGCAAACCATTTGAGCCGCTCCTTCCTGACGTCGCGTTCCTCCCCTTCGGCGACGTGAAGGCGTTACAGTGGATCGACGAGCGGGTCGCAGCCGTGATCATCGAGCCGATCCAGGGGGAGGGAGGGATCCGCATCCCGCCTGATGATTTTCTCCCCGCGCTGCAGGAGCGGTGCAAGCAGGTCGGCACGCTCTTAATTTTTGATGAGATTCAGACCGGGATCGGCCGGACTGGAAAAAATTTCGCGATGGAGCATTGGGGGATTGTGCCGGATATCATCACCCTGGCAAAAGCGCTCGGCGGCGGGATGCCGCTCGGGGCATTCGTCGGATCACCCCGGATCATGAAGACCCTCTCGGAGGACCCGCCGCTCTCGCATGTGACCACCTCCGGCGGGCATCCGGTCTCGTGCGCCGCCGCGCTTGCCACTCTGGAGATCCTCACCTCCGAGCGCCTAGCGGAGCGCGCCGCCCGGTTCGGCGAAGCGCTACGGGAGCGGCTCGGAAGGATCGGAAAACCGATTCTGGAAATCCGAGGAATGGGGCTGATGATCGGGATCGAGATGGAGAGCGCCGCGGTCACCGCGCAGTTCGTCTCCGCGATGCTTTCGCGCGGCCTGATCCTCGGCTGGACGCTCCATTCGGACCGCGT
>CAZSHZ010000057.1:0-2825 GCA_964606955.1 uncultured Nitrospirota bacterium
TTCTCGCTGGGAGGAAGATTGACGACCCGTCGCTTGAGGGGGGAGAAGATGGTGCAGCGGCGCGGATCGCGATATCGTGGCCGGTCAGCGCGCGGACAAACGGCTTGAGCACGGGAGCGATTGCGGCCAGCGACACCCCCCGGCCGCCTCGTCGAGCGCCTCCCGGGAAGTTTTCGAGGAGAGCGAAAAGTAGGCGACCCCGCGCTCGGGATCGCGCATGACGATCTCCTCCCCTTTTGAAAACCACCTTGCCAGCCTCTCGGAGGCGCCGGGCCGTCCCGGCTCGACCATCCGCAAGATCTCGTCTGCCCGCGGGATGACCGATTTTGCGGCCTGCGGGGAGATCGCAGCAAGCGCACAGAGACGGAGGATGAGGACGGGGGCGATCGGCCCCGCAGCCTCGACCAGAGAGGGAAGGATGCGATACGCCTCGACCGCCTCGGCCCGAGACGCGTCCGAAGACGCCTCGCCGATCCGGCGGATCAATAGCACCGCCGAGCGCCGCGTCGATTCGTCCGGGAGCGGCCGCAAGACCTCCGGGGAGGTGCGGGCAAAAAGGAGGAGCCCATAATTCTTCTCTCCCGCAAGCGCAAGCGCCGTCTCGGTCCATTCGAAGAATCCCTCCCCGCCGAGAAATGAAATGATCTGCGGTGAGAGCCGGAGAAACTCCGACTGGGCCGTGTAGTCGCCGATTAAAAGGAGTCGCTCTATGAAGAGCGAAAGTTCCTCCGGATCCAACAACCGGAGGAGGTCGGGGCTCCGAGTGACGAACTCCAAGAGAAGAGAGGGCGCGCTCTCCGCAATCTTAAGGGCGGCGGAAAAGAGCTCCGCGCGTTTTGCGGGATCGACCAAAAGGAGCGCCTCCGGGCCGTCTCTCGACAGCCGCTGGGCCGCCGCGCCGGAGGATTCCGCAACTCGGATGACGATCCCGACCCACCGGGCGAGCTCGTCCGTAGTCAGGCCCGACAGAAGCCTCGGGGCCTTGCGGAGATATTCCAGCGATGCCTTCTTGGAGAAATCGGAGAGGACGAGGGCAAGCGCGACCGCGCTCTTCTGAAGTTCAGGAAGGAGATCTCCGAGGGGGCGGGTGGCCTCTTCGATCTCACTGCGCGATGCGGCCGACTGAAGCGCTTCAAACAGTTTGGAAAGGAGCGGCTCGGCGAGCACTAAAAATAACTTTTGACGATTTCCGAGAGGGCGCGCTGGATATCGCGGTCGTCCGTCATCGGCTTAATGACGGCGGCCGTAAGCGCCTCGATCGGATCGATCCCGCGTCCTATCAGGTCGCCGGCATAGATGAGTAGGCGGGTGGAAACCCCCTCTTCGAGGCCGTGGTTTTTAAGATTTCTCACCTTCCGGCCGATCTCCACGAGCCTTGCCGCAAGATCGTCCGCGATCTTCGCCTCGCGCGCGACGATCTTCTGCTCAAGCGGCGGCGGCGGATAGTCGAACTCGATCGACACGAAGCGCTGCTTGGTACTCTGCTTCAACTCCTTGGCGACGCTCTGATAGCCCGGGTTGTAGGAGATGACCAGCATGAACCGTTCATCCGCCGGGACCACCTCCCCTTTCTTCTCAAGCGGGAGGATCCTTCGATCATCGGTCAGCGGATGGATGACGACCGTCGTATCCTTGCGCGCTTCGACGATCTCATCTAAATAGCAGATCGCGCCGTGCCGGACCGCCAGGGTCAGCGGACCGTCAGACCAGATGGTCTCATCCCCCTTGAGGAGCCAGCGGCCGACGAGATCGGAGGCGGTCAGATCCTCGTGGCAGGCGACGGTGACGAGGGGCGTCTGAAGCCGCCAGGCCATCTGCGCGATGAAGCGGGTCTTGCCGCAGCCGGTCGGCCCTTTGAGCATGAGCGGCCTGCGCGAGCGATAAGCCGCCTCGAAGAGTTCGACCTCGCGGCCGACCGGAAGATAGAACGGCTCGGAGGCCGGCCGGTACTGGTCCATCGCGATCGGGTCGTTTCCGGTTTTGGGGGGCATGGCGAGCGGATTATAAAGGAGTAGCCAATCTTTTAAAAGCGGAGCTAAAAACTCCAAGCCTTCCACCACATCGCTACTTGACAGTTCCTATTCTAAGATTCATTCTATATTAAGACTTTCTAACTTTCCAACTTTTTAGAAAGGAGAACCTAAACATGCCTCTCGTCAAGGTCAAAAATAAATATCAAGTGACCCTCCCCACGGCGGTACGGGAGAAGGCTGGTATCACTATCGGCGATCTCTTGGAAGCCACAGCAGAAAAAGGGAGGATTACCTTAATCCCCAAGACAGTGATTGACCGTGGCATTGCAGAAGGGCTCGAAGACATCACGAAGGGTCGTGTCTACGGACCATTCAGCACCGGTGAGAAGCTCCTTCGCTCTCTCCACAGGAACGCAAAAAAGATCGCCAAGAAATAAAAAACTCGCGTGTGAAGGCTCACTACACGGAGCGTCTTCGTAGAAGTTATGCCGAAGCTCCGATACCTATTTCAAAGATCTTTCGACAAGCAAATTAAGCTCCTTCTCACCAACCTCCGTCACCCTTCTCTGCAAGCCAAGAAGTACGATGTGTCGCGCGGCGTCTGGCAGGCCCGGATCACAAAAGGGTGGCGGTTCTATTTCACCATCGAAGGCAACACCTACTATCTCATCGAGATGAAACCACATCCAAAATAGGTTTATTCAACTCCCTCTAGGTTTCTTTTGTTACGGGTCGCTGCAGTCGCGCGTATATCCGCAGCGGGTGCAGATCAGTTTGCAGTGGAGTTCCAGCATCACCGCCTCGCAGAGGTCGCAGAGAAAGATTCTCACCCTCTACCCCCCGAGTCTGTAT
>CAZSHZ010000058.1:0-6489 GCA_964606955.1 uncultured Nitrospirota bacterium
CCCCCTCGATTTTTCCTTTTTTAAACAACCGCCGGCTCCAAAGCCATATACGCCCGGAGCGCCTCTTCCCAGGGGCGAAGCCGTCGTCCTAAAAAAGCGGCTCCCTTCTCGTTGGAGAGGACCGAATAGCGAGGTCGCTTCGCCGGGCGCGGGTACTGGGCGGTCGAGCAGGGATGGATCTTAAGCTGAAGGGAATCGAACTCGACGATCCGCGTCGCAAAATCAAACCAGCTACAGGAGCCGCTGTTCGTTAGATGATAGACCCCCTGTCCTCCCCTCCCGATCAACTCG
Organism: uncultured Nitrospirota bacterium; assembly: GCA_964606955.1. Taxonomy (GTDB): domain Bacteria; phylum Nitrospirota; class Nitrospiria; order SBBL01; family CAZSHZ01; genus CAZSHZ01. The sequence continues at coordinate 292 of CAZSHZ010000058.1, forward strand.
AGGGCCGCCGCAGCGAGATCGGAGGCGTATGTCGGAGATCCGATCTGGTCATCGACGACCCGCAGCTCGGATCGCGATCTCGCCAGGCCCCGGATCGTCCGGACAAAATGGATCCCCTCCTCGCCGTAGATCCACTGCGTCCGGATCAGCAGAAACCGGCAGCCGCTCGAAAAAATTTGCTGCTCCCCCTCAAGTTTCGAGGCCCCGTACGCCGACAGCGGATTCGGCGTGTCGTTCTCCGCATAGGGAGATCCTTTCTCCCCGTCAAAGATGTAATCGGTGCTGAAATGGACGAGGAGCGAACCAGCGGTTCCGGCTGCTTCCGCCAGGTAACCTGGGCCCATACCATTGACCTTGAAAGCAATTTCGCGCTGAGACTCGCAGTCATCCACGCGGGTGAAGGCCGCGCAGTTGATGATCACATCGGGGCGATGTCGACCGATCGCCTCCGCGATCTTCCCCCGATCGATGATATCCAGCTCTGTCTCACTCGGCGCATGCAGCTCCCAGTCGGCCGGGATATTTTTCCAGATCGCCCTCGCAAGCATCCCGTCGCGACCGGTCAGGAGAATTCTCATAGAGCGGCCCCGTAGATCTTTTCGTATGTCTTGAGATATTCCCCCGAGCGAATCCGCTCCCACCACCCCCGGTGGCTGCGATACCAGGCGATCGTCCCCTCGAGCGCGGAGTCGAACGACGTGGCCGGCGCCCATCCGAGCGACCGGATCTGATCGGCGCGGACCGCGTAGCGGCGATCATGGCCGGGGCGATCCTTGACAAATTCAATCAGCGAGCGACTCGCCCCCAACAGATTCAACAGCCGCTCGATCAGCGCGAGGTTCGTCCACTCATTGCCCGCCGCAACATTATAGATCCGACCCGGCTCCCCATTTCGAAGAACGAGGTCGATCGCCGTGCAGTGATCGGTCACATATAACCAATCGCGCGCCTGCAGCCCATCTCCGTAGATCGGGATTCGCCGCCCCTCGAGCGCGTTTGCCATCGCCAGCGGAATCAATTTTTCCGGGAACTGGTAGGGACCGAAATTGTTCGAGCACCGGGTGATGAGGACTGGGACGCCATAGGTCTTCCAGTAGGAATGCGCCAGGCCGTCTGCCGCCCCCTTGCTGGCCGAATAGGGGCTGCTGGGGCGGACCCGATCGTCTTCCGAGAACTCCCCGTTTTCGATGCTGCCGTACACCTCGTCCGTGGAGACCTGAATAAAGCGTTCCACGCGATGAAGCCTGGCGGCCTCCAGGAGGCGATAGGTGCCGATCACATTGGTCTGAAGGAATTCTTCCGGAGAGAGGATCGAGCGATCGACATGCGATTCGGCTGCAAAGTTGATGATCGCATCGACGGAGGGAACCAGCATCTCCAGGACCTCCGGGTCGGTAATGTCTCCCCGGACGAAACGACATGCAGGATCGGAATCGAGGTCGGCCACATTCTCAAGATTCCCGGCGTAGGTCAGCTTGTCCAAATTCACGATCTCGTCCTGAGGGTGAGCGGCGCGGCTGTACCGGACGAAGTTGCTCCCGATGAACCCCGCCCCGCCGGTGACAAGAATGCGCATCAACTCAACTCGATCCGGCTCTGGTCGGCCACGATGAACCGCTGGGTGCGCGGCCGGTTCTTCACCTTGACGATCTCGACCTCGCGACCCAAAAGGCTCCGCTCGATCCGCGCCTCGGCGTCGATGATCCGGCAGCGCTCCAGAAGGACGCTGTACTCCACCTCGCTGTTTTTCACGACGCACTCAGGCCCGACCGACGTGAATGGGCCGATGTAACTCTCCTCAATGAGGGCATCCTTCCCGATAATCACCGGGCCTCGGATCTGGCTTGCGCGAACTTTGGCGCCCGGTTCGATGATCACCTTTCCCGCGATATCCGATTGCGCGTCGACCTGGCCGTTCCCCAGGGTCTCGCGCCGCTCGATGATCTGATCTAAGACGAGCCGGTTCGCCTCCAAGAGGTCGTCCGCTTTTCCAGTATCCTTCCACCAGCCGGTGATCTCCGAGTAACTCACCCTCTTCCCTTTTCGGATCAGATAGTCGTGGGCGTCCGAGATCTCCAACTCCCCCCGGGCGCTCGGCGAGATCGCATTCACCGCGTCAAAGATCTTCGAGGTGTAAAAGTAGATCCCGGTCACCGCGAACGGGCTCTTCGGCCGTTTCGGCTTCTCTGCCACCCCGACGATCCTTCCATTGACGATCTCCGGAACGCCGAACCGCTCGGGATCGCGAACCCGTGCCAAAACCAGGTGGCAGGCGGATCTGTTGCGCTCGAACTCCTTCCGAAACCGTCGGATCCCCCCGACGACGACGTTGTCGCCCAGATAAAAGACGAACGGCTCATTCCCGATGAAGCCCCGGGAAACCTTCACGGCATGCGCCAGCCCCTGCGGTGAGTCCTGCTCGATATAATCGATGCGCGCCCCCCAGGCGGAGCCGTCCGAAAGCGCCGCCTTGATCTCGCCGGCAGTTTCGGGATTGACAATGACTCCGATCTTGCGGATTCCCGCCTCGACCATCGCCTCGATGGCATAGAAGATCATCGGCTTGTTTGCGATCGGGATCAGATGCTTGTTGTTGGTATGGGTCAATGGACGCAGGCGGGTTCCACGACCCCCGGCAGTAATCAAACCCTTCATGTCACCTCTTTGAGGGCCTTGTTCAGTTCCTCTTCGATAAAGCCGCGGATCCGGTCCACCCCCTGCGGGGAACTCGCCTCAAAGCGCAGGACCAGCGCCGGCTGGGTGTTGGAGGCCCGCACCAAACCCCAGCCGTCCTCAAAGATTGCGCGGACGCCGTCAATATCGATGAGCTCCCGTAAACCATTGCACTTTTCGCAGGAGAGGAGCCTCTCGCGGAAGGCCTCGACGACGTCGAACTTGATCGCATCCGCGCAGTCGATCCGTATCTCCGGTGTGGAACAGGTCTGGGGAAAGTCGGACAGGAGGCCTGAGAGCGAACGGTTCGTTCGGGAGAGGAGTTCGAGCAGGCGGCAGGCCGCATAGACCGCGTCGTCGTAGCCGAAGTACCGGTCGGCGAAGAAGAGGTGCCCGCTCATCTCGCCGGCGAGAGTGGCGCCGCTCTCGCGCATCTTCGCCTTGATCAGGGAATGTCCGGTCTTCCACATGATCGGCTTCCCCCCGAGCCGAGCGACCTCATCGTAGAAGACCTGGGAGGCCTTCACCTCGGAAATGAAAATTGAACCGGGGCGCTCTTTCAAGATCTCCAGAGCAAACAGGAGGGTGAGCCGATCCCCCCAGACGATCGCTCCCTGGTCATCTATCACTCCGATCCGATCGGCGTCCCCATCGAAGGCGATCCCCACATCGGCGCCCCATCCCCTCACCTCTTCGATGAGCGCCGCCAGATTTTCAGGCACGGTCGGATCCGGGTGGTGGTCCGCGAACACTTCTCGAAGATCGCATCCGAGCCGCTTAAGAAGTTCCGGCACAACTAGCGAGGCCGCGCCGCCGCCGCAGTCGATGACCACCTTCAGCCGCTTGCCCCCCAGGCGGATATCGGATGCGAGATGATCCAGATACGCCGGGATGATCGCCTGCTCCTCCCGCCGCCCTCCGCCGAAATTGAAAAAAGATCCTTTCTCGACCGTCCGCCTGATCTTCTGGATCTCCTCCCCGAACAGCGCCTCTTTCCCCGAACAGAGTTTGAAGCCGTTGTAGTCGTTAGGGTTGTGGCTGGCCGTGATCATGGCGCCGCCATCGACCGGGAGTTGATGGAGGGCAAAATAGAGAAGCGGCGATGTGGCCCGGCCGATGTCGATGACGTGCATGCCGGTTGAGGTCACGCCCGATGCAAACCGGTCCGCCAGTTCACGCGAGGAGGGTCGGAGATCGTGCGCCAGCGCCACGGTCGGCGAGGAGCCGTAGGGATGCCGTTTGGTGACATGCGTTCCGAACGCCTTGCCGATCGCCTCCGCGAGCGCGGGCGTGATCTCCTCGCCGACGCGGCCGCGGATGTCATACTCGCGGAAGATCGCGCTAGGAACGGCCATAGATGTCGTCGAACCGCGTGATGTCGTCCTCACCGAGATAGGTCCCACTCTGGACCTCGATGATCACGAGGGGGGCCCGCCCGGAGTTCTCGATCCGGTGCTTGACCCCCATCGGCACAAATGTACTCTGATTGGCCGCGACGTCGTAGACACTCTCGCCGCAGGTGACGCGCGCCAGACCGGCAATCACGACCCAGTGCTCGCTCCGCTTCCCATGCATCTGAAGAGAGAGTTTCGCCCCCGGCTTGACGACCACCCGCTTGACTTTATACCCCGCGCCGGACTCCAGCACGGTGTACTCTCCCCAGGGCCGCTGGACCGTACGATGGACCAGGTGTTCCTCCCCCTTCCCTTCCCGCAGTCTCTGCACGATCTTTTTGACATCTTGCGCCTGTTCTTTGTTACAGACGAGGGTCGCATCCTCGGTATCCACGACCACGAGATCTTTTAGGCCGACCGTGGCCAGCACCCGTTTGTTTCCATAGAGAACGCAATTCTGACTGCCGATATCGAGGACATTCCCGCTGATGATGTTTCCCTGACCGTCCTTTTTTGTGACGTCATCGAGGGCGCTCCATGACCCGACATCGCTCCAGCCGATCTCGCAAGGGATGACCGCGGTCCGCTCTGATTTTTCCAGGATGCCGTTGTCTACCGAGATTGATCGGGCGCCGGAGAGCAGTCCGGGGAGGTATTTCTCCGCTTCGGCCAGAAAAAGCGATGCGCGCCAGACAAAGATTCCCGAGTTCCAGAAATGCTTGCCGCTGCGCAAGAAGGCGCGGGCGCGGGGGAGATTCGGTTTTTCGACGAACTGGGCAACCTCGAAGGCGGGCGCCGTCCCGTTGGAAATCTTTTTGCCGATCTTGATGTAGCCATAGCCGGTCTCAGGTCGCGAGGGTTTAATTCCGAGGGTGACAAGATACCCCTTTGCCGCGACCTTCTCCGCCGCGCGAAGGACCGAAAGGAACTTCTTTTCATCTAAAATCACATGATCGGCCGAAAAGACGGCCATGATCGGGTCTTTGCCCTCGCGGATCAGTTCCTCCGCTGCAAGCGCGATTGCGGGCGCCGTATTCCGGGGTGCGGGCTCGATGATGAAATGCGGCGTCGCGCCGTTCAACTGGAAGCGGATCTGCTCCTCAAGGGTTTTATTGGTGACGATATAGGTGGAATCCGGAGGGATCAGCGGGGAGATCCGGTCGATCGTCTGCTGAATCAGCGATTTCTCCCCGACAATCTTTAAGAGCTGCTTCGGATAATGCTCCCGGCTCAAGGGCCAGAACCGGGTCCCGCTTCCCCCTGCAAGAATGACCGCGCGCATCACTTTACTACTCTCCCACCGAGGATTTTCGCAAGACCGCTATTTATATCAACTTTTGCCTCCCATTTCAAATAAACCACTTGATTTCACTTAGACGCCCTCAAGAAGGGCCGCCATCCGGCGCGCCGACTCTCTCACCGTCAGTCCGAGCGCGGTTTTGCTCAGCCTCTTCCCGACCTCACTCCCGTTCTCGGCCAGATACCGTAAACGACGGGCCCCCTCTTCGGGATCATCCGGCTCGTCCAGCACGCACTCGGAGGGGAGGAGCTCGGCGGCGCCGTTCGCGCGGGTGGTCAGGACCGGAAGGCCCATCGCCATCGCCTCAAGAGTCGCGTTCGAGCAGGGGTCGTAGTAGGTCGGCAGGAGGAAGAGGTCCGCGGCGGCGTACCAGGACTCGGGGTTCGGGTCGGGACCGGCTGCGATCAGGCGTGCGTTGGATCCGACGCTCGGGATCCTCCCCTTTCCCACCACGGCAAGACGGAAGTTTTCGGGGAGAGAGACGAGAATCTTAATCGCCCTCCCAAGCCCCTTCCGAGCAAACCCAGACCCGACAAACAGCAAGAGACGATCGCCCGCCGCAAGCCCCAGCCGCTCACGCGTCCGCTCGCGCAACGCCGAGCGCACCGCGGGAGAGAAGCGATCTGTGTCGACGCCGTTGTAGATAACCGCGATCCGCTCGGGCCCAACCCCGTAGATCCGGATGATCTCCTCTTTCATCCCACGAGGGAACGGATAGATGGCGAAATCAATCAGCCGGATCCGGATTTTTTCCCCTTTGCCGGAAAGGCGAACCAGGGCGGTGTCAATTCCATCGATGGAGGTGCCGGACATCAGGCCAACCGCAAGAGG
>CAZSHZ010000059.1:0-31788 GCA_964606955.1 uncultured Nitrospirota bacterium
GGGGGGTGTCGCTGGCCGCAATCGCTCCCGTGCTCAAGCCGTTTGTCCGCGCGCTGACCGGCCACGATATCGCGATCCGCGCCGCTGCACCATCTTCTCCCCCCTCAAGCGACGGGTCGTCAATCTTCCTCCCAGCGAGAATCGCCCTCTTCCCGACATACGAAGAGAATTTTCTCTGGTACCGCCTTGCCTCCGCCGTTCAGGGAGGGTTTATCGAGTTCGGAAGTTTTGGAATTGATGTCCCGCCTAAATTGGTCCCTCTTTACACGATCGCCGAGACCGGGAGGGTTCTCCAACTCCTCAGGCGAGCCTACCCGGGGATCGGCCGCGGCCTCTCACTTCTGATCGGCTCGTTGATGGCGACGCGTCCGAGGATTGCCGGGATGTCGCCGCGCGGGGCGCTGGTCGAACTTTTGGGGCAGATCGCGCTCGCCGGCCGGACGATGGAGCCGCCCCCCGAGTCGCTTGCGCCGACCCTCTTTGAGGCATGCCGGTTTTTACCCGCCGTGCAGACAGAAGAGGCGAACGCTGCAACTTCGCTTGCGGCGGCCGAGCGGGTCGATCGGCTGTTGAGCCCGGATGAGGGGGAGACGGGGGTCCCCGAAGGGGAACGGATGGAAAAAGGCGCGGAGCGGGTCCGCGGCGAGGGGGAGGGGATCGGGGAGGGGGCCGATACCGAGGGGGCCGATACCGAGGTGAGCGAGTTTCATCTCCCGCTTGCCGGCCGGATCGACCCGAAGCAGAGCGCGCAGAGCAAGACGAAAGGAGATCGCTCGCTTCCCGAGGGGATTCAGGCGCCCGCCGGCGAATCAGATCTTGAGGTCGCGGAGAATCTCGGCGTCGCTCTCGCCGAAGAGGGAGGGGCGCTCTACCCGGAGTGGGACTCGACTCTCCAGGAGTATCGGGTCGGGTGGTGCCGGATCCGGGAGCGGGAGGTCGCCCCGGGGCCGGAGGAGTTTGCTCACGAGGTCGCACGCAGGAGACATGCGGCGATTCTTTCTCTTCGTCGTCTCTTCACTCTTCTTAAGCCGGAGGGTCGAAAAATGATACGCGGCGAGGAGGAGGGGGAGGAGATCGATCTTGACCGGATGATCGAATCGGTCATCGACCGGAAGAGCGGACGGAGCCCCGCCGGGAGATTTTATCTGAGGCCGAGAAGGGGGGAGCGGTCGGTTGCCGCGGTCTTCCTGGTCGATCTCTCCGGCTCGACCGCCCAGCGGATCGGCGAGGGGAGGCAGGAGGGGGGGAGGCAGGTAATCGAGATTGAGAAAGAGGCGCTGATCCTCCTTTCGGAGGCGCTTTCAGCTTTGGGCGACCCATTCGCGATCTTCGGATTCTCCGGTTCTGGGCGTGATGGAGTCGACTTCTATGTGGTGAAGGATTTCGATGATCTACCGGGCCCAGTCGCTTACGCGCGGATCGGCGCCCTCTCTCCGATGGGGCAGAACCGTGACGGCGCGGCGATCCGGCACGCCTCCTCCCGGCTCTCTGCGCATCCGGCGAAGACGCGCCTTTTGATCCTCCTCTCCGATGGGCGTCCGCTCGACTCCGGTTATGAAGGCTCCTACGCATTTGCCGATACCCGCAAGGCGCTTGACGAGGCGCGCGCGGCCGGGATCCACCCCTTCTGCATCACAATCGACCAGCAGGCCCCTGAATACCTCCCCGGGATGTACGGCGAGGTCCGCTGGACGGTGATCGACGACCCGGATCTCCTGCCGGCGAGGCTTCCGGAGATATACAGGAGGCTGACGACATGACCGAGCCGCTCCGTCCCCCGATGCATGGATGGCTCTGGGAGATGTTCCGGGAGTTCGTCCGAAAAATCCGAAGGTCGGCCACCATGGGGGCCCCGACCGATGAGGAGATGGCCAAGAGCCTGGAGAAGATCTTCCCCGAATCGACGATCAAAATTCTTGTTCAGGAGAAGGTCGGGATGATCCTGGTCTTCCATGAACTGGAGGAGCTGAACCCGGAACAACTTCTGGCCATGGCCGAGGAAGAGCAGCTGATGAACTATCTCAAGGACAAATACGGCGGGGGAAAATTCAAGCTCAACCTCCATCACGGCCTGACCTTCATCGCGACGAAAAATTTCAAGCCGGAGGGGCCGGAGAAGTGGCGGCAGTTTGTGAAGAGGGCGGAAGGGGGCTGATGGTTGTTGCCATTGTCGGACGTCCCAACGTCGGCAAATCGACCCTCTTTAACCGTCTGATCGGCCGCCGCGTCGCGATCGTCGTAGATGAGCCGGGCGCAACCCGCGACCGGAATTACGCGAAGGTCTCTTTCCGCGACAAGACATTCACCGTGGTTGATACCGGCGGGCTCCTCCCTCATTCGCGCGCGGGGCTCCTCCCCGCGATCCGCGCGCAAGCCGAGAGGGCGGTCGCGGAGGCCGGAGCCGTGATCCTCGTCATGGACGCCCGGGAGGGGATCAATCCGATCGATCAGGAGATCGCCGAGATTCTGCGCAAGAGCGGCAAGCCGATCTTTCTGGCGGTCAATAAGTCGGAGGGGAAAAAAGGAAAAGAGGGGATCGCGGAGTTTTATCGGCTCGGCCTGGGAGAACCGTTTCCGATCTCGGTCCTGCACGGGATCGGGGTGGACGACCTTTTGGAGGCGATCTACCCGCTGATCCCGGCTGAAGAAGGGGAGCCCGAGGCCCCGGAGGAGATCGCGATCCCGAAAATCGTTGTTCTCGGCCGGCCGAACGTCGGGAAATCAACCCTGATCAACAGCATCCTGGGAGATGAGCGGCTCATCGTCAGCCCGGTCCCGGGCACGACCCGCGACCCGGTCGATACGGAGGTCTCGTTCGGCAGCCGACGCTACCTTTATATAGATACTGCCGGGATCCGGCGAAGGGGAAAGATCGTGCCCGGGGTGGAACGGTTTTCAGTGGCGCGAGCGCTGGAGGTGATCTGGCGGGCCGATATCGTCCTTCTGGTGATCGACGCCGGGGAGGGGATCACCGAGCAGGAGACGAAGATCGCGGGGGAGGCGATCCGGGTGGGTCGAGGGATTATCCTCCTGATAAATAAATGGGATTTGGAGCGCGGCAGGCCTCGGGAGCCGTGGCTGTCGGAGGTCTCCCGGCGGTTCCCTTTCCTCTCATATGCCCCGGTCCATTTCATCTCGGCGCTTAAGGGGGAGGGACTTCGCCAGATATTCAATCTGATCGACCACGTTTACGCCGCTTACACCCGTCGAGTACCGACCGGAGAATTGAACCGATTTTTCGAAAAGATACTGGAAGAACAGCCCCCTCCCCGCCACAGAGGACGCCCGGCTCGGATCTACTATGTCACACAGGCGGGAACCAAACCGCCGACCTTTGTTCTCTTCACCGGCCCGGCGCGCGCCATCCCGGACAACTATCTGGGCTACATCGAGAATTCCCTGCGGGAGCGGTTCGGCTTCCTCGGGACCCCCCTTCGGATCCGGGTGCGGCCGAAAACCTCATAATCTGATATAGTAACCTTCTATGCCGATCCTAAAACTCGACCGACACGATGAGGAGAGGGAACTCGATTTTGAGCTTCGCTACCAGATGTCGCTTACCTTTGAAGAGCGCTACCGAATGATGGAGGAGGCGTCCCGATTCCTGATCGAGCAGCTTGAGCGCCATGGAAAAAGAAAAACTTTTGAAGTTGTTAAACGAGCGTAGGGTCGAGTATGTGATCATCGGCGCCGCCGCCTTTCCGATTCACGGATATGCGCGGGCAACGCTCGATCTCGACCTTTTCATCCGTCCTACCGCCGACAACGCCGGGAAGACGCTGGAGGCGCTGACTGCCTTCGGTTATGATACGGGCGAGATCTCGGTGGAAGATCTCCTGACGAAAAAGGTCCTGATCCGGCAATACGCCGTCGAAACCGATATTCACCCATTCGTGAAGGGCGCCACTTTTGATCAGGTCTGGGCGAAAAAGGTCTCCGCCAGGACTAAGGGGATCCCTGTTTTCTTCGCCTCTCTGGATGACCTGATCCGGATGAAGAGGGCGGCGGGGCGGGCAAAGGACCGGGAAGATCTCAAGGCGCTTCTGAGGCTCAAAAAGTTGAAGAAGGGGCGTGGAAATGGATAACGGCAGGCTGGAGCGGATCGAAGCGGAACTGTCCAGATTATCCCAAAAAATTGAGGAGTTATCTGAGCAGATTACCCGTTTAACCCGGCGCTACACCGTCGTCTGCCCGACCTGCAATGTCCCGTTTGACCTCTTGGCCAACCATTACAGTATCGGGCTTTTCGACAATCTGGTTTACGTAAAGTGCCCCCGCTGCAACAAGCCGATGCCGCTGGTGGATGAATCGGGCGACGTCCGGGTTGTGCAGGATTCCCCAAAGTAAGAAAGATCGCTTGTCTTCCCCCATTTTTTCGGCTAAAATGCCTCAACCTTTTCTCTCTTTAGGAGGTCGGCCGGATGTATCGCTCCATCTATGTTCCCGTCGATAACTCGGACCACTCCAACACCGCGATCGATATCGCGGTCTCCATCGGCAAGACTTTTGGATCCAAGGTCGTCGGAAGCCATGCCTACGCCGCCAAAATGCACGACCGGCGGTTCAAACAGATGGAGGCGGGGCTCCCCGAGGAGTATCACGACGAGCATGAATTGGAGCGGCAGCGGAAGATCCACGACTCGCTGATCACCCGGGGTCTTGAGATCATCACCGACTCCTACCTCGACGTCGTCACAAAAAAATGCGCCGAGGCAAACGTCGCGCTGGAGCGGCATTCCCTGGAAGGGAAGAATTTCAAGGCCTTGGTAGAGGATATCGTCAACAACGGATACGACCTTGTCGTGATGGGGGCGTTGGGGGTTGGCGCGGTCAAGGATTCGGTCATCGGGTCGGTCTGCGAGCGGACCGTCCGCCGGGTCCGGAAGGCCGACATTTTTGTCGTCAAAGATACGAAGAGTGCCCTTCCCCCTTCGGGGGCGAAGATCGTCGTTGCGGTGGACGGGAGTCATCTTTCGTTCGGAGGTTTCAAGACCGCGCTCGCGCTTGCCAAGAGCTACAATCTCTCTGTCTCGGCCGTCTCGGCCTTTGACCCCTACTTCCACTACGCCGCCTTCAATTCGATCGCCGATGTCCTGTCGGAGGAGGCGGGAAAGGTCTTCCGGTTCAAGGAGCAGGAAAAACTCCACGAGGAGGTGATCGACTCGGGGCTCGCGAAGATCTACCAGTCCCATCTGGAGATATGCAAAAAGATCGCCGAGGCCGAGGGGGTGACGATTGAGACCGCGCTGTTGGACGGAAAGCCGTTTGAGAAGGTCCTCGCGTATGTCAGGAAAGAGAAGCCTTGGCTTCTGGTGGTCGGCCGGATCGGGGTCCACTCCGACGAAGAGATGGACGTCGGGAGCAATTCGGAGAATCTCCTCCGGATGGTCCCCTGCAACGTCCTGATCTCGAACACTAAATACGTCCCGCCGATCGACGCCGTGGCCGAATATACCGTTGCCTGGACCGAGGAGGCGCTCAAGCGGATGGATAAGGTTCCGGTCTTTGCGCGCGGGGTCGCCAAGACCGCGGTCTATCGTTACGCGATCGAGAAGGGGCATACGATCATTTCCAATTCGGTCGTGGACGCCGCGATCGGCGAGATTCTCCCGAAGGGGGCGATGGAGGCGATGAAGCGGCTCGGCCAGACCCTGGACGAAAAGGGGATCGACCGGGACAAGATGACCGCCTCGGATACGGTTGTTGAGGATCTAATGTCGAAGAAGATGGCCGGGATGGTCGGCGGGATGGTCGATGTCGACAAGGCGCGGATGTACGACGAACAGGCGCTTCTCGACTATCACATCTGCGAGGCGTGCGGCTACATCGCCAAGGGGGAGCGGCCGGTCCGCTGCCCGATCTGCTCGGCGGAGGGGGAAAAGTTCAAGTATCTGGACAAATCGATCTTTGAAGGGGCGGCGCAGGCGGAGGGGGCGGGCGAGCAGAACGTGGCTTACGACGGCGTCCCGCTTACCTATACCGAGGAGGCAAAGAATATCGTCCGGAAAGTCCCCGCCGGGATCGAGCGGCGCCGCGCACTGGCCAAGACCGAGAAGATGGCGAGAAAGATGGGTTTTCGGACGATCACGAAAGAATTTGCTCTTCGGATGATCGAAGGGGGATCGGAGGTCGAATTCTCGACCAAGACGATTCAAGCGGCGAGCGGCGAAAGAGGAGAAACTCCCGAGGAGAGCCGTCCCGTGCCTCCCGTTATTCCGGCGCCGACTCCGATCGCCGGTCCCGCCCTACTCTGGACCGAGGAGGCGCTCGGGCGTTTGGAGAAGGTGCCCGCTGGTTTTATGCGCGACGCGACGAAGGTTCATATCGAAAATCATGCGCGGGCGATCGGATTAAAGCGGGTCACGTTGGAGGTTGCGGAAGGGGGGATCGGGAAGGCAACAGCTGAAATGGAGTCGGTCCTGAAGGGCGCCGTCTCGCTCGATGATATCAAGGCGCGCCTTGCAAAGATGGCCCCTTCCGAGCCATCCCCCGCCAGCCCCGAGCCGCCGGCCGGAATTGTCTGGACGGCCCCCGCCCGCGAAGCGCTCGAGCGGGTTCCGGTCGGTTTCATGCGAAGCGCGACCCAGTCGCGGGTTGAGGAGCGAGCGAGGGAGAGAGGGATCAGGGAGATCACGCCCAAATTTGTCGAGGAGGTTATGACGGAAGAGACCGTTTCGACCACCCCCTCGGGCGGGACTCTCCTTCACTTCTGCGGCCTCTGCGGCCATATCGTCGACAGCATCCCGGCCTCCTGCCCGGTCTGCGGCAGCGGCGCAAACCGTTTCCTCTTTATGGACCCTGCCGTTGACTATCTGATCTGCCAAGTCTGTAGCCTCATCAGCCCCTCGGTGCAAGGTGCCGAGACGGCGGCCTCACCCTGCCCCCTCTGCGGAACCGGAGCCGAGGCCCTCCGGAAAATGGAGCGGAAGGCCTCTCTCCCCCCTTCGACCGCCCCCCTCGTCTGGACGGAGGCGGCCAAAAGGAAACTTGCTGAGATCCCGGAGGGATTTATTCGCGAGATGACCCGATGGCGGATTGAGGCATACGCCCGCAAGAACGGTTTTTCAACCGTCACTCCAGAGGTGATCGCCCAGAAGTATGATGAATGGGCGAGGCGCGCGCGCAAGATGGAGCGCCTCCTTCCGTGGGACCAGGAGGCCGAGGAACGGATCGCCCGGGTGCCGTCGTTCGTCCGAGGAACGGTCGCCGCGGAGATCGAGTTGTACGCCCGCGAGAGGGACGGGGAGAAGGTTACCGCCGCGCTCTTGGACGAGGTGACCTCTCGCTGGGCTGCGGCGATGGGGAACTTCGGCTGACAACGGATTCTCCTTGGCGTCCTATCAGGCCTACTCAGTCTCCTGGAATCTAACCCAGCGCTGTAACCTTACCTGCACCCACTGCTATATTTCCGCCTTCTCCGGCGCAGACAGCTCGGTCGAGCTGTCGACCGACGAATGCCGTCGCGTCCTCGACGAGATGGAGCGGGTCAATCCCAACCTCTTCCTGATCTTGACAGGGGGCGAGCCGCTGATCCGAAAAGACATCTTTCAGATCGCCTCCTATGCCTCCCAGAAGGGTTTCACGGTTGTCCTTGGGACCAATGGGACGCTCCTTCACGAACCGCAGGCCCGCGAGATGCGGAAGAGCGGAATTGCCGGGGCCTCGATCAGCCTCGACTCTACCGATGCAGGAAAGCACGACTCCTTTCGCCGCCTGGCCGGCTCCTGGCAGGGAGCGGTCCGCGCGACCAAGATTCTAAGGAGCGAGGGGCTCGATTTTTCGATGCACATGAGCGTGATGGACTGGAACGTTTCCGAGATCCCCTCCATGATCGCGCTGGCACACAACCTTGGCGCCAAGGTCCTCAACTTCTTCTTCCTTGTCCGGACCGGCCGCGGGGAGAACATCCAAGACATCACCTCCGTCCAATATGAGGAGATCCTAACCTATCTGGCGCGTGCCCAGGGGGTCGGTGAGGAGGCTCCGGTCGCTCCCTCTCTCTTCTCCCGGCCCGAGGACCCCTGGACCGTCCCTGTCGGAGTCCGCGACGGCCTGATCCTCCGGGCGAAGTGCGCTCCGCACTTCCGCCGGATCATCTATGAGATCGACCCGGAGTCCCCCCTTCTGAAAAACTATGCGCAGGGGAGTTGTCCCGCCGGGAAATACTATTGTCGCATTACCCCGGAGGGGGACATCACCCCCTGTCCCTACATGCCGGTATCGGCGGGGAACCTCCGCAAGGCCTCGTTCGATCAGATCTGGCATTCGGCCGAAGTCTTGAACGATCTGCGCGAGCCGAGGCTCGGGGGCCGTTGCGGCGCCTGCGAGTTCTCCGCCGTCTGCGGGGGATGCCGCTGCCGCGCGTTCGCGATGTATGGAGATTATCTTGCCGAGGACCCCGCCTGCGGCTATCAACCGGGCAAATACGGCGGGAAGAGGATCGTCTTCCCTGAAGAGCAGACCTTCGGTCTTGAGGTCCGACTGACCCTCTCCTGGACCGACGCGGCCAAGGAGCGTCTCCGGGGCCTCCCCTCCTTTGCCCGCGGGATGGTCGCCCGGGGCGTCGAGCGTTACGCGAACGAAAACGGAATTTCTCTCATCACCCCAGAGGTGATGCAGGCGGTCCGGGCGCAGGCAGAGGCGCGCTACGGCCGCCGCTTCTCCTTTTCGGAATTCTCGCGTGGCTGACGAGAACCGCGAAGCCGAGATCGTCTGGACTTCGGAGGCGGAGGAGCGTTTGCGCCGCGCCCCCTTCTTTCTGCGCGGAATGGTCCGGAAACTCTCGGAAAAACGGGCGCGCGAATTGGGAATCAAGGTCATCACCGACGAGGTCCTCGCCCGGTTCAAGGAGAAGATGATGAACCCGATGGCCTCCGCCGGCGCGGGTGCGGTCCATCAGGCGGCGGGGGTGGAGTCGAATCTTGAAAAGAGGGGGCTCCCCTGGACGCGGGAGGCGGAGGAGAGGCTTGCGACCGTCCCGGAATTCATGCGGGGGATGATCAAGCAGATTGCCGAGGAGGTGGCGCTCGAACGGGGACATCTGGAGGTCAACACGGAACTCCTTGAGAAGGCCGAGGCCTTGGGAGACGTTCAGGAGGAGGCGGCGCCCCCGATGGAGTGGACCGACGCGGCCGCCGTTCGACTGGAGAAAAAGATCGAAGGGAGCCCGGCGGTGGCGCGCGACTTCGTCCGCCAGATGATCCGGCGGGACGTGGAGGATCTGGCGCGGGAGAAGGGATTTGCGCGGATCGATCTTGCGGCGCTGGCGATGATCTGGGACGCCCCGCAGCCGGAGGTCAAGTGGACCGAGGAGGCGTACAAGCGGCTTTTGACCTCGCCTGATTTCGTCCGGAGCGGGATTAAGAAGGCTGCCGAGCGGAAGGCCCGGAAAATGGGGGCGAGCGAGATCACCTCGGAGATGCTGACAAAGTTCCGCAATGAGGCGATGATGAAGGCGATGAAGCGGCTCCGCACCTTCGGATATGATCAGATGACCTTCGACGCCTTTGAGGAGGCCAAAACGAAGATCAAGCGTCTGAAGGACAATCCCGAGGCGGCCAAGAGGATGGAGGATATCCGATCCTATATGGAAAAGCGGGGGAAGGTGGGATTGATCGACGAAGAGATGCTCCAGAAGATGCGGGAGTACCTGGCCGACCCGACGCGAAAAGAGATGTAGGAGCGCGGTTCGATGGAAGAACTTCTAGCGGCGATCAATCATTGGATTCATCTCCTTTTGGTCATTCTCTGGGTCGGGGGGCTGGCCTTTCAGACCTTTATTCTCTCTCCGGCGGCGGAGTCGTTCCGTCTCCCGCCCGAGTTCATAGAGGCATATACCTCCCGCTTCCGGGCGTTTCTCGCTCCAATCGTCTTCATTGTGATCGTCAGCGGGATGCTGAATCTCGGCTCCCGCGGGCGGCTGGAGCGGGCGATCAACCCGCAGAGCGTCTTCGATCCCGGATACGTTCGGATAATAATGATAAAACTGGCGCTCGTGGTCGCCCTGATCTCGATCTATCTCTGGGAGGCGATCATCCTGAAGCGGCGCCGCTCCGGGGGGGATGGGAAGCCGACTTTGGACAGCGCGGTCAAACTGACCGGGGCCGCAACGGTGATCGGGATCTTCATCATCCTTCTCGCCTCGATGCTCCGCTGGCATCGCTTCGCTCCCTAAATCCGCTCCTCTTCCCGATCGCGACGTCTCTCCTGGTTCACCTCTCAGGAAGGCGCGACCCGGTCGCCCTTTTCCTTCCGCAGGCCGTAGCAGCGCTCGCTCTTCCGTTCGTCCGGATCCCTTTTGCCTTCAACCGCAGGTCGGTCGTCGCCGGCGCCCTCTGCGGGCTGTTGCTTGGAACGGCAAACCTCCTGGTCATTATCCTTTTGACCCCGGCCCTGGGAGGCACGTTCCGCTTTTTAGGCGACACGCCGCACGCCCGATCCCCGTTCTTTTTGATGTTTCCGTTCGGAATCTTCCTGATCGCGATTTTCGTGGAGATCCTTTTCCGCGGTTTCGTCCTCGAGCAACTCCTCCGGATCTTCCCACGGTGGCTTGCCGTCGTCTCTTCCGCCCTCTTTTTCTCGCTCGATCCTTTCCTCGTCGCGACGTTTCGGTTTTATCACTGGTTGGCATTCTCTGATGGACTCATCTGGGGAGCGCTTTACCTGCGGCGCGGTCTGATCAGCACGATCAGCGCGCACGCGGTTGAAGTTTGGATCGTCTATCTGGTTTTGAAAATTTTTTACGCGTAAGTCGATTGATGCGCTGCGCGCTTTCCTTTCGGAGAAAAAAAAGAAATGTGTTCAATAGGTTGTGAGGTTTCCACAGAAATTGTGCGAAAGCTGTTGATAAAATCGATTTTGTTCCGGCAGCCCCCGTCTGTTACAACGGTTTCAACGAACTGCTCATTTTTTAATCATCGAAAAAAGATGAAAAATCAACGCGCTGCTGGTAAACTTCTTAAAAAGAGTCCTCCGAAAGGAGATTAATTAAATTTTTCATCCGACGCACCCAACAGCTGGATGATTGCTCGCATGCCCCACAATCTCTTGCGGAGAAAAAGTGCGCGTGCTTCTGTAATCGGCGTCACTTTTATTTTTCTCGCCTCGTGCGCCTCGCATCGCGCTGCATGGAGAACCCTCCCCGAATTTTCCGTTCCGTACGACCGCGTATGGACCGTGATGCTGGAGGAGGTCGCGCTCTTCTATGATCGTCTTGCGGTCGCTGATAAAGAGGCCGGACGGATCCAGACCGACTGGAAAGAGGAGAAGGTCGGATTGATCTTCGGCACGCCCCTCGTGCGGACCCGCCTTCTGGCCGAGGTCCGGCGAAAGACCACCCCTGTTGCCGTCGATTTCAAGGTGGAGCGGCAGGAGTTCTCGCTCGATCTCGGCCGATGGGTGAACCGAGGGAGGCAGAGCGCCCTCGAGGATCAGGTCGCACAGGACCTTACCGCGAAACTGCAACGGTTTTAAGATGAAGCCGCTCCTCTTTTTCCTGACCCTATTGGGAATGACTTTCCCGGAGATCTTTGCGGTTATCCTCTTCCCCCCGTTCCTCTGGCTCATTTTTCTCTGTCTCTTCTGCTACTTTATCTTCATTCTGACCAAGTTTGAGCCCGAGCAGGAACCGCCCTCTCCCCCTAGCCTTTAAGGGTGCTTTCTTCTTTTCTCCCTGCTGTGCTAAATTCCCACGGATGTTTTCACGCGTCCTCTCGTGCGTCCTTCAGGGGGTGGAGGCCCGGCTGGTCGACGTGCAGGTCGATCTCTCTCCCGGGCTCCCTTCCATCTCCATCGTCGGTCTCCCGGACGCCGCGGTAAAGGAGAGCCGCGAGCGGGTCCGCTCGGCGATTCGAAACAGCGGATTCCCCTATCCGATCAAGAAGATGACGGTGAACCTTGCGCCCGCCCAGATGCGGAAAGAGGGGAGCGGTCTTGACCTCCCGGTCGCCCTCGGGATCCTCGCCGCGGAGGGGCATATCCCCTCTGCTCGGATCTCGGAATATCTGGTGATCGGGGAGCTCGGCTTGGATGGTAAGGTCAAGCCGGTGCGGGGGGTTCTTTCGATGGCGCAGGCGGCCCAGCGCGCCTCTGTGGCGATCCTCCTTCCGCGGGAGAATGCGCCGGAGGCCGCGGTTGTCCGGGGAGCGCGCGCGGTCGCTATCGACACATTGAGCGATGCCATCGAGATCCTTTCGGGGAGGCGGGAGGCCGTCGAAACCCGGATCGATCTTAAAACGCTCTTCTTACAACTTCCCGTGACGGAAGATTTTTCCGACGTGAAAGGGCAGGAGCAGGCGAAGAGGGCCCTCGAAATTGCGGCGGCCGGCGGCCACAATCTCCTGATGGTCGGTCCTCCCGGTGCCGGCAAGACGATGCTGGCGCGGCGGGTCCCCTCGATCCTTCCGCCGATGACCGTGGCGGAGGCGATCGAGACCACCAAGATCCACAGCGCGGTCGGCGATCTCGCGTCGGCCTCCCCGCTGATCACCATCCGGCCTTTTAGATCCCCGCATCACTCCATCTCCGACGCCGCAATGTTGGGAGGGGGTCCGCAGATGAGGCCGGGAGAGGTAAGTCTCGCGCATAACGGGGTCCTGTTCCTGGACGAGTTTCCGGAATTTCGTCGAAATGTCCTGGAGGTCCTGCGCGAGCCGCTGGAGGATGGGTTCGTGAAGATCTCCCGCGCCGCCGGCTCGCTCGCCTATGCGGCGTCGTTCATGCTCATCGCCGCGATGAACCCCTGCCCGTGCGGCTATCTCTCCGATCCGGTGAAGCCCTGCATCTGCCCTCCCGCCCAGATCGCCCGTTATCGGACCAGGATCTCCGGGCCGCTGTTGGATCGGATCGACATCCATCTTGAGGTCCCGCCCGTAGCGGTTACCGAGTTCTCCTCAGATCGTACCGGGGAGGAGTCGGCGGCGATCCGGCGCCGGGTCTCGGCCGCCCGCGCCATGCAGCAGGAGCGCTATATAAAGGAGGGGATCTTCTCCAACGGGCAGCTGACCACCCGGCTGGTGCGCCGCTTCTCTCCGCTTGATTCGGATTCGAGGCGGCTCCTTTCTGTTGCGGCGGATCGGCTGGGGCTTTCGGCCCGGGCGCATCATCGGATTCTGCGGCTGGCCAGAACGATCGCCGATCTGGAGGGGAGGGAGCGGATCGAGGTCTCCGATCTCTCCGAGGCGATCGCCTACCGGACCTTTGATCGGCGGGAGGCGGCATGAGCCGGAGAGCGGAGGGTGGCATCAGCGGGCGAATGGCCTAAAAAATAGGGGAAGGTCAAGATAGGGGAGGCCAGCCGCATCCGTGCCGCTGAAAAAGAGTTGACAAAACTTTTTATCATTTGCTATACTTCTTTACAGTAAAGAAATAAATACCGTATCTATCTCACACAGGGCGACGATGCCGACCACGCGGGTCAGCCCAAAACATCAAATCACAATCCCCAAAGAGGTCTTTGAAGTTCTCCACTTAGAAGTGGGTGATTTTTTAGATGTTCAGACCAGGGGAAACAAAATTATTCTTACCCCAAAGAAATTGATCCCCAAAGATCAAGCTTGGTTTTGGACAAAGGAATGGCAGGAGAGGGAACGGGAAGCGGATGGGGCAATCCGCGCCAGAAAGGTGAAGGAGTTTAAGGATGTGGAGGAGCTTATTAAAGACCTCGATTCATGAGGGTCATCCGCACAGATCTATTCAAAAAAGACTTCCAAAAGCTGCCCGAGGAGATCAAACGCAAAACCGAACAGTCTCTGCGATTTTTAGTTCAGAATATCCGTCATCCGTCTTTACGGGTTAGGACGATGGAAGGTGTAAGAGATATCTGGGAAGCGAGTGTGACGATGCAATACCGATTCACTTTCGAAATTTATAAAGAGGCCGACACCCTCAGGCGGATTGGGACTCACGATATATTAAAGCGACCGTGAGAAAATGCGTCTGATTCCCGGGTCCGTTTCCATCTCTGCAGCCATCCTCGATCCTTCCTGACCTTCTTGATATAATCACAGAGATTTGAGTTTCAGTGCGCATGAGCCGGTGGACCGGCGGAGGTTAGATGGCCGGAGAGCATGAAAAGGGGAGGGAGGTCCCTCTCGTCGAATTGGGGAGCCCGCGGGGGAAGCCTCGGCTTTCGCTCCGCTGGCTGGTGAAGCGCGCCCTCCTCTGGGGCGCGGCTGCCCTGCTGGCGCTCGGCGGGATCATTGCCGGGGCATTCTGGTTCTTTTCGCGCGACCTTCCCGACATCAACATGCTGAGAAGTTATGAGCCTTCGCAGGCAACCCGTGTCTATGCCGGGGACAGGCAGTTGGCCGGGCAGTTCTTCGTGGAAAAGCGGATCTTCGTTCCGCTGAACAGGATCCCGCCCGAGCTCATCCAGGCGGTCATTGCCGTCGAGGATGCCCGTTTTTATGAGCATAAGGGTTTTGATCTCTTCCGAATTCTGGCGGCGACGATCCGGAACGTAGAGAGTTTTAAAATCCGGCAGGGGGCGAGCACGATCACCCAGCAGTTGACCCGGAGCCTCTTTCTCACCCCGGAGCGGACGTTTAAGCGGAAGATCAAGGAGATCCTGCTGGCCCGCAGGATTGAGCAG
Source organism: uncultured Nitrospirota bacterium (assembly GCA_964606955.1). GTDB lineage: Bacteria > Nitrospirota > Nitrospiria > SBBL01 > CAZSHZ01 > CAZSHZ01. The sequence goes on from CAZSHZ010000059.1 coordinate 14,591, forward strand.
CTCCTCTCCAAAGATGAGATATTAGAACTCTACCTGAACCAGATCTACTTCGGCCACGGCGCCTACGGGGTCCAGATCGCCTCGAAGACCTATTTTGGGAAGGATGTCTGGGACCTCTCCCTCGCCGAGGGGGCTTTTTTGGCTGGTCTCCCAAAGGCGCCGAACGACTACTCCCCCTATCTTCACCCCGACCGGGCCAGGCAGAGGGAGGGGATGGTGCTGAAGAGGATGGTGGAGGAGGGGTTCATTACCGAGGAGCGATCCCGGAAGGCCTTAGCGGAAAATCTTCTCTTCGCCAAGCCCTCCTTTGAAGAGGAGATCGCCCCTTACTTTCTGGAATACATCCGCCAGCATCTCGTCTCTCTTTACGGAGACGACGCTGTATATAAAGGTGGGATGACCATCCGGACGACTCTTGACCTGGAGATTCAGAAGACGGCGGTGAAGGTGGTCCGGGAGGGCTTAAGGGAGATCGACAAGCGCCAGGGGTATCGGGGACCGATCGGCCGGAGGGGCGGGAAGGTTGCGTCCCAAATGAAGAATGAGAAAGGGGAGATGAGGGGGATCCTACGGGTCGGGGACCTCCTTGAAGGGGAGGTCCTTCAGATTACTGGCGGCTCCGCGGTCGTTGCGGTCGGGGACGTCGTCGGCCGGATCCTCCTTGAGGATATGGAGTGGGCCCGCCGCCGGTTACGGGGACCGGATCTCCGGGAGGATCTGCACGTCATCGAGAAGCCCAAAGCAGGAGATATCGTGAGGCCGGGCGACATCATTCGGGTCGGGGTCAAGCGCCTGACCCCCGACGGGAAGGGGAATCTCTTTACCCTCGAGCAGGAGCCGCTCGTGGAGGGGGCCTTTATCGCCCTCGATCCGAAGAGCGGAGCGATCCTGGCAATGGTCGGCGGATACGATTTCAAACGGAGCGAGTTCAACCGGGCGCTCTCCTCCCGACGGCAGCCTGGCTCCGCCTTCAAGCCGATCATCTATGCCGCGGCGATCGAGAAGGGTCTCACCCCCGCCACGATCGTAGTCGATTCCCCGGTGGTCTACCACGACTCGGTTCTGGATAAGGTCTGGAAGCCTGTGAATTACGAGGAGAAGTTCTTCGGGCCGATCACGCTCAGGGACGCCCTGGCCTTCTCCCGCAACGTGGCGACGGTAAAACTTTTGGAAAAGGTGGGGGTCAAAAGCGTCATTGAGTTCGCCCGCCGCACCGGTGTGAAGAGCCCATTGACGGCTGATCTCTCGCTCGGGCTAGGTTCCTCCGGAGTCTCGCTCCTCGAACTCGCCTCGGTCTACGCGGTCTTCGCCGACCAGGGGGTCCGGACCGAGCCGTACGCGATCGTCTCGGTCACCGATTCGAGCGGCGCGCTGTTGGAATCGCACGAGCTGCAGGCCGAGGAGGTTGTCTCGAAGGAGACTGCGTATGTGATTACAAACATGATGGAGGATGTGATCTTGCGGGGGACGGCGAGACGCGCGAAGACCCTGGGCCGTCCGCTGGCGGGGAAGACCGGCACCACGAACGACTTCACCGACGCCTGGTTCATCGGATATACCCCGAGCATCGTGGCGGGGGTCTGGGCCGGCTTCGACGATACCCGCTCGCTCGGGGATCGCGAGGCAGGGGCCAGCGCGGCGCTCCCGATCTGGATGGCGTTCATGCAGGAGACCCTCCCGCGGCTCCCGGTCGAGCCGTTCGGTATTCCGGACAACATCGTTTATGTTAAGATCGACCCGGAGACGGGGCTTCTGGCGCCGCAGGGTTCGGAGCGGGCCGCGGTGGAGATCTTCGTTAAAGGGACCGAGCCGACCCGATTCTCGGAATCGACGCCGCAGCCGGTTCAATTTTTCAATATCGACGAAGCAGCCAATTAGGGATTTCATGACGCGGATTGTCATCAATGGTTTCGGCCGGATCGGAAGGATCTTCTTTCGGACCCTCAGGGAGACGAAAGATCTGGAGGTCGTCGCGATCAATGACCTGGTTGATTCGGCGGCGCTGGCCCATCTTCTCAAATATGACTCGGTCCACGGGCGCTATCCGGGAGAGGTGGAGGCGAAGGGGGATCTCCTCTATGTGGACGGGAAGCCGATCAAGGTCTTTTCCGAGCGAGACCCGCAGCGGCTCCCCTGGAAGGATCTGCAGGTCGCGATCGCGGTAGAGTGCAGCGGAAAATTGACCGACCGTGAGGGGGCGTCCAAACACCTTGCGGCGGGGGCTGCCCGGGTTCTGATCTCCGCGCCGGCGAAATCCCCAGACGCGACCCTGGTGATGGGGGTCAATCACGACTCCTTTGATCCGGCGAAACATAAGATCATCTCCAACGCCTCCTGCACGACGAACGCCCTCGCCGTTGTCGCCAAGGTTCTGCTGGATGAGTTCGGGATCGAGCGGGGGTGGATGACCACGGTCCATTCCTACACCAACGACCAGCAGCTCCTCGATCTCCCCCATAAAGATCCGCGGCGGGCCCGGGCGGCCGCACTCTCCATGATCCCGACCAGCACCGGCGCGGCCCGAGCCCTCTTTGAGGTCCTCCCGGCATTAAAGGGGAAGGTGGACGGGATGGCGATCCGCGTTCCGACGCCGAACGTCTCGGTCATCGATTTTGTCTGCCAGGTCTCGAGAGATACGACGAAGGAAGAGGTCAACACCACGATGAAAGCGGCCTCCGAGGGGAGGCTTGCCGGCTTCCTCGGCTACTCCGAAGAGCCGCTGGTCTCCGTTGACTACAACGGCGATCCCCGCTCCGGGATCGTCGACGGTCTCCTCACCGCTGTGACCGATCGGTGTCTCGTCCAGGTTGTCGCCTGGTACGATAACGAATGGGGCTACTCCTGCCGCCTGCGCGATATGACCCGCTTCATCGGGGGCTGCGCCTCGACATGAGCTACCGGAAAAAGGTCACGATCGAGGATCTGAAGATCTCCGGGAAACGGCTCTTCATCCGGTGCGATTTCAATGTCCCGCTTGACGGGAATCTGAATATCAGCGACGACACCCGAATCCGCTCCACCCTCTCGACGATCAACTACGCGATCGATGAGGGGGCGAAAGTCATCCTTGCCTCCCATCTGGATCGGCCCGAGGGCCCCGACCCGCTCTTCTCTCTCGCCCCGGTCGCCAAGCGCCTCCAGCGGCTTCTCGGGAAGGAGGTCCAGTTTGCCCCGGACTCGGTCGGGCCGCAGGTCGAGCGGGTCGTCGAGAGGATGAAGCCGGAGGATGTCCTCCTCCTGGAGAACCTCCGCTTTCATCCGGGGGAGCAGAACAACGATGAGAACCACGCCCGCGCGCTCGCCTCGCTTGCGGACGTCTATGTCAACGACGCGTTCGGGGCGGCGCATCGGGTTCACGCCTCGATCGTCGGCATTCCCCGCTACCTGCGCGACGCAGGGATCGGATTTTTGATGAAAAAGGAGATCGCCTATCTGGAAGGGGCCGTTGCAAATCCGGCCCGCCCCTTTGTCGCCGTCCTCGGGGGGGCAAAGGTCTCGGGGAAAATCGGCGTCATCGAGAACCTCGGGAAGAAGGTGGATAAGGTCATCGTCGGAGGGGGGATGGCCTTCACCTTTCTGAAGGCGATGGGCGTTTCTGTGGGGAACTCGCTGGTCGAGGAGGATATGGAGTCCTTTGCCCGGCAGATCATGGAGCACGCTTTATCGGGCGGGATCAAGTTCTATCTCCCGGTTGATTGCGTGGTGGCGGCGTCGAAGGACCCCGCCGCCGAGACGAAGATCGTGCCGGTTCAGGAGATCCCGCGTGGCTGGTACGGGATGGATATCGGTCCTGCCTCGGTCCGCCTCTTCAGCGAGGCGCTGGCGAACGCGAAGACGGTCCTCTGGAACGGGCCGATGGGGGTCTTCGAGATCGACGCCTACGCCCGTGGCACGACCGCAGTGGCGCATGCGGTGGCGAATTCCTACGCCCTGACCATCGTCGGTGGCGGGGAGACCGCTCTTGCCGTTCATCGCGCCGGAGAATCGGAAAACATGGCATTCATCTCCACCGGCGGCGGAGCCGCGCTTCAGCTCCTCGAGGAGAAGGAACTCCCCGGCCTTGCGGTCATCCCCAATAAAGAGGAGTAGTCTGGCAAGCCCTCCGCTCTTTGTCGCCAATTTCAAGATGAACAAGACGATCGCCGAGGCGCGCGTCTATGCGAGCGCACTGGCCGTGCTCCTCGCCGATGAGAATCGGGCCGAGGTGGCCGTTGCCCCACCCTTTACCGCGCTTGACGCGCTCTCGTCGCTGCTGGAGCGCGGGACCGGTGGGAAGGAGATTCACCTTGCCGCCCAGAACGTCTTTTACGAGGAGGAGGGGGCGTTCACCGGGGAGATCTCGGCCCTGATGTTGAAAGAGATCGGATGCCGGTATGTGATCGTCGGCCATTCGGAGCGGCGGGGGCTCTTCAGCGAGAGCGACGAGGTGGTTGCCCGCAAGGCGGATTCCGCGGTAAAATCCGGCCTCTGTCCGATCCTCTGCGTCGGCGAGACGTTGGGCGAGCGCGAGCGGGGAGCAACGGAGTCGGTCGTGGGGAGGCAACTTCAGAGGGTCATGGAGCGGCTTTCATCACCGAGGAGGTTTGTCGTCGTGTATGAGCCGGTCTGGGCCATCGGAACTGGAAAGAATGCGACGCCGGATCAGATCGGACCGGTCCATGCGTTTCTCCATGAACGGCTCGGCGCCTGGGCGGGGAGCGATGTCAGGATACTCTACGGAGGGAGCGTCACGGTCGAGAACATCGAGATGATTGTCTCAATCCCAGGCGTGGACGGCGCGCTGGTGGGCGGGGCCGCGCTGGATGCGAAAGCGTTTGCTTCGATCGTAAAGAAAGGGGCGAAATGTATATCCTCCTGATAATCTTTCACCTCGTGGCCTGTGCGATACTGATGGCCGCCGTTCTCCTTCAGTCGGGGAAGGGGGCTGAGATGGGCGCCGCGTTCGGCGGATCCTCGCAGACCCTCTTCGGAACGCGGGGGGCCGCGACCTTTCTCTCTAAGATGACCGTCGGCGCAGCGGTCCTCTTCATGCTGACTTCGCTCTCGCTCTCCTATCTCTCCCGCGAGAGATCAATCGCATCTTCGGTTACCGATACCGGCGAAGGGAAAAAGAGCGAGGCCGTGCCGAAAGAGGGCGCCCCTGCTGCTCAGCAGCCAGCCGGACCCTCCCCACAGCAGCCCGCGTCCCCGCAACAGCCCGCCACAGCGCCTCCGCAGCCGCCCCCCGCGCCCGCGCCGCAGGCCGCCGTGCCCCCTGCCGCCGCGAAATAGTGTCCCGTTTCCGGCTCCTCTTCCTCCTTCTGATCGTCTCCTGCAGCGCGCCGACTCTGAAAAATCCGAAGATCCTCGCGGAGGGATCAATCGGCGACGCCTCCCGCCTTAACCCGTTACTCGCGACCGACAGCGCCTCGGGAGACATCGTCGGGCAGCTCTTCAACGGGTTAGTGAAATACGACAAGACGCTCAAGATCGTCGGGGATCTGGCCGAGTCGTTCGAATTCTCCGATGACTGTCTCCACGCGACCTTTCACCTGCGAAAAGGGGTGAAGTGGCATGATGGGAGGGAGGTGACGGCCGACGATATCTTTTTTACCTATAGAAAAGCGATCGATCCGGCTGTGGCGACCCCTTATTCGGGGGACTTCGAGCGGGTCAAGGAGGTCCGGATCATCGATCCTTATACCTTGCGGGTCGAGTACAAAGAGCCCTTTGCGCCGGGTCTGCCGAGTTGGGGGATGGGGATTCTCCCGAAGCATCTCTTAGAGGGGAAGGACCTCAACGCCGATCCATTCAATCGTTCTCCGGTCGGCACCGGGCCGTTCCGCTTTGTCGAGTGGGTCGCGGGGCAGCGGATCTTTCTCTCGGCCTATGACGGCTACTTCGACGGCCGCCCCAAAGTGGACGGCTATCTCTTTCGGATCATCCCGGATACCGCGACGATGTTTTTGGAGTTGAAGACGCTCAACATCGATTTCATGGGGCTGACGCCGGTACAGTATCAGCGGCAGACCGATACCCCTTTTTTTAAACGGGAGTTCGCCCGTTACACCTATCCGGCTCGGGGCTATACCTACCTCGGCTACAATCTCCTTGATCCGAAATTCTCGGACGTTCGAGTCCGCCGCGCGATCGGCCATGCGCTCGATAAGAAAGGGATCATCGCTGGGGTTCTGCTCGGCCTCGGGAAACCGGCGACCGGGCCGTTCTACCCTGAGTCGTGGGCCTACAATCATGAGGTGACCGATCTTGAGCATAACCCCGAAAAGGCGAAGGCGCTCTTGGCCGAGGCCGGGTGGAAGGACACGGACGGGGACGGGATCCTGGATAAGAGCGGGATTCCATTTACGTTCACGATCCTGACAAATCAGGGGAACGAGCAGCGGGCCAAGAGCGCCCAGATCATCCAGCGGGGTCTCAAGGGGATCGGGATGAAGGTGGAGATCCGGATCTTAGAGTGGCAGTCGTTTCTGCATCAGTTTATCGACAAGAAGAATTTCGAGGCGATCATCCTCGGGTGGGGGATGGGGCTCGACCCGGACCTCTACGACATCTGGCACTCTTCAAAGACAAAAGAGGGGGAGTACAATTTCATCTCGTACAAGAATCCCCGGGTCGACGAACTGATCCTTGAGGGGCGCAGAAGCTGCGATCAAAAGAAGCGAGAGAAGATCTATCATCAGGTCCACCGGCTGATCGCCGAAGATCAGCCCTATACGTTTCTCTACTACCCGATGGCGCTCCCGATCGTCCATCGGCGCTTTAAAGGGATCGAGCCCTCGCCTTTAGGGATCGCCTACAACATCGACAAGTGGTGGGTCCCCGCCAACAAAGCCGCCTGGTATATCCAGCAGTAAACCGGGAAAACCGGCCGATCATTCCAGACGCGGGTTCAGGGCGTCCTGAAGACCTTCTCCGAGAAGGTTGAAGCCGAGGACCGTCAGGAGGATTGCCAGGCCGGGGAAGAGAGAGAGCCACCAGGCAATCTCAATGTTGTCCTTTCCCGCCGTCAGCATGTTCCCCCAGGAGGGGGTTGGGGGCTGCACGCCGAGCCCCAAAAACGAGAGGCCTGATTCGAGCAGGATCGCCCCCGCCACACGCAGGATCGCGGAGACGTAGACCGGAGAGAGGGCGTTCGGGAGGATGTGTCGGAGAATGATTCGCAGATCTGAGGCGCCCATCGCGCGGGCGGCGGAGACGTAGTCGCCCTCCTTCAGCGAGAGGAACTCTCCCCGGACCAGCCGCGCCAGCCCCATCCAGGAGGTCGCCCCGATGACGGCCATGATCATCACCAGGCTGGGGCCGCGGATGGCGATAATCGTTAAGATCAGAAAGTAGGTCGGGATGGCGAGCATCATGTCGGTGAACCGCATCAGCAGATCGTCGATCCAGCCGCGATAGTAGCCGGAGAGCGCTCCGATTGAGATCCCGATCGTGAGCGCAATCCCGACGGAGACGAACCCGACCAAAAGCGAGACCCGCGTTCCCCAGATCATCCGCGAGAGGACGTCCCGTCCGAGGGGATCGGTCCCAAGGAGATGTTCGCCGGACGGCGGCTCGAGGATCCGCGCAAGATCGATGGCGTCCGGGTCCGCGGGGGCGAGAAAGGGGGCGGTGAGCGCGATGGCAAAGACCGCGGCGACGAGGAATCCCCCCCAGAGCGCGACCCTGTTTCGCGCGATCCGCTGCCAGAGATTCGGGCGCTCGGTCCGGGTCACTTCTTCTCCTCGCTGACGCGGACCTTCGGATCGACCAGGCCGTAGGCGATGTCCGCGAGAAGGTTCCCCACGAGCGTCAGGACGAAACTCATCATCGTCATCCCCATGATGACCGGGTAGTCGCGCTTATTGACCGCCTCGATGAAGAGTTGGCCGATCCCTGGGATGGCGAAGATCGTCTCGAAGATCACCGCGCCGGAGAGGAGTGCGGGGAGTTCCAGCCCCATGATCGTTACAAGCGGGATGAGCGCATTTCGAAGCGCGTGGCGGTAGATCACCTCGTTCTCCCGCAATCCTTTGGCGCGGGCCGTCCGGACGTAGTCCTGGCGGATCACTTCAAGCATCTTCGAGCGGACGTAGCGGGAAAAACCGGCAAGGCCGCCGAACGCGGAGACGAAGACGGGGAGGGCCAGATGCCGCGTCCAATCCGCAATCCGCGCGAAAGGGTTCATCCCCGAGACCTCGATTGATTGGTACCCGGAGATCGGGAGCCAGCCAAGCCAGACCCCGAAGAGCATCATTAAAAGAAGGGCGAGCCAGAAGGTCGGAACGGCGAAGCCGCCGTAGACCAGCAGGGTCGTCAGTTTGTCGAAGAAGGAGTACTGGCGAGTTGCCGCCAGCACCCCGATCGGCACCGCAATCACGAGGATCGCGATCAGCGAGAGGAGATTGATCGTCAACGTAATCGGAATCCGGGTGGCGATCTTCTGGGCAACCGGTTCTCCGTCGCTCAGGGAGCGTCCGAAATCGAGCGACAGGGAGCGTTTCAGCCAGTCCGCGTACTGCACGGGGAGCGGCCGGTCAAGGCCGTAGAGGCGGCGGAGATTCTCGCGGGCCTGCGAGGTGATCCGCGGGTTCATCGTCTCCCCGACCACGGTCGGCTCCCCAGGCGCGAGATGCATGATCCCGAAGGTGATGATGGTGATCCCGAAGAGCGAGACGACGAACTGTGACATCCGTCGCAGCAGAAAGGAGGTCAAGGGGGCCTCGAATGCAATCTGCGCGAAGATAACAGAGCGGCTGTTCGTTTGACAAGGTATATCCGCGATACTATACTCGCGTTACTTTGTCGGAACGGGGTTTCGAGGAAGAGAAAGGCGAGGGGGCCGTACAGGGAGTACGGCCCTCGGCGTCTCTGGACCATGCGCCGTCCCGGCCGCCGATGAGGGCTGTCATGACGGTGATTGTGAACGGCGAAACACGCCAGGTCCGCGACGGCGAGACGGTCGCGGCGTTCCTTTCCACGTTGAATTTGATCCCCGAGCGGGTGGCCGTAGAACTCAATTTCAGCATCCTGGATCGCTCGCAGTTCGGCTCAAAGAGACTTTCCGAAGGGGACCGCCTCGAAATCATCTCGTTCGTGGGAGGGGGATCTCTTCCCGACGGCGATCCAATACTGGAGCGGCGCAAGGGTTTGAATCGGACGAGCGACGATCGGTTGATCGTCGGAGGGATCGAGTTCCGCTCCCGTCTGATCGTCGGGACCGGGAAGTACGCCTCGTTCGCCGAGACCGCCAAGGCGGTCGAGGCCTCCGGGGCAGACTGTGTTACGGTGGCGGTCCGTCGGGTGAATATCACCGACCGCTCGCAAGAGAATCTCCTCGATTATCTCGATCCGAAGAGATACAAGATCCTCCCGAACACCGCTGGCTGTTACACCGCGGAGGACGCGATCCGCACGGCGCGGCTGGCGCGGGCGGCTGCCCTCTCCGACCTCGTCAAGGTCGAGGTGATCGGCGATCCGAAAACGCTCCTTCCGGACAACGAGGCGACGCTCGAGGCCTGCCGGGTCCTTGTCCGAGAAGGTTTTGTCGTCCTCCCCTACACCAGCGATGATCCGATCCTCGCAAAGAAGTTGGAGGAGATCGGCTGCGCGGCGGTCATGCCCCTTGCCGCTCCGATCGGCTCCGGACTGGGGATCCGAAACCCCTACAACATCCGGTTCATCCTTGAAGCGGTGTCGATCCCGGTGATCGTGGATGCCGGAGTCGGGACCGCCTCCGATGCCTCCCGGGCGATGGAGCTGGGCTGCGACGGCGTCCTGATGAACAGCGCGATCGCCGGCGCGCGCGAGCCTCTGATGATGGCCGAGGCGATGAAGATTGCGGTGCATGCGGGCCGGCTCGCCTTCCTGGCCGGCCGGATTCCCCGGAAGATGTATGCGTCCGCAAGCAGCCCTTCGGAGGGACTAATCGAGTAGGCCGGTTGAGTCGAATCGGGTTTCATCTCTGTCTGGTGACCGATCGACACGCCACGAAAGGCCGGTTTCTGGCCGATGTTGTGGAGGAGGCCGGGCGCGCCGGAGGGGCCCTCCTCGCGGTTCAGCTCCGTGAAAAGGACCTCCCCCTTCTGGATCTGTTGTCTCTGGCAAAACGGCTTCGTGCGGTGACGCTTAAGCACGGGAATCCGTTTTTCATCAACGGCCGTGTCGATGTCGCGGCGGCGGTGAGTGCCGACGGGGTCCATCTCCCATCGGATGGGCTCCCGGCGGCGGCGGCGAAGAGGGCTGCGGATCGCCTGGGGCGCCCGCTGCTGATCGGCGTCTCGTGTCACTCCCCCGAGGAGGCGTCCGAGCAGGCGAGGGAGGCCGACTTTGTTTTTTTGGGGCCGATCTACGACACCCCTTCCAAGCGGAGATACGGCCCCCCTCTTTCGCCCGAGGCGATCTCCCGCGCGATCTCCTTCTCCTCTTTACGAACGGAAACCCGCTCGGCCCTGTTCGCAATCGGGGGGATCGGTCCCGAAGAGACCGATCGGGTGACGGCGGTAGGGGCCGACGGCGTCGCCGTCAGTTCCCGGATTCTCTCCGCCGAAGATCCGGGCGCGGCGACAAGAGAGCTGTTACGAGCGGCGGCGCGGAGGCATCCGACAGCAAATTGACCCTATGGAGGTGAGGTGTTAAAATTACTTACAATGAAGAGGGATCTGCGGTTGCGTCCCATTTGGGATATGTGAGATGGCCGATTCCAAGAAGAGCCAGGGGAAATACAACCCTTTCAAGAACACGATGAAGAAGATCTCCGAGGGGCTCTCGGGGAGCGTCTCCGAGGACACTCTCGCGGAGTACGAGCGCGAGATGGAAAAATTGCACGTGCAGGTCACCTCGATGGAGGAGGAGCTTAAGGATCTTCGGGGCGCGCGCGCTCAGATCGAGCAGGCCTTCCGCCAAAACGAGAAACTCGCCGCTTCTCTGGTGGAGGCGAAAAACAAGATCGAGGCGCTCAAACACGAGGTCGAGAAGCTCACCAGTCCCCCCTCGAGCTATGCGATCTATTCCTCGGCCAACTCCGACGGGAGCATCAACGTCTATGTTTCCGGGAGGAAGATGAAGGTCAACCTCCATCCCCAGATTAATGTGAAGGAGATCCGAAAGGGGCAGCAGCTCATCCTCAACGAGGCGTTGAATGCGGTGGAGACCGCCGGCTTTGATCTCCAGGGAGAAGTCGTCCGCTTGAAAGATATCCTGGGAGGGGGCCGCGCCGTCGTCACGCTGCATGCCGATGAGGAGCGGGTGGCGGAGCTGGCAGACACCCTTCTTTCCGAGAAGCTTTCGGTGGGAGATCACCTTCTCTTTGATCCTAGATCGGGATACCTGCTCGAACGGCTCCCGAAGTCCGAGGTGGAAGAGGTCGTCCTGGAAGAGATCCCCGACGTCACGTACGACAACATCGGTGGCCTGGACGCGCAGATCGAGCAGGTGAAGGATGCCGTCGAGCTTCCATTCCTGCATCCCGAACTCTTCGCGGAGCACAAACTCCTTCCGCCGAAAGGGGTCCTCCTCTACGGTCCTCCGGGATGCGGAAAGACCCTGATCGCCAAGGCGGTGGCCGCGTCGATCGCCCAGAAGATGGGGAGCGCCACCGGCCGGGACGTCCGCGGATTCTTCCTTCATGTGAAGGGTCCCGAACTCCTCAACAAGTATGTGGGAGAGAGCGAGCGTCAGATCCGGGAGGTCTTCCAAAAGGCGAAGGAGAAGGCCTCCGAAGGGCATCCCGTGATCGTCTTCTTCGATGAGATGGACGCCCTCTTCCGAACTCGGGGAAGCGGGATCTCCTCGGATGTCGAGTCGACGATCGTTCCGCAGTTCCTCTCCGAGATCGACGGGGTCGAGCGCTTGAGAAACGTCATCGTGATCGGCGCCTCGAACCGCCAGGACCTCCTGGACCCGGCCATTCTCCGTCCCGGCCGCCTCGATGTGAAGATCAAGGTCGAGCGCCCGGACAAGAGGGCGGCGGCGGACATCTTTTCAAAATATCTCCTTCCGGTCCTGCCGTTCCATCCCGAGGAAGCGGCGAAGGACGGCGGGGATCTGAAAAAGGTCTGCGAGCGGCTGACCGTCGAGTCGGTGGAGGAGATGTACGCGGTCTCCGAGGAGAATAAATTTTTGGAGGTCACCTACGCGAACAGCGAGAAGGAGACCTTCTATTTTAAGGATTTCTCATCGGGGGCCATGATTGAGGGGATTGTCTCCCGCGCAAAGAAGTACGCCATCAAAAGGATGCTCGCCACGGGAGAGAAGGGGATCCGCGGGTCCGATCTGATCCGCGCGATCAAAGATGAGTTTAAGGAAAACGAGGATCTGCCCAATACGACCAACCCGGACGATTGGGCGAAGATCGCCGGCCGCAAGAGCGAGAAGATTATCCACGTTCGAACCATGGGAGGGAAGGCAGCCGATTCGAAGAAGATCGAAACGGTGACCACAGGTCATTATTTATGAGGATTCTGGGGACGGAGACCGAGTACGGGATCGGGGCGAAGGACCCTGAAGCCATCGACCCGGTTTCCAATTCGATCCTTCTCGTCAACAGCTTTCCCTACCTCCCTTCCTCCGGGGTCCTCTGGGATTACGAGAACGAAAATCCCCTCCTCGACGCGCGGGGTTTCGAGGCCGAGGGAGAGCGGGAGCGTCCGGGGCCCGAGTACAACCGCCTGTTAAACAAACTTCTGCAAAACGGCGGGCGCCTCTATGTGGATGGGGCGCATCCCGAGTATTCGACCCCGGAGTGCACCAATGCGCATGATCTCGTGGTCTTCGAGCGGGCCGGGGAGCGGATCCTTGAGGTCTGCCGGGAGGCGGCGAATCGGATGAAGCGGGATTCCGAGCGATTTGTGGTTTACAAAAACAACTCCGACGGCAAGGGGAACTCATACGGTTATCATGAGAACTATCTCGTTTCGCGTGAGATTCCTTTCGACCGCTTGGTAACCCTCCTCGTCCCCTTCTTTGTGACCCGCCAGATCTTCGCCGGGGCGGGGAAGGTTGGGGCGGAGAATAAGACCGAGCCGGTCCCCTACCAACTCTCGCAGCGGGCGGACTTCTTCGAGGTGCTCGTCGACCTGAATACGATGGTCAAGCGTCCCATCATCAACACGCGCGATGAACCGCATGCGGACCCGACGCGATGGCGTCGGCTCCACGTGATCGTCGGCGATGCGAACATGGCCGAACTTTCGACCTATCTGAAGGTGGGGACGACCTCGCTGCTGCTCGCTCTGATCGAGCAGGAAGCGGATCGCGTTCCGGTGTTCGAGATGGAAAATCCGGTTCGCGCGATCAAGGAGATCTCAAGAGACCTTGAACTGAAGAAAACGGTCCGTTTGACGGACGGGAGAGCCCTCACCCCGATCGAAATCCAAGGGGCCTATCTTGAGGCTGTGGAGAAGGGGATCGGCCCCGGGGCGGACCCGGTGACCCGCGATCTTCTGGCCCGATGGCGTACCGTCCTGGAGACCCTTGCGCAAGATCCGATGCTCCTCTCCCGGGAACTAGACTGGGTGATCAAGCGCCAGATGATCGAAGCGTACCGGGAGCGTCGCAGATGTGGGTGGGAAGATCCGCGGGTCGCGATGATGGATCTCCAGTACCACGACCTCCGTCCCGATAAGGGGCTCTACTTCGCTTTGGAGCGCCGCAATATGGTCAAACGGGTGGTGACCGACGCCGAGATCGAGCGCGCCATCGATCACCCTCCGCTGGATACGCGGGCCTATTTCCGCGGGCAGTGCTTGAGCAAGTTCCCCAAAGAGGTCTATGCCGCCTCCTGGAGCTCGGTGCTCTTCGACGTGGGGAACAGCACGGTGAAAAAGGTTTCGTTGCAGGATCCGTTGCGCGGAAGCGAGCCGCTCGTCGGTCTGCTCCTTTCCCAGGCCCGGAGCGCCGAGGAGTTGCTCTCTTTGATCCGGGCATAAGGGAGAAAAAAGAGGGTAGAAAATGCCGAAAGTGGATCGAAAGGAAAAAAAGCGGAAAGAGCCCGAGAAGAAAGAGGACGGCGCCCCTGCGGCGGCGAATCCAGAGGTCGTCGAGAAGGGAAAGAAGATCAAAGAAGATCTCGACAAATTGATGGACGAGATCGACGACGTTCTGGAAAAGAATGCGGAAGAGTTCGTCAAGAACTACGTGCAAAAAGGTGGGGAGTAGGTGAATTTTTTTCCGTTCGATCCGTTCGGATCCAGTTTTTATTCTCTTCTTTCGCGGGCGCGTGCGTCCGCTTTGGATTCCCCGGGAGCGGAGGCCGGGCGGTCCGAGGGTCCGGGTGCGCCGGCGCTCGACGGTCGAATCCCGCATGGGACGACGGTGCTCGCCATCCGCTGCCGGGGCGGGGCGGTGATTGCCGGGGACCGGATGGCGACGGAGGGGTTCTCTGTCTCGGCCCGCCGCATCGAAAAGGTCTATCAGGCCGACGAGCATTCGGTCATCGCCGTGGCCGGCGCGGCCGGCGCCTGCATCGAGATGGCCCGTCTCTTTCAAACCGAGCTGCAGCATTATGAAAAACTCGAGGGGACCACGCTGTCGACCGAGGGAAAGGCGAACAAGCTCGCCCAGATGATCAAGGGGAATCTCCCGATGGCCCTGCAGGGATTGGTCGTGATCCCGATCTTCGTCAGTTACGATCTGAAGCGCGGCGAAGGCCGGATTTTCAAGTATGATGTCGCCGGCGGCCAGTACGAGGAGACCGAATTTTATGCCACCGGTTCCGGGGGGCGTGACGCACGAAACACGATAAAAAAATTCTTCAAACCGGAACTGCCGGCCGATGATGCGGTTCGCGTCGCGATCGAGGCGCTCTATGACGCGGCTGAAGAGGACGTCGCGACGGGAGGACCGGATCTGGTCCGCGAGATCTTCCCGACGGTCAAGAGGGTGACGGCGGAAGGCTTGGTCGAGGTTCCCGAAGAGAAGATCAAGGCGGCATTTACCGCCATCCTGGAGGATCGCCGCCGCCGGCACGCGCTTCCGGCCAAGAGCGAGAAGCCCTGATGCCCCTTCCTTTCTACGTCTCTCCAGAGCAGATGATGGCCGACAAGGCCGAGTATGCGCGAAAGGGGATCTCCAAAGGGCGGTCGATCATCGCGATGGAGTACGATTCCGGCATCCTCCTGCTGGCCGACAATCCCTCGTCGCTCAACAAGATCTCCGAGATCTATGACAATATCGCCTTTGCGGGAGCCGGACGGTACAACGAGTTTGAAAACCTCCGGAAGGCCGGGATCCGCCACGCCGATCTGAAGGGGTTCCTCTATTCCCGCGAGGACGTGACGGCCCGCTCTCTGGCGAACGCCTATTCGCAGCTGCTCGGGACGATCTTCTCGCAGGAGATCAAACCGATGGAGATCGAGATCCTTGTCTGCGAGGTCAAGGGAGGAGACGGCAAGAACGAGATTTTTCGGATCTCCTTCGATGGGAGCATTGCGGACGAGAAGGGATTCACGGCTGTCGGCGGACGATCCGACGTCCTCGGCCTGCATCTTAAAGATCGGTATCGGGCGGGGCCGCTCGGCGAATGCGTCGTCACCGGCGTCAAGGCGATGGAGGAGACGGGCAATCAGCCGATCGCCGGCGCGGCCCTGGAAGCAGCCGTCGTCGACCGCAACCGGGTCGGCCGCAAGTTTAAGCGGCTGTCGGTCGAAGAGATGGAGCGGATGCTGGCGGGGAGATGAGGAACCGGATCTTCGGTCTGGAAAACGAATACGGGCTGATCTTCGCCCCGCAGGGGAAGGTCTATCTCCCGATGGAAAAGATCCTGGGGTACATCTTCGAAGGGCTGATCCCGAACTCGTGGCCCTCCAACGCCTTTCTGCCGAACGGGGCGCGATTCTACCAGGACACCGGCTGCCATCCGGAGTACTCGACCCCCGAATGCGACAACGTGTTGGAGTTGGTCATTCACGACAAGGCCGGGGAGCGGCTCCTCGATCAGTGTCTCCCGATCGCCCAGCGGAGGCTCAAGGAGGAGGGGCTCTCGGGAGAGATCTACATTTACAAGAACAACACCGATTCCATGGGGAATACCTACGGCTGCCATGAGAACTATCTGATGCGCCGCGATCTCGACTTCTGGAAGGTGACCGAGCAGCTGATCCCGTTTTTCGTCACCCGACAGATCTTCACCGGATCGGGAAAGGTGTTGAAGGTCTCGGGGAAGAACCACTTTTTCATCTCCCAGCGCGCCCAGCATATCCACGAGAAGACCTCCTCCTCCACGACCTCTTCGCGCAGCATCATCAACACGCGGGACGAGCCTCACGCGGATGCCGAGCGGTACCGCCGTCTCCATATCATCGTGGGAGACTCCAATATGTCCGAGTATGCCACCTACTTAAAGGTGGGGACGACGGCCCTCATTCTCTCGATGATCGAGGCGGGCTTCACCGTGGGCGGGGTGGAGTTGGAGGATCCCGTGAAGGCCCTGCGGGAGATCTCGCGAGACCTGACGATGAAGAAGAGGATTCGGCTGGAAGGGGGCAAGGAGGTTTCCGCGATCGATCTTCAGCGGGTATACCTGTCCCGCGCTAAAGAGTACCTCGCCGCCGAGGAAGAGGACGAGATCTTCCACGACGTCTGCGAGAAGTGGGAGTATGTCCTGGACATCCTGGAAGAGGACCCGATGGATCTCGAGCGAGAACTCGACTGGGTGATCAAACGGATGATCATGGAGTCTTTCATGGAGCGCCGGGGATGCGGCTGGGACGATCCGCGAATCGCCATGATGGATCTGCAGTACCATGACGTCAATCGGGATCGGGGATTGTACTACCTGCTCGCCCGCCAGGATCGTGTGGAAAAGATCGCCACGGAGGAGGAGATCGCGCACGCGATGACGCACCCTCCCCAGACGACACGGGCGAAGATCCGCGGAGACTTTATTCGCTTCGCGAAGGAAAAAAATCGTTCCTACACGGTGGATTGGACCTATCTGAAGCTGAACGGTTACTGGGAAGAGACGATCCTCTGCATGGACCCCTTTTCTTCGACCAACCAGAGAGTGAAGGAGCTCATCGCCGCCGCAAACCTTCATAAATAAGGGGATGTCTGTGCGCAGCATCCGCGCTTTACTCTTTCTTCTCGTCTTTCCCCCCCGCGTCCTCCCCCCCCGGGCCGGCGCCGCCCAACGCCCGCTTGGGATAAAGCAGGGCGAAGGCCGCTATCTCCCCCTCCCCGAGAGCGGGGAAGTTGCGTCCGTCGGGGGAGAGTGGCAGGGG
>CAZSHZ010000060.1:0-2898 GCA_964606955.1 uncultured Nitrospirota bacterium
CGATGGGCGGTGAAAAAGATCCTTCAGAGCGCCGACCATCTCTTTTCGGACGGGATCCGTCTGGCCCGCCAAGTTGAAAAGATCGCGGGAAAAACCTGCACCTTTCTTCCGACGAACCGCCTTCCCCTTCCAAAACCTTCTCCACTTTCGCTCGATCGGGCAAGACGCCACCTCCTCTTTGTCGGGAGATGGGAGAGAATCAAGGGACCAGACCTGGCAATTGAGGCCCTCACGATCCTGCGGAAGAAGGGGATTGAGGCGCATCTCCACCTGATCGGAGGAGGAACGTGGGAGGAGAAACTTCGCCGAGCCGCTCGTAACTCCGGCTTGGAGGATTGGGTCTCTTTTCTTGCGCAGACCTCTCCTGAACTCCTCGCGGCCTACTACCGCCACTGCGAAATTCTTCTGATCCCCTCGCGCGCGGACACGCTCCCTTTCGTTTTCACTGAGGGGGTCGAAGCGGGAATTCCGATCATCGCCGCGGACGTCGGCGATATGGGGGATGTCCTCCGCGCCAACCCCCGCCTCGGGAGCGTGGTCCCATCCGAAAACCCGAGGATGCTGGCCGAAGCGGCCGCTCGGCTTCTCAGTGGTAAGCGTAGTACAGGCGCGATGCCCGCATGGCTTTCCGAGTGGTACGATCCCGGAAAGATCGCCGAACGGTTCCTCTCGGGACTCGACTCGGCCTAAAGTTCAGACCTCGTCGAGCCGGCGGATCAACTGCTCGGCGACATAATCGATCTCGTCGGGACGCAGGCCGGGAAAGAAGGGGAGGGCGATCGTCCGATCCGAGGCCGCCTCGCAAACAGGGAACTGGCCCCGCTGATATCCGAACATTTTCACATAAAGCGGTTGCAGGTGGATCGGCGGAAAATTGTTCCGGCAGACAATTTCCTTCTCTTTGAGAGTCTGGATGATTCGGTCCCGCTGGATTCGGGTAAACCGCGACCCTAATCTTACGACATAGGCGAACCAGCTGATCTTCACGGTCGGCTCAAAGGTCGGCAAAAGGAGGTCGGGATGTCCCGCCAACCTCTCCTCATACATCCGGGCAATCCGCTCCCGTTTCGAAAGAATCTCCTCAACCCGGGTAAGCTGCGCAATGCCAAGGGCACAATGAAGGTCGCGTATCCGGTAATTGTATCCGAGCCGATCATGGATCAGCCATTCGTCGTCCGAATCGCGCCCCTGATTACACATGCTCCGGCAGAGTGAAGCGATCTGGGGGTCATCGGTCACGATGACGCCCCCCTCTGCGGTGGTTAACTGCTTGTTCGGATAAAACGCGAAGACGCCGCAATTCCCGAAGGTACCCGCCTTCCTCCCGCCGCGCTCCGAGCCGAATGCCTCACAGGCGTCATCGATCAATCGCAGGCCGCGGCGCCGCGCGATCTCCTCTAATCCCTCCCAGCGGGCCGGATGGCCGAAGATATCAACCGCAAGGATCGCCTTCGTCCGGGGAGTGATCCGGCTCTCGATCTGGTCGGGATCAATCGTCAACGTCTCGGGCTCGATATCTACGAAGACGGGAACCGCCCGCTCGTAGAGGAGGCAATTCGCCGAGGCAATAAAACTAAAGGGGGTCGTGATGACTTCGTCCCCCTGGCCGATTCCGAGGGCGCGGACGGCCAGATGCAGCCCCGCGGTCCCGCCGTTCACAGCGACGGCGAACCTCGAGCCGACATACTCCCTGATCTTCCGCTCGAATTCCAGGCCCTTTGGGCCGAAGCTGATCTTCGTGGATCGCAGGCACTCCAGAACGGCCTGCGTCTCGGCTTCCGTCAGATCTGGGTTGGAAAAGGGGACAAACAAGAACTAAAGGCCGCTGCGCCCCGGAAGAAAGGCCTCGCTCAACGCCTCCGTCGGAATCACGGGAGAAGAGCCGGCTTGCGGCTGCCGCTGCCGGAAATTGATCAGATATTGATATTTCTTCACAAGCCTTGCCTGTTCCCGGTGCAGATCCTCATTCGAAAGGGTCGCAGTGGCGGTCATTCGGTTCTCATATTCGTCCACGTCCGACCAATCGACCTCCTTGTGGAGGACCGGATCGTAGTGTGCTGTCCCGGGATACGGGGCAAGAATCGTGAAGCCGACGACGTCCGGTTGGATCTCTTCGATAAAGGCGTCGGTCCGGCGGATATCTTCCATGCTCTCATTCGGCATTCCGAGAAGAAAGTAGGCCCGGCGCTTGAAACCGATCTTTCGCGTCACGTCAAAGGCCCATTTCACCTTCTCGGGTGTGATCGGCTTCTTGGTATCTTTCATAATTGCCGCGGAGCCGCTTTCGACGCCGATCCAGAGTTCGCGGCAACCGGCACGATACATCAGGCGCAACAATTCCTCGTTCAACGTGCTGGCGACAACATTCGCCCCCCAGAGCGTGGGCTCGCCCCTCCTCAACTTCTCCTCGCAGACAAGGGCAAAGTGCTTTCGGTCCAGCGCCACCTCGTCGTCGGCGAACATGACAAAATCGATCTTCCAGTCAGAGACCACCTGCTCGAACTCATCGAGGATGTTTTCCGGGCTCCGCAGCCGCTGCCGGCGGGTCCAGACGGCATGGCTCGCACAGAACGTGCAACGGAAAGGACACCCCCGACTCGAAAAGATACTGGTCAGACGCATACCGTGCTGGGCCTGCGCAGACTTGATGTTTTGACCTTGCTTGATCGCATACCGGTCCGGGAAGGGGATCTCATCCAAGTCATCGATTAAGTCGCGCTTGACGATCCGCTCCCGGGCGCCGTTCGCGATATCGAGAAAGGCCCGTTCCCCCTCGCCGACGACCACCGAATCGATACAGTCGTTCTCCAGAGTCTCCTCGGGAACCGCCGAAGGGTGGAATCCGCCGAAGACGACGTAATTCTCCTTACGCTTGATCCGGCGGGCGAGCGCAAGACC
>CAZSHZ010000061.1:0-12142 GCA_964606955.1 uncultured Nitrospirota bacterium
CTCGATCAACCCGGCGCGCAGGCCGAGATTGGAGATCCGCTTTCCGAACATCGCCGAGAGCTTAAGCCGGCGCTCCTGGGTCACCTCGGTGATGACGCTCGTCGCCCCGTCCACGGTCACGGTCCGGTCGGTCCGCGTTACCTTTCCGCGCGGATCATCCACGATCTCGACCAGGTAATACTTGTCCTCGCGCGGCTGGATCTGAATCGAAAAGAAGCCCTTGTTTTCGCCCGGCGTCAACTGGTACTCGTTTCGCAACCCGACATAGACCCGAAAATGGGAGAACCTTCCGAGGGCGCCGCCGAGCCCTTCGAGCGTGCTGCTCAACTTGTTGTAGAGCCCCTCGTCGTTGATCAGTTTGCCCAGCGTCCCCTCCCCCCTTTCGAATTTTTTCGCCACCACGTCGATGCTCTTTAATCCGGAGTCGAGATCCTCAAGCGTGCGGTCGAGTTTTACGTAGATCTCCTCGTCCCGCATCAGTTTCCCTAAAGTCCCCTCCCCCCGCTCCAACCGATCGGCGATCTTCTGAAGATCGGTCATGAGCCGCTCGCCCCGATCCTTGAGGGTGTCGGAGAAGTCGCGGAGGTTTGCGACGGTCCGAGTCACATTCTCCCGGTTGGCCTTCACCAGGGTCTCGATCTCCCGGCTCGCCTCTTGAATGCTGGTCAGGGCGTTCCTCAGCCCCTCTTTTCCCTCCCGGGTGGCGAAGACGTCGCGGAGCGCGGCGGAGAGATCCTTCACGTCGTCCGCGATCGCGGCGAACTTCTGCATCAGCGTCTCCAGATCGGGTGCGGCGGGGGCCTGCCGCAGGGTATCCCCCTCCTGATGGATCGACGTCTCCTTTCCCGGGATGATCTGCAGATAGCGATCTCCGAGCAGACCGCTTGAGCGGATCGCCGCTTCGGCTTCCCGCCGGATCCGGACATCGGGATTGATCCGCATCGTGACCTTGGCCGCGGAATCGGCCAGGGAGATCTCCTCTACTTGACCGATCTCGACGCCGGAGAGGAGGACCGGAGCGCTCTTGTCGAGGCCCGCCACCGTGTCGAAGAGGACATAGATGCGGTACCCCCCCTTTTGCCACCCGCGAAAGGCGCCGACAGCAAAGGCCATGTAGGCGAGAACGACCAGCCCGGCTAGGACCGCAAAGCCGACCTTTATCTCAGTCGAGAATTTCACCTCACCACCTGGATCGGTCCGACGGCGCTCCCCGTGATGAACTGCTTGACGACCGGGTCCGCCGTCTGCTGGATCTCCTGGGGAGTCCCGACCACCCGGATCGTTCCTTCATAGAGCATCGCGATCCGATCGGAGATTTTATAAGCGCTCTTCATATCATGCGTGATCGTCACGGAGGTCACCTTCAGCCGCCCGTTCATCTGGCAGATCAGCTCGTTGATGACGTCGGCCATGATCGGATCGAGGCCGGTCGTCGGCTCGTCGTAGAGAAGGATCTGCGGATCCATCGCGATGGCCCGCGCCAGCCCGACCCTTTTCTTCATGCCGCCGGAGAGCTCGGCCGGCATCTTCTCCTCCACCCCTTCCAGGCCGACCATCGAGAGTTTCTCGCGGGCGATCCGCTTGATCTCGGAAATCGAGAGGTTCGTATGCTGTCGGAGCGAGAAGCCGACGTTCTCCCAGACCGACAGGGAATCGAAGAGGGCCGCGTACTGAAAGAGCATCCCGAATTTTTTCCGGACCCGCGCCAGAGCGGCTTCGGACATCGCGGAGATCTCCTCCCCGCCGACGATCACCCTCCCCCCGTCAGGTTTTAAAAGCCCGATGATATGTTTGATGATGACGCTCTTTCCGGTCCCGCTCCCGCCGATGACCACCATGTTCTCCCCCTCCCGGATCGAGAGGGAGAGGCCGCGGAGGACCTCGTTCTCCCCGAAGGCCTTATAGAGGTCGATCAACTCGATCGTCGTCTTTTTTTCCATCAGAACATCAGGGCCGTCAGAAAGTAGTTCGCAATCAGAATCGACAACTCGGAGACGACCACGGCTGAGGTGGTGGCGCGTCCGACCCCCTCCGCCCCTCCCTTCGTGGAAAAACCCTTGTAGCAGGAGACCGTGGCGATGATGACCCCGAACACCGCCGCTTTCATAATTCCGCTCATGATGTCGTTTAGCTCCAGATACTGGGTGGTCCGGCGGCGATAGACCCCTGCATTGGCGTCCAGGAGATAGACCGAGACCAAAAATCCCCCGACGACTCCGACGATGTCGGACAGGGCGGTCAGGATCGGGAGCATGATCAGGGATGCCAACAGGCGTGGGGAGATCAGATATTTCACCGGATTGACCCCCATGGTTGCCAGGGCGTCGATCTGCTCGGTGACCTGCATGGTCCCCAGTTCCGCGGCCATCGCCGCCCCCGCGCGGCCGGCCACGATCAGTCCGGTGAGGACCGGTCCGAGTTCGCGGGTCATCGACAGGGCGACGACGGTTCCGACGAGCGACTCCGCGTTGAAGCGCGAAAACCCGGTATGGCTCTGGAGCGCCAGGACCATTCCCGTAAAAGCGGCGGTGATCAGCGCCACCGGAATGGAGCCGACCCCGATCGTCTCCATCTGTCGAAGGAGGTTCTGGATGCCGAAGGGGCGGACCCAGGCGAGCCGGAAGGCGGAGAAAAAGGTCAGGGTCAGCCCCCCCGCCTCTTCGACGAATCTCTTCGCCCCCCGGCCGATCGTCTCCACCCCGCGGACCGCGGCGTTCATTTGTAGGGGCTCACGTCGCCCCCTCCACCGGCGAAGCCGGATGGAGCCTCCCCCCCCTCGCTGTAAATTCTAGGGACCCGCTGGCCGATCCGGGCGAGGAGTTCATAGGGGATTGTGCCGGCCTCTTTCGCTACCTCCTCTGCGGGAGTTCCGGGACCGATCAGAATCACCTCTTCTCCCGGAAGGAGCGGCCCCATTGCGGCGGTCTCCTTTTCGATGTCGGTCAGATCGATCATCGTCATATCCATGCAGACCCGTCCGGCGACCGGGGCGCGGCGGCCGCGGAGTACCGCCCAGCCGCGATTGGAGAGGGAACGGGGAAAACCGTCGGCGTAGCCGATCGGAAGGGTCCCGATCAGGGAGTCGCGCCGGGCGACAAAGGTGCGGCCGTAAGAAATCGTAGTACCGGGAGGGACCCGCTTGACGGCGAACAGGCAGGTGGCGAGGGTCAGCACGGGGAGGAGCCCCCCCTTCCCGGTCGGAGCGATCCCGTAGAGCATGATTCCCGGCCGGACCGCCGACAGGCGGGCTGAGGGAAGGGTCAGCAGCGCTGCGCTGTTGGCGATATGGATCTCCGGCTTCTCCCTTGCCACTCCTCTGGCCGCCGAGAGGAGGGTCTCGATCTGTTTTCTTGCGAACGTCCGGTCGGCGAGGTCCGCCTCAGAGAAATGGCTCATGATCCCTTCGAGGAAGACCCCCTCGGTCTTGGCGATCCGCTCGATGAAACGGGGCGCCTCAGCGGGAGGGATTCCGAGCCGCCCCATCCCGGTGTCGATCTTCAGATGCAGCGGGACGGGCCGCCCACTTAGACTGGCGCGCCGGTCTCTAACGGCGCGACTCGCCCATCGGCCGAGCGCCTCCACCTGGCGAAGGTCATACACAACCGGGGTCAGTCTGTAACGGATCAGCTCCGGCCCCTCGTCCGGAGAGAATCCCCCCATGACGAGGATCCGGGCTGCGATCTTTGCCCGGCGCAGCTCGATCCCCTCGGTGGCAAACGCCACAGCAAGCCGGTCGGCCCCGGCTGAGATCAGGGCGCGGGAGACGGCCAAGGCGCCATGCCCGTATCCATCCGCCTTGACCACGGCCCAGAGAGGCCGTCGGCCGGCCGCCCGCTTTGCGCGCAGGAAGTTCTTTTTCAGCGCAAGGAGATCGATTCGGGCCTCGGTCGGGTGCGCGCTTTCAGCCCCAAGCGCACGCGCTTGGGGACCCCCACTCGGCCTGCGCATAATCGGATGCGCGGTTAGAGACCCGCGCATAATCGGATGTCCACTCATTTCTTCTCCGCGATGGAGGCGGCCTTCCGGCGGCTCTCCTGCAACGAGGCCCAGAGCCGCGGATCGCTCGGGTTCATTGTCTCGGCGAGCGCCTCGGCCCGCTCAAGCGCCGCGAGCGCCTCGGAGGGCCTGGATTCTAAGAGGAGGATCGCGGCGAGCGTATCAAGATAGTAGGCGGCCCGCTTTGGATCGTGTTCGATCGCCCGGCGCGCAAGGAGTTCCGCCTCCGAGAGGGTTTTCCCCGTTGCAGCCAGGACCGAGGCGAGATTATTTTCGGTCCGGCCGTTGTCCGGATCGTTTGCCAGTGCCCTCCTCAAAGCGCCTTCGGCCTCCTGAAGATCCCCCTTCTGCGCCAGCGCGTTTCCGATCGCCGCATCGGCGCGGGATCTTGCCAGGGGGGTGGCTCCTTTCTCTTTCGCCTGCCGATACTGGTCAAGTGCGAGGTCCCATTTCCCCTCGGCCTCGTATGCCGCGCCCAACCTCAGATGCTCCTTTGCCTCGAGTGGATCGTGAAGAACGATGATCCGAGGGAGATTACAGCCGGCGACGAAAAAAAGGAAGAGAAAAAGTAGAAGATGAGCGCGAGCCGTCAAATCCGGCCGTCTGGCGGCGTCACGACAATCATCCGCCTCCCCGTCCTTTCCCACGCGCGAAGAAATCTGTCGAAGGCGATCGGCAGGTCCCGGTTCCTCCCGGAGTGAACGATGATTCTCTTCCCATCGTACCCGGTGACAACGATGAAATGCCCCGCCGGGAAGATCGGAATGCCGAGGTCGACAAAGGCGATGACGGGTCTCCCGCGATCGATCTCAGCCCGCACCTCCTCGAGGGTTCCCGCCCCGCTTCGGACCATGAATCCGCGGTCCGAGGCGAAGCGGACGAGATCAAACCAGAACGTCCCGCCCCGCCCAAGGAGAACCGACCGCGCAATGACCTGGGGGGAAACCGGGTCGCGCCAGAAGTGGAGGACCGCCGCCAGCGAGGCGGGACCGCACGCCCCCTCCTCCTGCGGAAAGAAAGGGACGGCCAGCGAGACCCTCTCGTGGACGGCCGAAGCCCGAAGCGGCGCGACGGTTTGGCAGGCGAAAAGCCCTCCCCCCGCCAAAAGAAGAATCAAAAGGGGGAGCGCCGACCCCCTCACTTCGTAATGATCACCCGATGTCCCGTCAATTGCAGCAGAAGGACCACCAGAATGGCGATCACCAGAAGAAGAACGATCACCCCCAGCGCGTCCCCCCCGGGGATCAGTCGGTCGATCTGCGAGGCGATTTCATGGATCTGGTCCTCGGAGAGCCGGCTTAGGCGCGCGTCGACCTCCTGGGCCGAGAGGCCCCAGTCGGAAAGGCGCTGTCGCACCAGTTTTCGCTCCAAAAAACCCTGGATTTTCCTGATATCGGCCCCGCGCCCGGCTCCGATGGCCGAGTTTTCGGGGGCGATCTCCGTCGGGAGGAGGAGCGCGTGGGCGGTCGAAGAGAGCCCCGGGAA
The DNA here is from genome assembly GCA_964606955.1 of uncultured Nitrospirota bacterium. Lineage (GTDB taxonomy): Bacteria > Nitrospirota > Nitrospiria > SBBL01 > CAZSHZ01 > CAZSHZ01. Next base: position 5,482 of record CAZSHZ010000061.1, read on the forward strand.
TCCCAATATCCCTGCAGCAAGAGAGAGATAGAGCACCAACAAGGCTAAAAGATACGGATGGCGCTGAAAACCGAATGGGCGCATCGCGTGACCTCCGTGCGGTTTAGACTTCAAGGATCTCGCTCTCTTTCTTGGCGATGATTTCATCGACCTTATGGATGTTCTGGTCGGTGATCCTCTGAATCTCCTCCTGGTCCTTTCGAAAGGCATCCTCGGACAGCGTCTCCTCCTTCTGCATCTTCTTCAGCTCTTCGATGGCGTCCCGACGGACATTGCGGACTGCGACCTTGGTTTCCTCGCCTATCTTCTTCACCAATTTTCCGAGTTCTCTTCTCCGCTCTTCGGTCAGCGACGGGATCGGGATCCGGATGATTTTTCCGTCGTTTTGCGGGGTGATGCCGATGCCCGAGGCAAGGATCGCCTTCTCGATCTCCGGGATCGTCTTGGGATCCCAAGGCTGGATCATGATGCTTCTGGGATCGGGGATCGATAGGGTGGCGACCCCTTTTAACGGGGTCGGAGTTCCGTAGTATGGGACTTTGATCTCGTCGAAGAGGGAGAGGGACGCCCGGCCGGTCCGGACCGCCCCGAGCTCTTTTTTAAGATGATCAAGCGAGTGGTCCATCCTCTCCCGGACCCGCTTGGCAACCTGTTCCTGCATCGCCCCCCCCTCTCCGGCCTCCCCCCCTCGCGGCCCCCCTCACTCGCCCGTTCGGCTAAGCTTTACTTAAAGACCGTGGTGCCGACCGTCTCTCCCAGGACGATCCGGCGGATGTTCTCCTTCTCCTTGATGTTAAAGACGATGATCGGGAGATTGTTATCCATGCAGAGTGTGACGGCCGTGGAGTCCATGATTTTCAGTCCCTTCTCGATCACCTCCCGAAAGGTCAGCTCGGCGTACTTTCGGGCGCTGGGGTCTTTGACCGGATCGCGCTCGAACACGCCGTCCACCTTGGTCCCTTTGAGGATCACGTCGGCGCCGACCTCCATCGCCCGCAGGACGGCGGCCGTGTCGGTGGAGAAATAGGGATTCCCCGTCCCGCCGGCGAAAATCACGACCCGTTTTTTCTCCAGATGCCGAATCGCCTTCCGGCGGATATAGGGCTCCGCCAGCTGACGCATCTCGATGGCGGACTGGACCCGCGTGAAGACCCCTTTTTTCTCCAAAAAATTTTGAAGGGCAAGCGCGTTCAAGACCGTTGCGAGCATCCCCATGTAGTCGGCGGTCGTCCGTTCAACCCCCGCCGCCGCCGCGGCGATCCCGCGAAAGATGTTTCCTCCTCCGATGACGATCGCGACCTCGACTCCCAGGGCGTACACCTCTTGAATCTCTCCGGCGATTCCCTCAAGCACTGAGGGGTCCAGACCGTATCCCGCCTCTCCTGCCAGGACCTCCCCGGAGACCTTTAACAGGATCCGCTGATATTTGAGCGGGGGCAAGGCCGCCTACCCCTCCTCTCCGAGCTGAAGCCTGACAAATCGCCGTACGACGATGTTCTCGCCAAGCTTTGCGATCGCCTCTTTAATCAGGTTTTCAACCGTTGTCTTCGGATCGCGGATGGAGGGCTGCTCCAAGAGGCAGAAATCCTTATAAAACTTCTGGATCTTTCCTTCCACGATACGATCGATGACGGCCGGAGGTTTCTTCCGGTCCCTCTCCTCTGCCTCTCCCTCCGCCTGCCTCCGATAGAGGGCTCGCTCCTTTTCGAGGGTCTTGGCAGGAACGTCATCTCGGGAGATCCACCGAGGTGCGGGGGAGGCGCCCGCCACCTGCATTGCGAGTTCTTGAGCGAGCCGGTGGAACTCCTCGTTGCGGGCCACGAAGTCCGTTTCGCAGTTGATCTCGATGAGGACCCCCAGCTTCCCGCCGGTATGGAGATAGTGGCCGATCAGCCCCTCGTTCGCCTTCCGTCCGGCCTTCTTCTGGGCGGCGGAAAATCCCCGCTCCCTTAAGAGTTCGATCGCCCGGGACAGATCTCCTTTGGCGTCGGCCAGGGCGGTTTTGCACTCCATCACTCCGGTCCCTGTCCGTTCTCGGAGCTCCTTGATTTGATCGACACCGATCGGAGTCATCTGATTACGCGCGGGTCGATTATAGGGGCTCGCGTCGCCCCCTCCACCGGCGAAGCCGGATGGAGCCTCCCCCTCACGCTCGCGTTGCTCGCTGGGAGCGGTCCCCAAGCGCATCCGCTTGGGGCTGAAAGCGCGCATCCGAGGCCCGGGGTCACGATCGGGACTCAACCGGCGGGCGAGGCGTCGGCCACCCGGTTTTCCACGGCCTCGGCGGGCGGCGGGGGGCCCGAATCGGCCGGGGTCTGGGCTTGGGAATCAGGCTCTCTTCCGACCTTTCGCGCGTAGAGGAGACGCCCCTCGTTGATCGCGTCCGCGAGGCGCGAGGTGATCAATCGAATGGATCGGATGGCGTCGTCGTTACCCGGGATGACATAATCGACCTCGTCCGGGTTGCAGTTGCTGTCCACGATTGCGACCACCGGGATTCCCAGGCGTCGCGCCTCCCGGACCGCGGTCTCCTCGCGGTTCGTATCGATCACAAAAACGGCCCCCGGAAGCCGGTCCATCTCACGAATCCCTGAGAGGTATTTCTCCAGCTGGAGCCGTTGCTTTTCGAGTTTCGCCACCTCTTTCTTCGGAAGCCGGTCGAACAGACCGTCCGCCTTGTTCTGCTCCAAGCGCTGAAGCTTCTCGATGCTCTTCTTGATGGTGAAAAAGTTGGTGAGCATTCCACCGAGCCACCGCTCGGTCACATAATACATGCCGCAGCGCTGGGCCTCGCCGGCGATGATTTCCTTCGCTTGCCGCTTGGTGCCGACAAAGAGGACCGCTTCCCCTTCCGAGGCGATCTGCCGGACGAACGCGCACGCCTCCTCGATCCTCTTGACGGTCTTCTTAAGGTCGATGATGTAGATGTCGTTGCGGGCGCCCCAGAGATATTTCTGCATCTTCGGATTCCAGCGCTTTGTCTGGTGTCCGAAGTGGACCCCGGCTTCGAGCAGTTCCTTCAATTCAATTGCCATATCGTCTCCTTTTTTTCTCCTCTGCGTCTCACCCTAACACAACCGTTCCGGAGGATTCAACTGCGATAAGAGGCGTTGATCTCGACGTAGCGAAGCGATAGGTCGGTCGTATGGATCACCGCGCGCCCGCGTCCCCTCCCGAGCCGGACCCTTACCGTGATCTCCCGCCCTTTCAGGATCTCCGCCGCCTCGTCCCGCCGGGCCGCCGGGGTTCCGACCCCGCGTCGGACGATCGGGACGCTGCGATTTCCACAAGCGAAGTCGAGGGAAATCCGCTCCGGCTCCAGCCGAAGCGACGCGGCTCCCAGCGCGGCCATGATCCTTCCCCAATTGGCGTCCTCGCCGAAAAAGGCCGTCTTGACGAGCGGAGATCGGGCAATCGCCATCCCCGCCAGTTCGGCCTCCTTCTCGCTTTTGGCCCCGCTCACGTCGATCGTAATGATTTTTGTAACCCCCTCCCCGTCCTCCACGACCCGGTGCGCGAGCACCCGGCAGACCTCGATCAACAGCCGTGTGAACGAGCGGAAGGGAGCCGATCCCGGGAGGATTCGTCTCCCCTCCCGCCGCGAAAACGCCAGGAGGAGATCGTTGGTGCTCCGATCCCCGTCCACCGAGATCCGGTTAAAGGAGACGCGCGCGGCCTCCCGAAGGGCGGATTTGAGCGCCGCAGGGGAGACGACGGCGTCGGTGGTGATAAAGGCGAGGAGGGTGGCGAGTCCAGGGTGGATCATCCCCGAACCCTTCGCCATCCCTCCGACCGTGATCTCTTGGCCCCCCGCGCGCCCCCGCAGCGCGTACTCTTTCGTAAAGGTATCCGTGGTCAGAATTGCCTCAGCCGCCTCATGCCCCCCGGAACGGGAGAGTGCGCGACCTGCCTGCGCGACGCCCGCGAGAACGTTTTTCATCGGGAGGAATTCACCGATTACCCCTGTCGATGCCACGAGTACGAGTCGGCTTTCGATCCCCAGGATTGACGCCGCGGCATCGGCCACCGCGCGGGCGTTGGCCAGCCCGCGCGCGCCGGTGCAGGCGTTGGCGGTCCCGGAATTGATGACGACAGCCTGCGCCTGAAGGCGCTTGAGCCGTTCCCGAGTCAGAAGAAGGGGGGCGGCGAGAAATTGATTGGTCGTCAGTAGGGCGGCGGCCGAACAGGGATGTTCCGAGGCGACAATGGCGAGATCCCGACGCCCGTTCTTTTTGATCCCGCAAGCAACCCCGGCCGCCTGATAGCCTCGGGGGGCGGTCACCCCTCCCTCAACTTCAATCGGGGTCACGGGAAGATCGGGATTCCCTCGAGGGCGGTCCGCTCGTCGAATCCTGCCATTAGATTGAAATTTTGGACCGCTTGGCCGGAGGCCCCTTTGACCAGGTTGTCCAGGGCCGAGAAAAGACGCGCGGTCCTCCCGGTCAGATTGAAGAAGATGTCGCAGAAATTGCTCCCTCGTACGGCCGAGATGTTCGGCGGCTCTGGGGAGAGGCGGACAAACGGCTCCGCGGCGTATGCCTGCTCGAATGACTTTTGGATGGCCGAGGATCCTTTTTCCGCCGCGACGCGGAGGTAAATTGTGGTCAGGATGCCTCGTGTGGCCGGCAAAAGATAAGGGGTGAAAAGGACCGGAAGCCTCCCCCCGATCTCCTGCTCGATCTCCGGCAGATGCCGATGCCCCTCGACGGAGTAGGGACCGAACCCTTCGTTCGCCTCGGCGAATAGAGAGCGCGGCGACGGGGCGCGCCCCGCGCCGGAGGCTCCCGATTTGGCGTCGATGATGATCTGGAACGAGGGATCGATCAGCCCCTCTTTCAGAAGGGGGAGAAGGAGGAGGAGGGCGCCCGTCGGGTAACAGCCGGGGTTTGCGACGAGAGGAGCGTTTCGAATCCGTTCCCGGTTGGCCTCGGTCAGCCCGTAGACTGCTTGCGCAAGGAGCGTATGATCGGGATGGGCAAACCGATAATATTTCTGGTAGGCCGAAGGGTCCCGCAAGCGAAAATCTGCGGAGAGGTCGATCACCCTTGCTCCCGCCGAGATCCAGCGACCCGCAAGTGGGGCCGCGGCGCCGTGAGGGAGCGCGGAGAAGATGAAGTCGGCCTTCTCTCCCAGCGTCGCGCCGAGCGGCTCGAATCTCAGATTGTAAAAACCCCGGAGAAACGGGAAGACCTCTTCGACCGCGCGGCCGGTAGACTTTTCAGAGGTGATTGCCGCGACCTCCACTTTCGGATGGCGCGCGAGGAGGCGGAGAAGCTCCCCTCCCGTATATCCGCTCCCTCCTGCAATGGCCACCCGAATCATCGACGCTCCTGCTCTTGGATCATGAGAATAAAAAAGGGAAGATCCCCGGGGACCTTCCCTCTGTGCCTGCGAGGCCCCCCGGCTCCCGCGGGAGGCTCCGCCTCACCGCTTGGAGTATTGGAAACGCTTGCGCGCCCCCTTCTGCCCGTATTTCTTTCGCTCTTTCTCGCGCGGGTCGCGTGTGAGAAGATCACTCTTTTTCAGCGCGGAACGGAAGGCGGCATCCACCGTCAACAGCGCGCGCGCGATTCCGTGCCGAACCGCTCCTGCCTGACCGGAAAGCCCGCCGCCGCTGACCGTCGCGATTGCGTCGTAGCGCCCGATCGTCCCGGTCACCTCGAACGGCTGCCGGACCTGGACCCTCCAGAGCGCGCGCGAAAAATACTGCTCCATCGGCCGTTCATTGATGATGACCTTCCCCTGGCCGGACATGAGCCGCACGCGCGCCACGGCGCTCTTTCTCTTTCCGGTCCCCCCTCGGATGGGGCTCACCTCAGCCAACGGCCCTCCCGTCCCGCTCACTTACTGGGGGATGGCTCGGAAGGGGGCCGGCCCCCTTCCGCATACCCAGATCGATCGGCTCGGGGCTCTGGGCCTGATGCGGGTGGTCCCCCCCTCGATATACCCTCAACTTCTTGATCATTGCCTTTCCAAGTTTCGTTTTGGGGAGCATCCCGCGGATGGCCTCATAAACCAGGCGCTCCGGCTTTTCCTGGTGGCGTTTCCCCGCCGTCTCCCATTTTAACCCCCCGGGATAGCCGGAGTGATCGTAATAGATCTTTTTCGTCGCCTTCTCTCCGGTGAGCCGGACCTTTTGGGCATTGACGATGACCACATGGTCGCCGAGGTCGACGTTCGGCATGAACTGAGGCTTATGTTTGCCCCGAAGAAGAAGCGCGACCCGCGCGGCGAGGCGGCCTAAGACCTGCTCCCGGGCGTCGACCAGGTGCCAGCGCGAGGGGATCTCTTCTTTCTTAAACAGCGGCGTCTTCTCGATCATCGCAGGGGAGGAAATGTAAAGGATGGGGCACCGGAAGTCAAATGACATTGTTACGCGTTGTACTGGCCTGAGTCTTTCGGTTTAAGCCGCTGCAGCCAGGCGTCCAGGTTTTCCGGGCTCTTTTTTTTCAGGACCTCGTCGGTCGCGTAGATGGGGACATGGGAGCGAAGGGCCAGCGCGATCGCGTCGGAGGGGCGGGAGTCGAGCGTGAGCTCGCCGGCGCCGCCGGTGAGGTGCACGGTCGCGTAGTAGATGTTGTCGCGCATGTCGGTGATGACGACGCGCGTGAGCGACACCTTCAGCCGCCCGAACAGCGTGAGGAAGAGGTCGTGGGTCAGC
>CAZSHZ010000062.1:0-10744 GCA_964606955.1 uncultured Nitrospirota bacterium
AGCCCGCCGATCCCGGAGGAGGCGACCCCGCCATCTGCACCGATCTCCCCGGAGTTAAAGAGAACCGATCCTGCGTTGATGGTGATCCCTGCTCCGACACCCCCCGCGTCGGTTCCATCCCCACCCGAGGCATCAAGAGACCCCTGAATGACGACCTTTCCGTCGGCAGCCAGCGTGATGTTTCCTCCGTTTCCGCCGGTCCCGGCCGTATTCGAACCCCCTTTTGTAGTCGCGCGACCGCCGGAGCGGATCATCAGGTTCCGATGCGCATTGAGGGCGAGGTCGTTTTTGTCCCGGCTCCCCGTGCCCGTCGTCGTCGTTGTCACACTCCCCTCCACAACGATGTCCTTGTCAAATTCGAAGACGAGATTGTCTTCGCACCCCTCGAGCGGCAGAAATAGCTCGAACGTCAAGGTGACGCCGCTTAAGACCTTCAGGCCGGTCGCCGCCTCTTCCGGATTGGTGTCTCCGGGGATCGTGAAAGGACAGGTAAACCGCTCGTCCTGAAGCGTGACGCTTTTTCGGACAATCCTCGGATTCGGCCCGAGATCTTCTCGATCGGATGGGGCGGGGAACATGGTATCTATCGACCCCTCCCGGATCAACTGTACGGTGGCGCCGCTGAGCGCCACTGCCGATCCATCGCCGCCAGACGATTTCGAACCGCTCCCGCCCCGAGCGCTGATGCTAAATTTCCCCTCCGCCTGGGAGGGGGGAGGACCTGCCTGCAGGAGATCCCATCGGCTCTCCACCACTTCGTCGTTCGACTCCTTCGCGCATGAGGCAAGGAGCAGCAGAACGATGAGCCGACGGCTCAAAATTGGAGTCCCAGGCGGGCGGTTACTCCGGTTTCATCGCCGGTTCGGACCTCCGCGTTCAGTTCAAGAGCGCCGATGAGGCGGTAGACCACCCCCACGAAGATCCCGAAGGAATCCTCCGAGGAGAGGGTGAAACGAAATCCCCTATTCTGTGTGACGACCGGAGGGAAAGCGGCGTCGTCCTGCCGGGTGAGGGTTGCCGTTCCAAAATATCGCGTTCGCACGTCGGAGTACTTGATCCCGCCGTAGTATGAGGTGAGGCTTCGAAGCGTCAGACTCATGAGCATCGCCGCATGGAACTCCCGGCTTTTGGTCCGATCAACGCGGGCCTTAAAAACGGAGGAGGTCGTTTGGCCGATCGGGTCTATGGTCGCGGAGCCTCTCTGAAGAAGAGTATAGCCGGCCTCCCCGTCTTCCAAGAGATACTCCCCCTTCAGTCCGATCCTGAAATTTTCCTGATTGAAGTGCGCCTCCGCTCCCCCCCCATAGAGGAAGCCGTACTCCCCCGCCCCGGTCACATCCCCTGTCCCGAAAATCGTGGTGTCTGTTTGAAAAGAGTTCCGGTCGTCGGTCTCAAAGATGCCGGTGGGAGAGAAGAGGCGGGACCGGATCTTCGTCCCTCCCCCCTTCGCAAAGAGGCCGAACCGCCGAAAGCCGTAGGCGGTGGTGAGATAGACCCGGTCAAACGTCTCCTCACCGCCGGGGAAGCTCATCGAGAATCGCTCGTCGGTAAAGCTCCCCAAAGAAACTTCCTGATCGTCCGCCTTCATCGCTCGCTCGGACCGGTCGGTCCCAAAAGCAAGCCCGAGCCCGGGCGGGGCAAAATCTCCGACGGAAGCGGCGTAAGAGGGGGGGGAGACCGAGGCGATTGCGCCGATCGCGCCTCCGATGAGCCAGGGGATGAGGGTTCGCCTAAAAATTACTCTTCATCCGCGTCGAGGACGAAGACGCGGATGTCGCCAAGAATTTTCGCCTGGCAGGAGAGCCGGTGAGGCGCCGCAAGCTGCGCCTCCTCGAGCATGTTCTCTTCGTCCAGGTTGATCTCCGTGAGGTTCTCCCTCCCCTCACGAACCTGGACCCGGCAGGTGGAGCAGCTGGCAAACCCGCCGCAGTCGTGCCGAAGTTCATATCCCAGCTTCCGGGAGGCGTCCAGGATCGAGGTGCCGGAATCGACCTCGCCCGTGACTCCGGAGGGCTCAAAATAGATCCGCGGCATGGCCGGGCGATTATAACGCGCCGTGACCGCCGCTTCAACATCCGAGCGGGAGATCCGGCCTCGGAGTGTAGTCGAACCCCGCCTCCTCTCCCCGCTCCAACCGCTCCAGCGCCGCGGCCGCGATCATCGCCCCGTTGTCGGCGCAGAGCGGCGCCGCCGGGATCAACAGTTCAAACCCCTCTCTTGCCGCCCGCTGGGCCATCTCGCTCCGCAGGCGAGAATTCGCGGCGACCCCTCCGGAGACGATGATCCCGCGCGCGCGATGGCGTCGAGCCGCCTGAAGCGTCTTGTCCACGAGCACGCCGACGATGGCGTGCTGAAGAGCAGCCGCCAGATCGGGAAGGTCGCGCGAGCGCCGGTCGAGGTCGCCCCCATACTCTTTTAGGACCTTCCCAAGGGCCGTCTTCAGGCCGGAGAAGGAGAAGTCGAGACGATCCAGCGAGGGGTAGGGCCGCGGAAGACGAAACCTCTTTGGATCCCCCTCGGAGGCCAGCCTGTCGATGACCGGCCCGCCGGGGTAGCCAAGGCCCATCATCTTCGCCCCCTTGTCGAATGCTTCCCCCGCTGCGTCGTCGAGCGTCCTCCCCAGCCGTTCATAGACTCCGGCTCGCGGGAGGAGATAGAGATTGGTATGCCCGCCGGAGACGACCAGGCCGACCAGCGGATAAGGGAGATCCTCGGCGACCTGGCGCCGCTGCGTCGGGGTCCCCGAAGGCTCCGCCTTCTGGGCTGAAAGCAGGACGGCCAGAAGATGTCCCTCGAGGTGATTGATTGGGATCAGCGGAATTTTTTTAGCGTAGGCGAAAGCCTTGGCGAACGACACCCCGACCAGCAGCGCCCCGATCAGCCCCGGGCCTCCGGTCACCCCCAGCGCCGAGATCTCCGCCGCCTCGATCCCGGCGGAGGCAAGCGCGGAGTCGACCACCGCGTCGATCACCTCCGCATGCCTCCGGCAGGCGAGTTCCGGCACCACCCCCCCGAAGGGGCCGTGAAGGTCGATCTGCGTCGCAAGGATGTTCGAACGGATGATCCGCTCGGACGAGACGACGGCGGCCGCCGTTTCGTCGCACGAGGTCTCGATTCCCAGGACAAACTTCATCGTTTCATCTCAAAAAAAAGCGCCGGCGGATGCCGGCGCCTCGAAAGCCTCTTCGGCCTAGACCTCCGCCATGGCCGCGACCTCTTCGAAGACGGGGCCGTTGTCCCGGAGAATGACCCGGATCTTCTTCACCTCCTTGAATCGGCCCTTGATGATCTCCTCCGAAAGCGGATCCTCTATCTTCCGCTCAATCGCGCGGCGCATCGGCCGTGCGCCGTAAACCGGCTGATACCCCTCCTTGATCAACCACTCTTTGACCTCCGGCGCGACCTCAAGTTCCAATCCCTTTTCGGTCAGGCGGTTGTTCAGCTCGGCAATAAGAATATCGACGATCGTCTCGAGATGCTTCCTCTCCAGAGAATGGAAGGTGACGACCTCGTCGATCCGGTTTAAGAATTCCGGATTGAAGGTGCGCTTCAGTTCGGAGAGGATCGTGTCCCGCATCTTCGTATACTGATCTTCGGTCGAGGGCCTTCGGAATCCGAGCGCCTTGTCCAGCAGCCGGGTCCCGAGGTTGGAGGTCATGATCAGCACGGTGTTCTTAAAATCGACCTTCCGGCCGAGAGAGTCGGTCAGGCATCCGTCGTCCAGCACCTGCAGAAGGACGTTGAACAGGTCGGGATGAGCCTTCTCGATCTCATCGAAGAGGACGACGGAATACGGTCTCCGCCGCACCTTTTCGGTCAGTTGTCCCCCCTCCTCGTATCCAACGTATCCGGGAGGGGCCCCGAAGAGCCGCGAGGAGGAAAACTTCTCCATGTACTCGGACATGTCGATCCGGATTAAGGCGTTGGCATCGTCAAAGAGGAACTGGGCAAGGACCCGGGCAAGTTCGGTCTTTCCGACCCCGGTCGGTCCTAAGAAGATGAATGAGCCGATCGGCCTCCGCGCCCCCTTCAACCCGGCCCGGGAGCGGCGGATCGCCTTGCAGACGGCCTGGATCGCCTCATCCTGGCCGACGATCCGCTTGTGGAGCTCCTCCTCCATGTTGAGGAGTTTTTTGCTCTCCTCCTCTTCGAGGCGATAGAGAGGGATCCCGGTCATCTTCGAGACGATGTAGGAGACCTCCTCCTTGTTGATCAAGGGGCGGTTCTTCTCCTGGTTCTTCTTCCACTCCCTCTTCGTCTCCTCCATCAGCTTCTTGAGCCGCTCCTCCTCTTCCCGGAGTTTTACGGCCTCTTCGAAGTTCTGGAGGCGAATCGCAAGATCCTTCTCGCGGGAGATCCTCTTCTGTTCCGCCTCCAACGCCCGGATCTCGTCGGGGCGCGACCAGGCCTGCAGTTTTGCCCGGGATCCCGCCTCATCGATCACGTCGATCGCCTTGTCGGGGAGGAAGCGGTCGGTAATGTAACGATCCGAGAGGCGGACGGCCTCCTGAACCGCTTCATCCGTAATGGAGACGCCGTGGTGCTCCTCGTAGCGGTCGCGGAGACCTTTTATGATCCGGACCGTCTCCTCCGCCGAGGGGGGAAGGACGTAGATCGCCTGGAATCTCCGCTTGAGCGCGGTGTCCTTTTCGATATGTTTGCGGTATTCGTCGAGCGTCGTGGCGCCGATCACCTGAATCTCGCCGCGCGAAAGGGAGGGCTTCAGCATGTTGGAGGCGTCGATCGAGCCCTCGGCGGCGCCGGCCCCAACGAGGGTGTGAAGCTCATCGATGAAGATGATGACGTTCCCGGCGTTCATGATCTCCTTCATCACGACCTTCAAGCGCTCCTCAAACTGGCCCCGATATTTTGTCCCCGCGACCAGGGACCCGAGGTCGAGCGCGATCACGCGGCGGTTGAGGAGATTGTCGGGAACGTCTCCCGAAACGATCCGTTGCGCCAAGCCCTCGACGATCGCCGTTTTTCCGACCCCCGATTCTCCGATCAGGGCGGGATTGTTCTTCGTCCGGCGGGAGAGGATCTGCAGCACCCGCTCGATCTCGTCCGTGCGGCCGATCACCGGGTCGAGCGCCCCGTCCCCGGCCAGTTGCGTGAGGTCGCGGCCGAACTCGTCCAGCGCCGGAGTGTTTGATTTGCGGTCCTTTTCGCGCGGGGCCGCTTTCCTGAGAAGGTTGATGGTGAGTTGTCGAGCGGTGAGGAGATTGCCGCCCAGACTTCGGAGAATCTTTCCGCCGATCCCCTCCTCCTCCCGCAGAAGGCCGAGGAGAAGGTGCTCGCTGCCGATATAGTTGTGGCCGAGGAGTTTCGCCTCCTCCACCGCGTACTCGATGACCTTCTTGACCCGTGGGGTGAAGGGGATCTCTCCGAACGTCATCGTGTTGCTTCCGGAGGGGAGGTTCCGCTCAATCTCCATCCGCACCTGCTCCATGGAGAGGCCCATTTTTTTGATGACGGCCAGGGCAAGCCCGTCGCTCTCCCGGAGGAGGGCTAAGGCAAGATGCTCCGTTCCCAGATAATCATTCTGGTGCCGCTCAGCCTCTTCACGGGCGAGGATGATGATTTTGCGGCCGCGGTCCGTGAATTTTTCGAACAATCCCCTCCTCCTTTCCTTCGGCGAAAAAGTCCTAACTTTTCAGATTGTTCTCGACTTTTATTCTACCTGCGGCCCACCCTGTTGTCAACGATTTACTTGGGCCCTTGACATGTCTGAGCACGGTCGTGTTAGATCGTTCTCCTCTTGAAAATAAAATGCACGAACCGTCTCGGGAATTCTTAAACAACCTCAAGGCCGAAGGGCTCCACCGCAGCCTGAAGAACTGCGACTGGAGCGCCGGTCCCGTGATCCGAGTAGACGGAAAGATCTGTGTCAACTTCTCGTCGAACAATTATCTCGGTCTGGCCGATCACCCGAGATTGAAGGGAGCCGCGGCGGCGGCCGCAAAAGAGTTCGGCTGCGGCGCGGGGGCGTCGCGTCTTCTGGCCGGGCATCATCCCCTCGCGGCGCGCCTGGAAGAGATGATCGCCGCCTTCAAGGGCACCGACGCCTCGCTTCTCTTTTCTTCCGGCTACCTCGCAAATGTCGGCGCCCTCCCCGCCCTGACCTCTCCAAACGGTCTCGTTCTCTTGGACCGCCTCAGCCATGCAAGTCTCGTGGATGGGTGCCGCCTCGCCTGCAGCGTCGCATCGGCGTCGCTGAAGGTCTATCGGCACAGGGATTCAAAGCAGGTCGAGCGCCTGCTGGCCGGGCGGAAGACGAACCGGCCCGCGCTCGTGGTAACCGACGGGGTCTTTTCCATGGACGGCGATCTCGCTCCGCTCGGAGAGATTCTCAAGAGCGCCGAGCAATATGACGCGCTCGTCTATCTTGACGATGCGCACGGGACCGGGGTCGTCGGAGAAAAAGGGGGGGGAACTCCGGATCTGGCCGGGATCGGCCCGCATCCCCGGTTGATCCAGATGGGGACCTTGAGCAAGGCGCTCGGATCGCTCGGCGGGTTCATCGCCGCCGATTGGACGGTCATCGATCTTCTGATCAACCGCGCGCGGGCATTCATCTATACCACCGCGCTCCCACCGCCCGTTCTCGCCGCCTCGATCGCCGCCTTCGATCTCCTCAAAGACGAGGGGGAGAGGCGAAGGGGCACGCTGGCGGAAAATCGCCGCCGATTGATCTCGGGGCTCTCCCAGATCGGGGTTCCGGTGCAAAAATCTGAGGAGACGCCGATCGTCCCGATCCCGATCGGGGAAGCGTCCACCGCCCTCTTGGCCGCCGAAAGGCTCCGCGAGGCCGGATTCTACCTCCCGGCGATCCGGCCGCCGACCGTCCCTCGGGGGAAAAGCCGCCTCCGCATCTCTCTGATGGCGACACACACCGCCGAGCAGATCGACGGCCTGGTAGGATCGCTCGCAAGAATCTTGTGACCACGATCGTCCTCGGAAGCAGCGGCCGATTGGGGAGCGCGATCTCCCTCGCCTTCGGCCGGGCCGGGTTCCCTCTCCTTCTCCACTATTTTTCGCGCCGGGAGAACGCCGAAGCGGTGGCCGCCCGATTGGCCGCCGAGGACCGTCCCAAACCGACCCTATGCTACGCCGACCTCACGAAACGGGCGGAAGTGGAGGGCCTCTTCGCCTTCACTAACGATGCGGTCGGCCCTCCGAGGATCGTCATCCATGCGGCGGGCGCGACGGCCGACTCCCTCCTCCTCAAGATGAAGGAGGAGGCGTTCGACCGGGTGATCGCGCTCAACCTCTCCTCCGCCGCCTGGGTCCTCGCTGCGGCGGCCGGGCGGATGCGCGAAGGGGCGATCATCCTCCTCGGATCGCATGCCACGTCGGGGCGTGAGGGGCAGGCAAACTACGCCGCTTCCAAAGCAGGACTGGTCGCCCTTGCCCGCAGCGCCGCCCGAGAACTTTCCCCCTCGATCCGGGTCAATGTCGTCCTCCCCGGCTACCACCCCTCCCCCCTCTCCGCCGCAAGCCCGCAGGCCTCGGAGAGGATCCTCAGATCCGCAATCCTGAAGACCTCCCCGACTCTGGAGGAGGTCGCCCAGTTTATTCTCCTGCTCACCCAGATGCGCGGCGTGAGCGGCCAGATCTTCGCGCTCGATTCCCGCGCGATATGAGAGGAGCTTTTGTAACCGGGACCGGGACCGGCGTGGGAAAGACCTTTGTCGCGGCTGCTCTGCTGAAGGCCCTGCGCGCGAGAGGTCTATCGGTGGATGGGTTTAAACCGATCGAGACCGGAAACGGGGAGGATGCGCGACAACTTGCGCGGGCGGCAGGAAAGAGTGTCGATCCCTCCCGGATCTCGGCGTACCGGTTTCCAAGTCCGGTCGCCCCCGCCGTCGCTGCCGCGGCGGCAGGGATACGGATCCGCCTGGATAAGATCAAGGGGATCTATCAAAGCAGGGGCCAAACCGTCGATTTCATCGTTGTAGAGGGGGCCGGCGGTCTCTTGACCACGATCTCCAGGAGACGGACAATGGCGGATCTCGCCTCCGCGTTGGGTCTCCCCCTCTTGATCATCGCGGCGAATCGCCTCGGCGCCATCAACGAGACGCTCCTGACCATGGAGGCGGCCTCGAACCGAGGACTGACGGTCGCCGGGATTCTTTTAAACGACCGGGACACCCGCTTAACCCCGGCCCGAGAAACCAACCCGGCGTTCTTTCAACTCCTTTTTAAAAAATATTATCTTGGAGCGATTCCCTATAACGGAGAGGGAGAGTGGATCGAAACCGTGTTGGCAGCGCTCGTCGCTACGCCCCGCCGAAAGAGGTCTCCTGCGGGGCGAGATCTTCGGAAACCATCTGGATGAAAACTTCCACAAGCCGCGGATCGAACTGCCTCCCGGCGCAGCGCCGGAGCTCCTCGAAAGCGATCTCGACCGGCAGCGCCTTGCGATAGGGGCGATCGGAGGTCATCGCGTCGTACGTATCGAGGATCGCGATGATCCGGGCCCCCAACGGAATCTCCTCCCCTATGAGGCCTTCAGGATAGCCCTTCCCGTCGAATCGCTCCTGATGATGATAGATGATCGGGACCGCCGGCTCCAGGAACTCTACCTCTTTGATGATGCTCGCCCCCATCTCCGAGTGCTTCTTCATCCGGTCGTACTCCCGTTCGGTCAACTTTCCCGACTTGTTCAGGATCACCTCCTGGACACCGATCTTTCCGATATCATGGAGGGCCGCGGCATACCCGAGGTGTTTCTTCTCCTCGGCGGTTATTCCCAGCCGGTCGGCGAGCCCCATGGCATAGTCCACCATCCGATCGCAATGTCCGGCCGTATACTGGTCCTTCTCCTCGATCGCTTGCGCGAGCACCTTCATCGCCAGGAACTGCGTCCTTTCCAACTGCTCGAACAGCCGGACGTTTTCAATCGCGCTCAACGCCTGCCGGCCTAAGATGGAGACGAGCTCCAGGTCCGCCTGCGCAAAATCGGCCTCTCGCTGGAACAGATAGAGGGAGCCCGCAAAATCGTCACCCAGACCGAGCGGGGCGGCGATCATCTGACGAATCTGCAATTCCCGGAGGAGGGCGACCGCCGGATCTTCGGCCGAATCGTTCGATTGCGCGCCGGTCTCTAAATCCACCCCAAAAGCGGGGCTTTTGGGGACCCCGGACGGCGCGACCGCAGAAAGGAGGAGCGGGTCCGATCGCCCGCGGACCCGCTCCCCGGCCTCGCGGCAGAGCGCCTGGTACCTGCCGATCTGCTCCTTCTCGGGAGGCGGAAAGAAACGGGCCGCCCCCCCTTCGACAAGGATTGCGGAAACCGCCGACTTTGTCTCCCTCCGGGACACCTCCAGAACCTGATTGAGGACGCTGCAAAGATCCCTCTCGGAGAGGAGGTTGCGCGTCACTTCGAAGAGCGGCATGAGGAGCCGAAGACGGAGGTTCTCCTGAACAAGGCGGCTCTTCTCCAGGGCCTCTTCAACCGCGGTCAGGAGTTCGCTTTCACTGAAAGGCTTGATGACGAACCCGTCGGCCCCGTGGTGAAGGGATTGGATCGCCTTGTCGAGCGTGCCGTGGCCGGTAATGATGACAACCGGAAGATCGCTGCGGAACTCCTTCGCCCGGCGAAGGAGTTCCAACCCGTCGATCTGGGGCATGGCCAGATCGGTCAGGAGAAGATCAAATCGTTCGCTCTCAATATATGAAAGGGCCTCACGCGGGAGGGACGTGCTCCGGGGGAGATACCCCCTGATGGAGAGGATGTGATGGCAGAGCCGCCTGATGTGCTCTTCGTCGTCTACGACAAGGATTCGTGAGCCCGTGGACGGCGCCGGCTCTCCTCGGCCCACCTAGTGAATCCGGATGCCGGCGTAGTAACAGCAGTTCTGATCGTCAAGATTGTTGATGAACGACCTCTCCTTGCCGTCGTCAAAGATGATCCGAACCATGCAGAGCCCGCCGTCAATTTCGGACGTCCGTTCTTCCACGACGCACCCTTCTCCCCAGCGAGGATAATGCTGATGAACGACATGATCTCCCACGCGCAGATAGAGTCTGTGCATTTTTTCCGCGTGGATCATTTTTTGCGAGGGTATCCAGTTTGATCCACCTTGTCAAGAAAGCGTATTGCGCCATCTAAAATCTAACCGTGTGACCATTCGTTGCGCCATTTGCAAATCTAACCCTCCGAGTTTGCATGGTGCGGGCCGAAAGGAGGGGGCAGATGGAGGAGCACGGGATGGCGCGACGTTCGAAGCGGGAGTACTTGCGGTCGATTCATGCTCGCTACCAGCAGGCGAGTCGGATCGAGAAGAGCCTGATCTTGGCGGAGTTCACAGAGGTCTGTGGTTACAACCGGAAATATGCCATCTGGCTGCTGAACCGTCCTGTGCCCGCCGGGTCACGCCCACGGCGGGTGACGGCACGGGCGCCCACCTACCGCGAGGCAGTCATCCGCCTCCTGGCGCAGGTGTGGGAGGCCTCGGGGTACTTGTGCGCGCAGCGGCTGAAGGCCGCGCTGCCCCAGTGGTTGCCCTGGATGCGCTGCCACGTTCCGCTGACCTTAGGAGCTGGAGCGCCAGGCGGTGATGGGCAAAGGCCGCCACGGGGTCATGCAGGCCATGACGACCATTGAGCAGCACCTGCCGCTCCCGCTGCGCTGGATTGACTCCGACAACGGCAGCGAGTTCATCAACGAGCATCTGTGGGCCTTCTGCCAACGGCCGGCGGGGCAGGCGATCCAGTTCACCCGCTCACGCCCCTATAAGAA
>CAZSHZ010000063.1:0-5974 GCA_964606955.1 uncultured Nitrospirota bacterium
TCTTGAACAACATCGAAGGAGTGCTTGAAGAGTTGAGCCATCGGTTGTTGTCGGAATCTACCTCCCCTTACCCCTCCTTACAAAGGAGGGGAATAGGATGGCCAGAAGGCTAAAATCACCCACTTACTTACGCGAAGACCCGAAAAAATAAGGCGTGCCGTTCAAGCTCGCCGTGACCGCACGCTTTCTCTCCCAGGCAGAGCTCCTCCCCGACGACGCCTACCTCCAGCTCCAAAAACAGATACTTCTTTTAGAGCAGAACCCCCGCCATCCGTCTCTTTCGACGCACGAGGTCAAAAACGCAACCGGCGGCCAGAGTACAAAGATCTTCGAGGGCTATGTAAACAAGAAATACCGATTCACCTGGGAATACGGCAGGGAACATTCCGAGATTGTCCCTCGCAACGTGGACAACCATGATGAGTGCCTGCGACGGCCCTAGCGCGCGGTTCGCCTCATTCGAATTGCGCTGTCACCGTCCCTCTTTTCTCAGGCTCAACATGTAGCGGGTGAGATCTTCGAGTTCAGGTTCACTCAGGCGAACAGGAGGCATGATTGAACCTGGAACCATGGCTTGGGGATCTTTGAAATGAGCGACCAGCCACTCCCGATCTCGTTTGTCCCCGACGTAAGAGAGATCCGGCCCGACTTGGGCCCCTTCTCCGTGGATGCGGTGACAGCCCGCGCAGGCCAACTTGGCATAGAGGGCCCTTCCGCGCTCCACCGCAGGGTCGGTCGCGGCCATGGAGGCGGTCTCCCGGATCGCCAACCCCAGGAGTGTGAAGACGGAGATGAGGAAGAGTACCCCGACCCCGATCGCCACCGGACGCCGCGTCGGCGACCGCTCTGACCTGCGTCCCAGAAACGGAACGGCAAAGAGGATCCCGAAGAAAAGGACCGGGAGAGCAAATGTGACAAGCGGCTGCCACGGCCCTTCGGTGTATTTCAGCAACTGATAATAGAATAGAAAATACCACTCCGGAATCGGACGAAACGTGCTGTCGGCTGGGTTCGCCCGATCGGCAAGATGCGCGGGAGAAACCGCAGCCAATCCGACGAGGCCCGCAAAGACAAGACCCATGGCAACGGCGTCAAAAAACACCTGCTTGGGATAAAACGGCTCGGTGAATCTTAAAGCGCGCTCCTCATCCCAGGGTCCGGCCGCTCCGACCCGTCGTAAAATAAAGAGATGAAGAGCAATGAGGAGGACAATCAACCAGGGGAGAAACAGCGTATGGATCGCGAAAAAACGGGTGAGTGTCAATGCGCCGAGTTCCCCTCCCCCGCGGAGAATCCGGGCCGACACCCCGCCAATCCAAGGGACCGTCCCAACCAGGTTCACCCCGACCTGGGTCGCCCAATACGCCTTCTGGTCCCACGGGAGGAGGTAACCGGTAAAACCGAAGGCAAGAGTAAGGGTCAGAAGAAAGACGCCGACGATCCACATCGGCTCGCGCGGGCGCTTGTACGCGCCGTAGAGATAGACCTGAAGCATATGCAGACCGATCACGACCATCATTGCGCTTGCTCCCCAATGATGGAGGGCCCGGATCAATGCCCCGAAGGGGACCTCGTCCTGGATGAAGCGTACGCTGTCATAGGCATGGTCGGGCGTGGGGGCATAATAAAGAGCAAGAAAGACGCCGGTCGCGGCCTGCAAAAGAAACAAGAAGAGCGTGACGCTTCCGAAAACATAGATCCAGCTTGCCCCGCCCGGGATCGGTTCATCTAAAAGATGGTGGAGAAGCGGCGGCAGGTTCAGCCGGTCGGAGAGCCAGCGATACAACCCTCGCATCAGATCGGCTCCTTTCGAGGGATCCCGGCCTTAAACTCCTGGGACAAGACAAAGAGACGATCCCCTCGCATCTCCGTGGGAAGCGCATCCAGCGGCCGCGGGGCCGGACCCGCCAGGACCCGTCCCGAAAGGTCAAACATGCTGTTGTGGCAGGGACAGAAGAACCTCCGGTCCGCCTCTTGCCACCGGTAGGCGCAGCCCAAATGGGGACAGATCGGAGAATAAACAACGACTGCTCCTTCCGGTTTCCGGAACGCCCAGATGGAGCGGATCGAGTTTGTCTTCATCCAGCCGCTGGAAAGCGAACGGACGATCTCAAATTCCTTGGGCCGATCGACCTCTAGGCGATCCACCGGTCCGACCTCGGACCAAGACTCCTCCCGCCTGCGGAGAGTCGGCAAGATTGCAAATCCCAGAAGAGGAATCGCTAGGCCGAGGCCGATCATCCCGGCAACCGCGCCGATGGCTCGCCCCAGAAATCTCCTCCGCGTCAGGTCGACCATGTCCCAAATTTAGAGAATGGAACAAAGATTTACAAGCGATCGGTCCGGCGGCGAAAACCGGGTGTCAGATCTTTCTCCAGAGAACGCGGTTACGCCCCTGGCGTTTCGCCTGATAAAGGAACGCATCCGCAATCTGGATCAGCCCCTCTGCCTCCTCCGCATCCCAGGGGTAGCTTGCGACCCCCAGACTCACCGTCAAATTCCCGCCCGGTTGTTCCTTTTCAAACGGAAAGACCGCATCTTGGATCATGGAGCAGAGGCGTTCTGCCGTTCGGATCGCAACCCATTTTCCGGTTTCCGGAAGGAGCACGACAAACTCCTCTCCGCCGTAACGCGCCACGACGTTGGTCTCGCGCGTGTTGTCCCGGAGCAGGGCCGCGAGTTGCCTTAAGACCTCGTTCCCCTGCGGATGTCCGTGGAGATCGTTGTAGTGCTTGAATTCATCGATATCGAGCATGAGGAGCGACAGAGGGTGGCGATACCGTTCGGCACGTTTAATTTCAAGGTCGAGTTGCCGACGGAAATACCGGAAATTATAGAGGCCGGTCAGCTCATCGGTCATGGCCTGCAGCCGGATCCCTTCCTCGGCCTGCTTCTTTGCGGTAATCTCCCGCATCACGCCGATCGCATATCCGGGTTGGATCGGCAAGAAACGATAACTGGCCGAGACGACGATCTCCTTGCCCCCCTTGGTTCGGAGCATCAGTTCCGCCTCTGAAGCCGAACCGGGGTTCGCCAATGCCGCAAGACCGGCACAGGTTGAGCGGCAGACCATCTCCCCGTCCGCATAGCGACAGTTGAAAATGAGAAGGCATTCCCTCTTGCCGACCACCTCCTCCTGTCCCCAACCCGTCAACCGCTCCATCGCCGGATTAAAGGCACGAATCAATCCTTCGTGGTCGATCAGAAATATCCCATCCGGGCTGTTTTCAAATACGGCCTCCCACAGCCCCTCGACCCCTTTATCCATCCCGCGCAACCCGACCCTCCAAGATGTGAGGACTTTAGCCGGTAGAGCGGAGCCGCGGTCCGGCCTTGGTTTTAATGTATCCCGCGAGAAGATCTCTCCGGGCCACGATTCCGACAAGCCTGCCGGACCGGTCGGTGACCGGCGCACGGATCAGGCGGTTCTTCTGGAGAAAGGCCATGATCTCTCTGCCGGGCATCTCCTCGGAGACCGAAAACGGGTGCTTCATGATTTCCCACGCTGTCAGATGATCGAGATCCATGCCCGCCAGAAGGGCCTCCAGCAGGTCGAACTCGCTGACGACCCCGATCAACCGCTTTTCGTCGTCCACGATCGGGATGCTCCCGAAATTCCCCTGAACAATACCCAGCGCCAGCGTGTAGCAGTTCGTCTCCTTTGGATAGTACGTCACCTCGCGCTCCATCAGATCGGTGGCGGTCAATTTCTGAAATTCTTTGCGTCCGATCCGGCCATCAATTCCTCGCATGGGGACCTCCTTCGGTTCAAAACATTGAGGGGCACGCGGACCCGTAGACTGTCCGAGCAGTCAAGCACGCCGATTCACCATGGAACAGCGCCTCCTCGGGCCTCCCCATAGCAATCAACGCCCCCGGTTATTCAGGAGGGCCGCACGCTCCAGGACTTCCTCCTTTTGACGCCACTGAAATTCATAGGTCTCAGACCGCCTCCCGGCGCTCCTCCCGCCGCCCCAGGGAGGAGAGAACGTGATCGACCTTCTCTTCATCAATGAGACACTCTCTCCGGCCAGAGTGAGAGGGGAGCTCGTACATGACGTCCAACAGGAGTTCTTCAAGGATCGATCGCAATCCCCTCGCCCCGATGCCGAGGGTCATCGCGCCTCGGGCGACGGCCGCCAGGGCTTCCCGCGAGAATTGAAGGCGGACCCCCTCCAAGGCGAAGAGCTTCTCGTACTGCTTCACTAGGGAATTTTTAGGTTCGATTAAAACGCGGACCAGGTCCGCTTCCGTCAGGCTTTGAAGCGTCGTGATTATAGGGAGACGGCCGACGAATTCCGGAACCATCCCAAACCTGATCAAATCCTGAGGGAGGATCCGGCGGTTGAGGGGGAGGCCGTCTCCTCTATCCCGACCAAAGCCGATCTCCTTTTTGGCCCTCCGCTGCCCGACGATCCGGTCCAACCCCTCAAATGTCCCTCCGCAGATAAACAGGATGTGACGGGTATCCACCGGGATGCCCTTCTCCTCGGGATGCTTTCGACCTCCCTGGGGGGGAACGTTCACAACCGTCCCTTCCATGATCTTCAGAAGCGCCTGCTGCACCCCTTCCCCGGAGACATCGCGGGTCAGAGAGGGGGAGTCGGACTTGCGGCCGATCTTGTCGATCTCATCGATGTAGACGATCCCCCGCTCGCAGAGACCGATCTGCCACCGGGCCGCTTGCAAAAGGCGGAAGATGACATTCTCCACATCCTCCCCCACATAGCCGGCCTGGGTCAGCGCCGTGGCATCCGAAATAGAGAAGGGGACGCCGACTACGCGGGCCAGGGTCTGCACCAAAAGAGTCTTCCCTGTCCCGGGTGGTCCGATCAGAAGGATATTCCCTTTTTGCATCTCCACATCCGACTCATCGAGCAGGGTGATCCGCATGCAATGATTGTAGACGGCCACGGAGAGGATCTTTTTGGCCTCCTCCTGCCCGACCACATACTCATCGAGGAAGGCTTTTATCTCCTTCGGCCAGGGGAGACGCCGCTGTTCCCCATTAGGCATTCTTCGCCTCCACAGAGACGTGCGCAGCCCCGGCGGGACTCCCGTATTTTCGGATCCCCTTGAGGATGCGCCTTTCATGCTCGCGAAGAAGGCGGGAAAACTCTGCGAAACGGGTCAAGACCTTCGACTCGGTGCCTTGCAGAAGGGAGAGGAACAACCGATTCGCTTCGGATGCCTCGAGGGCGACCAAGATGTTGATCGCCTCCGTCCGGCTCATACCAACACAAACCTCCTCCTCGCACCGAGAGAGGAGAAGATCGAGGTCCCGTTGAATTTCTCCATCGGTCGTCACCGGGTTTTTCATCCGGACCCCGGTCCGTAGGAACTCCCTCGCGATAGAAAGGATCAGCGCGTGGGTCAACTCATCCAGGGCCAACTCCTGCCAAAATTTCACCCATCCCGTTTCTCGGCCGGATTCGCGACGGAATTGAAGGGCGATCCTCCGGTAGATCCGGCAGCTCCGCCCTTCGATCCGGATTTGAAAATCCAGGGCCTGTTGAGGGTCGATCAGGCTGCTCGCTTCAGCCCTCTCCACAGCCGCTCCAGGTCGTCCGCTGTTCCTTCTTCCGCTGCGATGAGCGGGTGGGTTGCAGCGATCTCATGTACCGCAACGGCAAACACGAAGATAAACCCCAGCAGGGTGGCCGCGCCGAACTCGGCGAAACCGCCCCCCGCGCTGTCCGAAGATCGTCCGCTGTAGTAGCTCTTCCGCACGTCCGACAGAAGCCTCTGGGCCTCCTGATGACCCGGATGGGCCCCAAGGAATGTCTCCAGAGAGGAGAGGGCCTGGCCTGCGCGCCCCATCTCCCAGGCCACCACGCCGGCGTTGAAGTACGCGGCAGACAGCGAGGGATCAACCTGCGAGGCCAGCGTCAGGCTGGAAAGGGCCTCCTCCCACTTCCCTTCCCCATAGAGGTCGATCCCCTGCTTCATCAACAGGACGGCTGTCGGATCGCCC
>CAZSHZ010000064.1:0-3058 GCA_964606955.1 uncultured Nitrospirota bacterium
AAGCAGGAACCGAACGCCATTTTAGGCAGTGTCCTAAATGGGTAAGTTTCGGGCAACGGGATTAACCACTATCAGCGAGCAAGGCGAGCGTGAGGGGGAGGCTCCATCCGGCTTCGCCGGTGGAGGGGGCGACGCTTGGGGGTCCCCGAGCGCTGCGCGCTCGGGGTAAAAGCCCCCTATAATCCCGCCTTGCTTTTAAATCGGCGACTATGATAAAAGACCTCAGCCGTTTTTCGTGGCCCCTCGCTCGAGACCCGCTCTCGGGCATTATCCGTGAGGAGGTTTTATGGCCAGCTATGAGACCGTTTTCATCGTCCGTCCGTCGCTGCCCGACGATGATGTTGAGAAGGTCGGTGAAAAGATCAAGGGGGTTATTACCCGCCATGGTGGCAGCATTCTTCGAGTCGAGAATTGGGGAAAGAAGAAGCTGGCCTACGAGGTCCGAAAAGAGAAGCGGGGAACGTATGTCCTGCTGCACTTTTCAGCCGAGGGAAAGGCGGTCGGGGAGCTGGAGCGGGCTTATCGGCTGGATGAGTCGATCATTAAGTTCATTACCGTTGGAATCGCCGATGAGAGGGCGGGGAAGCCTGCGGAGAAGGGTCTTGAGCCGGCCCCAGAGGGGCGATTCGGGGAAGGGCGCGGGGACCGGCCCAGACGTCCTTCGGATCGGACGGCGCGCGAGGGGGAATAGAGGAATATCATGGTCAGCTTCAACAAAGTCATTCTGATGGGGAATTTGACACGCGACCCGGAGGTCCGGTGGACCCCCAACGGCGCGGCTGTGGCGAACTTCGCGATCGCGATCAATCGGAGATACAAGCAGGGGAGCGAAACAAAAGATGAGGTCACCTATGTCGACATCGTCGTTTTCGGAAAACAGGCGGAGACGACCCGCGACTATCTCTCCAAAGGGGCCGGCGTGATCATCGACGGCCGTCTGTCGCAGCGCCGCTGGGAGGCGGCGGATGGGCAGAAGAGGAGTAAATACGAGGTCGTCGCGCAATCGGTCCGTTTCCTCCCCCGCCAGCGGGATGCGGGATCGACGACGGCTCCCACGACGGTTCCCACGGAAGAGCGGTCCGACGCGCCCGCGGACGAAGGGGATGAGGTTCCATTCTGATGGAGCGGCGGAGTTTCTTTACCAGACGAAGGGTCTGCCGCTTCTGCCACGAGAAGAAGGACTCGATCGATTACAAGGACGTCGCCACCCTGAAGGGCTTCATCTCGGAGCGGGGCAAGATCGTCCCGCGACGGATCTCCGGGAATTGCGCCCGGCACCAGCGCCGACTGACCCTCGCCGTGAAGCGCGCCAGGAACATCGCGCTCCTTGCCTTCACCGAGGAGCGCTAGGCCGGTGGTCCAAGGGGGCGGCCGTTCCCGCGGCTCCAAGCCGTTGCCCCTTCGACCGGGGAAAAAGGAGGATGTCTCGGGGATCGAGAAGAGGGGGTATCCCCGCATCCCGATGGTCTTTCTTGAGATTCACGGAAAGACCCGAGACCGCTTTTTCGTCGGATACGCCGAAAATCTCTCCGCCGGAGGCTTCTTTCTTTCCGCGCGGCAGGCGCTGAAGGTCGGCGATCTTTTTCCGGTCGAGTTCCTCCTCCCGGACGGTAAGAGCAAGATCAATTGCCAATGCCGCGTCGTCTGGAAGCGCGTCCAGAACACCCTCGGCGTTCTCTCAGAGGGCGTCGGGATCGAGTTCGCGAATATCTCTTCCACGCAGCGGGCCGTGGTCCGCCAATGGGTTAATTGGGAGGGGAAGCGGGAAGGTTGACCGCTTGCGCTTTATCTCCGCCCTTTTTCTTCTCTTCGGACTTCTCTCCTCTACCCTCTCATCCTCCTCGGGCGTCGAGGCGCCGGGGAGCGGATTCGTGGCCAGGGTGATCGACGGCGACACGATCGAGTTGCAGAACGGCGAGAGCGTCCGTTACATCGGGATCGATGCGCCGGAACTTCGGCGGCGCCTCGGCGACCGATGGATCGCAGACCCGCAACCGTTTGCGGTGGAGGCGCTCAAGGAGAATCGCCGGCTTGTGGAGGGGAAAACGGTTCGCCTCGAGTATGACCGTGTGCGGCGCGACCGCTTCGGCCGCCTGTTGGCCTATGTTTTCACCGATCAGCTCTTCGTCAATGCCCATCTGCTGGAGGGGGGATGGGCTCGACTCTTGGTCATCCGACCCAACGTTCTCTATACGCGGCTCTTCCGCCGACTCGAACGGCTTGCGCGCCGTGACGCGCGCGGTCTCTGGGGTCTGAATCTCACATCCATCGGGGAGATCCAATCGGCGGAGGGCGTAGCCCTCTTCCTTGGGTGATCCTCGAACAGGCGGCGGGCCCCTCTTATCCGTACCTCTTCTCATCCCCATTTTTTTCTCCCTCTTGGGGTGCGCCTCGCTCGATCCCCCGCGCGAGAGGGGTTCATTTCCGCAGAGGGGAACGGCCTCATGGTACGGGATCGATTTTCATGGACGCCCGACGGCCAGCGGCGAGATCTATGACATGTTCGGGATCTCCGCGGCGCACCGCACCCTACCTCTGGGGACGATCCTGGCGGTGACCAACCTGGAGAACGGCCGGAAGATTTCCGTGAAAGTGAACGACCGCGGACCGTTCGTGCGCAACCGGATCTTAGACCTCTCCTTCGGGGCGGCCCACCGGCTGGACATGACCCAGAAGGGGTTGGCGCGGGTGGAGATCGTTCCGATCGGAAAGGTGGCCGTTTCCCGGGGAGCCCGGAAAGGATTCACGATCCAGATCGGCTCCTTCGCCGAGCGGGGAAATGCGCAGGCGCTGGTCCGGCGGCTCTCCGCTCGCTATCCCTCGGTCCGCATAGAACCGTTCAGGACGAACAGCGGCCTCCTCCACCGGGTGCGGGTCGGCCGATTCCCCAAGGAGTCGCAGGCGGAGAAGACGGCGGAGAGGATTGAGCGGGAGATCGGCTCGCCGGTTTTGATCTTGGGGCTTGACGGATGATCTCTCCCCCTGCGGCGTCCCGTCCTCTCAACGCAGGCTTCACGCTGATCGAGTTGCTGATCGTCATGACGATCATCGGGATCCT